>WRLB01000069.1 GCA_009777815.1 Bacteroidota bacterium
TAGAGATAATTCTTTTATTGCTAGTTGCCATAATTTATTTACTATTTATATCTATTTTTTTAATAATCAAAATAAAAAAATGTAAACTAATTATGTAACTTATACAATCGGAAATGTGAAGTATTTTACACACTTTTAAAAATATTCAGTATTTGCATATTCAGTTTCGCAGAAAATATTATAGTAATACTAATTGATAATTAGGAGATACTTAACCAAGTTCAGCAGGACAGCGTTAGATGTTCCCATAAAAATGTTATATTGCAAAAAAACAAATAATACTATGAACTTCTTCGAATTACATAAAATAAGCACAAAATCAAAAGCACGGCTCGGAACAATACATACAGCACACGGTAATATACCCACTCCAATCTTTATGCCCGTAGGAACACAAGGAACAGTAAAAGCAACTTTTCCAAAAGATTTATTAGAAATTGATACAAAAATAATTTTAGGAAATACATATCATTTATATTTGCGACCTGGAAATGATGTATTAAAACATTTTGAAGGACTGCATAATTTTATGAAATGGGAACGACCAATACTTACAGATAGTGGCGGGTTTCAGGTATTTTCTTTGCAAGATTTAAGGAAGTTGAGCAACGATGGTGTGCAGTTTAAATCTCATATAGACGGCTCTACACATTTCTTTTCGCCTGAATCGGTTGTTGATACACAGCGAATTATTGGTTCTGATATAATGATGGTATTAGATGAATGCGTGCCTTATCCTGCTGATTACGATTATGTTTGTCGCTCTGTTGAATTATCTTTGCATTGGGCTAATTTAAGTAGAAAACACTTTTTAAATACGCCGCCAATTTATAATTTTCCACAATTTCAGTTCGGTATCGGGCAAGGAAGTATGTATAAAGATTTGCGTAAAGAATACATTGTAAGAATGGTTGAAATTGGATTTGATGGTTATGCAATAGGTGGTTTATCTGTTGGCGAACCTTCAGATGTAATGTATGAAATGGTAGATATTTGCACTGATTATATGCCAAAAGATAAGCCACGATACCTTATGGGAGTAGGAACTCCCGAAAATCTATTAGAAGCAATAAGTAGAGGTATTGATATGTTTGATTGCGTTATGCCGACCCGAAATGCACGCAATGGACAGATATTTACTACAAGCGGAAAGTTTAATATTCGCAACAATAGATTTCGTTTTTCAGATGAACCGATTGATGCTAATCTTAATAATTATGCAAGCCAGAACTTTACATTAGGTTATTTGCGTCATCTAACGATTGCCGATGAAATACTTGGTTTGCAATTAGCGAGTATGCAGAATCTTGCTTTTTATTTATGGCTCATGGACGAAGCAAGAAAACATATTGCAGAAGATAACTTTGAATCTTGGCGTGATAATTTTTTGAATCTATATAAATAGAAATATATTACTCCGATTATCCCTGTCTTGCTGAATTTATTTCAGCATCCCCTCGCATAATATCAGGGGATTCCGAACCAAGTTCGGAATGACAGATTGGAAAAATGTATAATTTTATACAAAAAAAATGTATAATTTTATACAAAAAATGTTGAAATTTGACTTGTGTGCTTCGTTTTTTCTCTTTATTTTTGTAATTAAAAACGTGCAGTTCTCTGAAATTTACAAACCGAAATTGAAGTTCTAAACGGGATGAATGTAATATTGTGAAATTTGCTATTACTAAACGATAAAAACAGGATTCCAATAATAGCCGAATTGAACTGATAAAGTAGATAACTGGAAAGTAAGAGAAATCGTTTTTTTGAATATATTGGTCTTTTTTGTTGAAATAAAAAATCAGAGATTGGATTATCTTAAAGTATAAAAGTTACGACAAAAAGTTGTGTCAAACGCATATTTTAAAGAAAAAGTATTAGCATCCTTTTATATGAGATTTTTAATTTCGTAGTTGATTGAAAATATAATATTAGGTGTTTAAATTTGCCTTCAAACGTTGCAGTTAAAGTAAATTAATACTGCACTCGGAACTGCAAGAATACTAAAAAAATATTTTCTAATTTGGTGTGGCACAGCCAAACTACATTTATTAAAAGACCCGTGCATGTTTAGATACACATTTAAAAGTATCTATTACGCAAAATAGTTTTATGATAGAAATGAGTGACCAAAACTTTATATATTTGCGTGATTATTTTATAAAAAGGAAAATGGTAGTCACTACTTGCATCGGGAATACAGCCGGAATAAAAAATTATTGACTGATGCATCGTAACGGCTTTTTTTAAACTATATAACGGAGTTTTTTTATGCGAAATTTATCGCAAAGCACTATTAGAGTGTTAATAGTTTGTGCTGTGGTAGGCACAATGCTCTTTATAAGCCCAGATAATGTATTCGCTGCTACAAGCAAAAAAACTTATTATGTGACGGTAGAATATATAGATTGCTATGATAATAATGGTAATCCTACTGGCGAACAATCAAGAACTGAAACTTGGAGAAAGAATGGTAATGGTGCCCCACTATACCAAGAACATAGAAGTTGTTCTGGGGAAACCACTACATCAGGTAAAAAGCCATTAGGTGGAGGTGGAGGTGGATGGTATAAACTTGCAAGCGAAACAAACTATGATGAAGTAGAATTTTCTACGTTTCATTTTAATTTGTTACCTGGAAACAATTTGCAAGTCAAAGCGTCTACAAACACAAAGTGCGATATTTATGAACTAGGAACGGGTAAATTATTACTCAAAGATATTGATGTTGCAGGAAGCAATTCATATCAATCTATCCCCGTTGTTCCATCTAATACACCTTATTTAATTCAATTCAAGGTAGATGGAAATATTGTTTCACAACAAACAATTATATTTAATTCTTCAACAAACTTACTAACAGGAGGTGCCAATGAGTAAATTCCTCGCTGCCTTTATGGCGTTTATTTGCTGTGCTATATCTATAAAAGCACAAAATACTAGCCAATTTAATCTTGATGATTTTGGCAAGTATATCGGAATATCCGAGAAAGTAACTACAGAACTAATAGAGTGTAGTGCTACTTCTAATATCTATAAGAGAATAGATATTCATAGAAATTACGGTGTTCCAAGATTCGGTGTAATAACTGATTGTAACCAAAATATTGACACTGTTTGGTATATACCAAGCAATTACAATAGGTTAACTTCAGGTGGTATTAACGCACCAGAAATTAATGATACCTCCATTACTATATGGTGGAACGGAGTATATTTTACTCTTAAAATCATGGATGTATCAACGGGCAATGTTGTTCTTAATGAAACACATTCAGGGCAAGCAGCAAGTTTATTTGCTAACATAGGCAATACACTTGAATTATCTGATGCGTATGGTGGTCCAGTAGCAAACACTATCACTTTTGATAATTTTTATGCTAAAGAAGACAACAACCCAGGAACTACTATAACTTATAGCGACCTTGCAAATGGGTTGTATTGGATTTATATCGTTGACGATAATAACGTCATCTGGTATATGAATACCCTTAGAAAGGGAATATAATATCCCTTTAATGTTGTGAAATAAGTGGTGAAAACTGTCACCACAAAAAAAAACAAAAAAACGTTTTCAGGCAGGACTTGTCCTGCCTGTTTTTTTATGTTATTTAACAAGGAATTACACAATTTTTCAATCTTTTTGCGTATATTTGTAATCTATATTAGAAAAATTACTAATAATAACAAAATTGAAACAATATAAAATACTGACACAAATAGATAATCCAACAGATTTAAGAAAATTAGAAGAAAGACAATTGCCTTTATTATGTAAGGAAGTTCGCTCATTTATGATAGACGAAATAACAAAAGTAGGAGGGCATTTAGGAGCAGGATTAGGTGTTGTAGAACTAACTGTTGCACTTCATTATGTATTTAACACTCCACAAGATAAAATAATATTTGATGTAGGACATCAAAGTTATCCACACAAAATATTAACTGAACGTAAAAGTAAATTAAATACTATTCGGCAAAAAGGAGGTATATCAGGGTTTTTGAAAATGAGCGAAAGTGTATATGATGCTTTCGGCGTAGGACACGCAAGCACAAGTATTTCTGCAGCATTAGGTATGTCGGTGGCTAATGATATATTAAAAAATGAATTAAATAATAGCACAGAAAATAAAAATAAATTTATTGCTGTTATAGGTGATGGTTCTTTAACGGGCGGGCTTGCTTATGAAGGATTAAATAATGCAGGATATTTGAAAAAGGATTTAATAGTAATTTTGAACGACAATAACATATCTATAAATAAAAATATATCTGCGTTTTCTAATTATTTTAATGAGATATTTTCATCACAAAGGGTTCAGTATTGGAAGGATACTATTTGGGAAACATTAGGAAAAGCAGGTAGTAAAGGTGATATTATAAGAAGATTAATATCTAAAGCAGAAGGAAGTTTTAAGTCATTTATAACGCCTGGTATGTTGTTTGAAGCAATAGGTTTTAATTACTTTGGACCTATTAACGGGAATAATATTTTCAAATTAGTTAAGATATTAAATAACATAAAAAAACTAAACGGACCTATCTTTTTACACATAATTACAGAAAAAGGAAAGGGCTACGATTTAGCAGAAAAAGATACATATAAATTGCATTCTGTAGAAAGCATAAATCAAACAACAGGACTATCTGTAAATGAAAACGGGAACGGAAATGATATAAAATATCAAGATGTTTTCGGCAACGCAATGTTAGAATTATTTAAAAAAGATAATAAATTAGTTGTTGTATCTGCTGCTATGGTCGAAGGAACAGGACTTACTATATTAGCAGAAAAGTTTCCTGATAGAGTTATTGATGTTGGTATTGCTGAATCACATGCTGTTACATTTGCTGCAGGTATGGCTACAAAAGAAATTACGCCTATTGTTGCTATATATTCTTCTTTTTTGCAGCGTGCTTTTGATAACATAATTCACGATTGTGCATTGCAAAAATTACATATTGTATTTGCTATAGACAGAGCAGGTATAGTCGGCGAAGATGGTGCTACACATCACGGCACATTTGATTTAGCATATTTGCGAATGATTCCAAATATGATAGTAATGTCGCCTAAAGATGATAAAGAACTTTGCCAAATGCTATATTCTGCTATATACGATTATAAAAATTGTTGTGTTGCTATTCGTTATCCAAGAGGAAAGGTTATTTCTAATTATCTAAATTATAATACTGCTAATGAAATTGCTCCAAATATACCACTCGGCAAAGGCGAAATGCTAAAAGAAGGAAAACATATTTGTATAATTGCACTCGGCAAAATGGTCAATGTTGCTAATAAAACTGCTGATGAATTAGAAAAAAAGAATATAAAAATCGGTATTATGAATGCACGTTTTGTAAAACCACTTGATACTGAACTTTTAGATAAAATTGCAACTCAATATAATAACATTATAACAATCGAAGACGGACAAAAACAAGGCGGATTCGGTTCTGCTATATGCGAATACTTTATAGAAAAAAAATATAAAAATAACATTAAAATTATTGGCATAGATGACCATTTTGTAGAACACGGACAAGTAGATTTATTATTAGAAGATGAAGGACTATGCGTCAATAATTTAATGAATATATGCAATAATTTATTATAATAAATAGAAAAAAAATGTTATTTTAATATAACAATATTTAAATCTTTTTAGTTATTTTTGTATCTAATGTAATTTATTTAAACCTTTTACTTATTTTTATGTCTAACTAAATAAGTAAGAAATTAAAAAAGAATTTTATTTTAATTAACAATATAAAAGGTGAACCAATGTTCAATAAAATCGTATCAGTAGCAATATTTTTTTGCTTACTAACAGTGTCAGTTTTTGCTAAAGACATTCAAAAAACAAATCTAAAAGCAAATATAGAATGTAATAATTGCAAAAACAAAGTAGAAAAAACCTTAAAAAGCACAAAAGGTGTAGAGAAGGTTAATGTAAATATGAAAGACCAATCTGTTCAAGTAGAATACGACAAAGCAGTCGTTTCAGAAGAAGAATTGGTAGCAGTGCTTAACAAAGCAGATGCAAAATTAGATGCAAAAGCGGGTTGTAGCACTAAAAAAGATGCAAAAGCAGGTTGTAATAAACCTTGCAACGCTGCAGAGAAAAAAGCGTGCAGCAAAGAAAATAAAAAAGATGGTGAAGGTTGCCAAAAGAAATGCAATAAATAACCAAATTGTGCATCAAAAAAACATAAGCAGAACAAAAAAGTTCTGCTTTTTTTTATGTTATGATAATTTAGTAGATTCTGGAATAAGTTCGGTATGGCATATATTGTAATAACAAAATAAGAAACTATATATAATTTTCTTGTTTTTTATTATTATTTTTGTAATCTTTAAACTTATTTGTTATGAAAAATATTAGAAACTTCTGCATAATCGCACATATAGACCACGGAAAATCAACACTCGCAGATAGATTGCTTGAGGTAACAAAAACTATCTCCGCAAGAGAAATGACTAATAATCAAATACTTGATACCAATCCATTAGAGCAAGAAAGAGGAATTACTATTAAATTACACGCCATCCAAATGGAATATAATTATAATAAAAATAATTTAGAAAATGGAAAATATGTTTTTAATTTAATAGATACGCCGGGGCATGTTGATTTTAGTTATGAGGTGTCTCGTTCGTTGGCTGCTTGTGAAGGTGCATTGCTAATTGTTGATGCAAGTCAAGGAATAGAAGCACAAACAATTAGTAATCTTTACTTAGCAATTGAACATAATTTAGAAATTATACCTGTTATAAACAAAATTGACTTGCCCGCCGCACAAACAACTATAGAAAATGTTAAAAAGCAAATTGTGGATTTATTGGGTTGTAATGAAAATGAAATACTGCAAATATCAGCAAAAACAGGTGTAGGGATAGTAGAGGTTTTGGATTCTATTGTTGAACGAATTCCGCCACCGAAGGGCGATTATGATGCTCCTTTATCTGCTTTAATTTATGATTCTATTTATGATTCATATCGTGGTGTTATTGTTAATGTGCGTGTTTTTAATGGTGTAATGAAGAGTGGTGATGTAATTAAATTTATGCAAACAGATAATAGTTATGAAGTAGAAGAAGTAGGAATTATGCAAATGAAAAGAGTTCCGACAAATGAACTAAAAGCAGGGCAGGTTGGATATTTTATTGCTAATATCAAAAATCTAAAAGATACAAAAGTCGGCGATACAGTGACACATTTCAAAAAACCTTGTGCTGAACCTATTGCAGGATTTAAGATTGTTAAGCCAATGGTATTTAGTGGTATATATCCGACAAGCACAGATGACTTTGAAAATCTTCGTGAAGCACTTGGTAAATTGGTTTTAAATGATTCGGCTGTTAGTTATGAACCTGAAACATCATCAGCGTTAGGATTTGGTTTTCGTTGTGGTTTTTTAGGATTATTGCACATGGAAATAGTTCAAGAAAGATTAGAACGAGAGTTCCAACAAAATATTGTAACAACTGTTCCAAGCGTGCAGTATAAAGTTATTAAAACAAATGGCGACATCGTTTATGTAGAAAATCCTGCTCAACTTCCGCCGCCCGTTGAAATATCTGAAATACACGAACCGATTCTTAAAGCCGAAACAATTACTCCAAGCGAATATGTAGGAAATATTATGAAACTATGTATTGAAAAAAGAGGAATAACAACAAATACTGTATATTTATCAGAAAATAGAGTGGATTTATATTGGGAGATTCCTTTATCGGAAATTGTTTTTGATTTTTATGATAAACTAAAATCTATTACACGCGGCTATGCTTCGCTGGATTATGAGTTTAAAGAATATCAAAAATCAGATTTAGTTAAGTTAGATATTTTATTGAATGGTGACCCTGTAGATGCTCTTTCTGCAATAGTTCACAAAAGTAAGTCCTACGAATGGGGAAAGAAACTTTGTTCTAAATTAAAAGAATTAATTCCTCGTCAAATGTTTGAAGTTGCTATTCAAGCCGCTATTGGTGCTAAAGTAATTGCAAGAACAACAGTAAAAGCAATGCGTAAAAATGTAATAGCAAAATGTTATGGCGGCGATATTACACGCAAACGAAAATTATTAGAGAAACAAAAAGAAGGTAAAAAACGAATGAAACAAGTAGGAAACATAGAAATCCCACAAGAAGCATTTTTAGCCGTATTGAGTATAGATGAATAGAAACATAAAATAAGTAACATCGTATTTGTTGTAGTTAGAAAAAACTATTCTGTTAATGCCCAGATAACGACATTTGTTCCAAATTGCAATGCTTTTTCGCGAACTTCGGGAGGATTGCTGTGAACATTTGCATCTGCCCAGCCATCGCTCGGATTAGATTCTATAGTAAATAAAACACATAACCTACCTTTACTAAATAAGCCAAAAGTTTGGGCGGCGTTATTGTCGTGTTCGTGTATTTTAGGAACTCCATTAGGAAACTTAAAATGGCAATTAAATATTCCATGGCTGAAGGGAAGTTCTACAAATTGCTGATTAGTGAAAACCTTTTTCATTTCGCGTATAGCAAATTCTTTTAAGCCGTAATCGTCATCTATGTATAGAAAACCACCGTTTTCTAAATAAGATCGAAGGTTTAACACTTCTAAATTAGATAAGTTCATATTGCCGTGTCCTGTCAAAAATAATATAGGAAATGCGAATAAATTGTCGCTTGCCAAATCTACATAAGTATAAACTGGTTCTACAGGAATATTAGTATGTGTTTTTATATAATTAAGCAAATTTGCATCTGCCGATGGATCATTATACCAATCGCCCCCCCCCGAGTATTTAACTCTTCCAAGTTTTATAAGTGAGTTTTCTTTTTGCGGCTGGCTGTTCACAGAAAGTATTGATAAAAACACCAATGTTATTGATAACAAATATTTTAATAAATTCATAATGATGAAATAAAACTAATATCTTTTTACAAAAATAATAATAATAAATGAAATAAAGTTGGCTTCTAAAAATAAATTTTTATATATTATCTGTTATGCTGAACTTGTTTCAGACACTTTAACACGGGGGCTTGCCCCCGTGTTTGCTTTTTTCTAAAAAAATAAAAAATTGTTTTATTTCAAATTTTTTCTTTATTTTTTTATTCTATAAC
>WRLB01000070.1 GCA_009777815.1 Bacteroidota bacterium
GTTGATAAATCGCTTAAACAACAGATAAATTGGGAGTTCCCTAAATAAATTGCTAAAACGTTACTAATAATTGGAAAATTGGTTGTGACAAAATGTCCACTTTTGCTCGGTAGTAAATTAAGTTAGCATTTTTGTAAATTAAGTTAGCAAATTGCTAAATCCGTGTAAAAGTTAGTAAATCTTGAGCAAAATTATGTAAATAATGAGTAAATCCGAGCAAAAGTTAGTAAATAAAATTAGGAGATGACTAAATGATTTTAGCAAAATTATAATAAAAAATGTTATATTTGCATTTTATATGAATTAGTTAAAACATATTTATAGTAAAACTAATTTTATAATAATAAAAAATATGGGAATTTTTGATTTAAATAAAATAAAAACAAAGGATGATTTTCCGTCTGTATTGTTATTATACGGGAAAGATACATTTACTTTAAACGAGTATTATAATAAAATAATTGCTTTTTTAGTTGCTGATGAGGATTCTAAAACAGATTTTGAACTTATAGACGGTGAGGAAAATAATATAAATAATTTGCTTGCACTTGCCTTACAACTTCCAATGTTATCAGATAAAAGAATAATTGCAGTTAGACGTTTTGATAATATGTTTTCGGGTAGAAAGAAAAAGAAAACCGAAAACACGCCTTTTAATCATTATTTAGCAAATCCTAATCCATCCACTATACTAATTCTTTTAGTTGAAGATACTGATACAAGTAGCAAGAATAAAGTAGATAATAGCAAAGAACCTTACGATATTATTCTTTCAAAACATAGTTACAAAGAATTTACGCAAATAAAAGAGAATAAATTTACTGCTTGGATAATAGATAGATTTAAGCAAAAAAATATAACAATAGAGCAAAAATCAGCCGAACTAATTGTTGCTAATTGTCATCCAAATTTAATGGATATTGCAAATGAAATAGATAAAATTTCTCTTCATTATATTGGTCAGAATAATATCTTATATGATGAGATTTTATATATTATTGGTTATACACGTTCTAATACTATCTTTGATTTAACAAATGCAATTTATTATCGTAATATGAAGAAAGCAGTTTCTATTTTTCATAACATAATGAAAAAAGCAGGTGAAGAAAATGTAATTATTTATCAATTAGCGTCTTTATTTTACAAGTTATATAAGTTGATTGAACTAAAAGGAACTAATAAAGCACAAAATGAAATTGCAAGAGAATTAGAGATACATCAGTATTATTTGAGCAATTATATGACCGCACTACAAAATTATAGCGTAGAAGAAATAACTGCAGCAATAATACTAATTAACGATACGGACTATAAATTAAAAAGTATGCGAATAGATAAACGATTATTAGTTGAAGAGTTATTAGTAAAGATATTAGAAAAAGTGTAATTATATAATATATAATCAAGAGAATGCCGCAACAATTTCGGCATAACAGAAAGAGATAACTACACTGATAAATTAAAAACATATCATTCTGTGCGGCGGTATTTGGTATTATTATTGATTGCTATTTGGTGGGCTTCATCATCTATGTAGGTAAAAAAGTAATCGCCTTCAGCATCTTTGCCATATACAATAAATTCTGTTCTAACATTGCCGTTATTATATTCTAATTTTAATATCATTTTATTTGTGTTAATGCTATAAATACCATGAAATGTGCCACTTATTTCCAAACTAAAATACTCACCTGCAAACGTTTTATCTTTATTAAATGTTAAATATCCTACTGCTTCTTCATCAAAACACATCCATTTACCGATGATAAAATCATTAATACTTTCTTTATTATTTGTGCGACAACCACACAATAATATACATATACAAAATAGCAAAAGTATTTTGCAACCATTTAAATTTAATCTACAATTATCCATATTTTCTAAAAAATAAGTAACAAAAACTAACTACCTAACAACCTATCATTAGGAATATTAGCACTCGGAAGCATACCCATTTTTTGTTTCATAGCGAGTAGATTTGCTTCAATATCGGAGTTGGAAGCAAGTTTTTTGAACTCTAAATCAAGTGAATTATTATCTCCTGCGAGTTCTTCGTAAGCGGATGCTTCTGCTTCTAAATTCATTATTTTTTCTTCATACTTATCAAAGTTAGCAAATGAATCGTTGCCTATTCCACTGAGTGCTTTATTAATTTTTGTTTGTGCTTTTGCTGCTTGAGAACGGGCAATTAAAGTGCCTTGACGTGCTTTTGCTTCGTCTAATTTTGATTTTAATTGATTTAGTTGTTCTCTTAATTTTTTAGAAGTTTCGGCTGCTTGGGCGTGCATTGGAAGTAGGTCTTGGAGATTTCTATCTTCTATTGCTTTCTTTTCTAATGCTTGTCTTGCGAGGTCTTCTCTACCTGCGTTAAGGGCTTGCATTGCTTTATTTTCCCAATCTTTACTATTTTTAATTGCTACTTCTATTTTGCGAGCAAGATTTTTTTCATTAGCGATTGCTTGTGCGATAGCAGTGGTCGCTTTATTGATATCTGATTCCATATCCATAACCATCTGCTTTAACATTTTTTCTGAATCTTCTAATTTATCTAAAGCAGCGTTAGCATTAGAGCGAAACAGATTACTTATTCGTTGGAATATTCCCATAATTTTATAATATATACTACTTATTAAATGCAAATATAACTTTTTTTTTATTATTTTTATAGCAAATTATATCGCAATATGAAAAAAAAAATAGAAAATCTTATAATAAATAATAATATCACTGAAGCAAAAAATATCATCCTAAATGAAATAAATAATAACCCCAATAATCCACAATTATATCTTATGCTGGGAACTGCATATAGTGTTGAATCTAATTTCGAACTCGCCGTCCAATACTATAATAAAGCATTCGAACTGGCTCCAAATGATTACGATGTAATATCTACTATTTGCAATTTTCTTATCGCAAGTAATTGCAAACAGGACGCTAATGATATTATGGAAAGTTATATCGAAAGACAACAAAATATAAATGAAAATAAAAAAGATTTTAGTTATTTTGATTTTATTTTGGGTGATGGTGATGCAATTAATTATGATGAAAAAAAGCAAAATGATAACATAAAAAAGGAGATGCCTAAACAAACGCAAAATGATGCTAATTTAACGCAAAATGATGATATTTTTTCTTATAAAGATTTAATTTTTTCTGATATAAGTGATGTATTAGAAAAGCATAATTTAGAACCTACTCCTCGTCATACTGAATCTACACCTCGTCATACTGAATCTACTCCTCGTCATACTGAATCTACTCCTCGTCATACTGAATCTACTCCTCGTCATGCTGAACTTGTTTCAGCATCTACTGATAAAAAAGAGGAGATGCCGAAACAAGTTCGGCATGACGCTAATTTAACACAAAATGACGCTAATTTAACGCAAAATAACGCTGTAAATACACTAAAATATATTAAACAAGCACTAAATAGCACTAATATAATACCAAATGACGCTGTTATAACCCCCAATAACGAGAAAATTTCAATTGAAAGTCGGAGTTTAAATACCGAAATTGACTTGAAAACAAGTGAAATTAACTTAAAATCAAGTGAAATTAACTTGAAAACAAGTGAAAATGACTTAAAATCAAGTGAAATCACTTGTAATCAAGTTAAATCGACTTGTAATCAAGTTAAATCGACTTGTAATCAAGTGGATTTCAGTATTAAAACTCCGACTTTTAAGCCAAAAATAACGCCGAATATTCTTTTTGTATCGTTTGGTTGGAATGAAACAGGTGGTGGTGTTGCTTTGCCAAAAAGTATTAGTAAAGAATTAGCAAAGCGTGGTTATAATGTAGCGGTTTTTTATGCTGCTTTGGAGCATCCTACTAATAAAACGCCGTATTATTTAGAAGAATCAGCCGATGATGGTGTTCGTTTATTTGGTCTTTACAATCGTCCTGCTCCGCTTTATGATTTTGATAATCCGTTGCGAGAAATATATGATGAAAATGTTATTCGTGCCTTTAATTCTGTTATTGATAAGGTAAATCCGAATATTGTAAATATACATAATCTTCATGGTTTAACGCTTGAGATTGCTTCAATAATTAAAAAAAGAGGTATTGTATCAACATTTACAACTTATAATTATCATCTTATTGACCCGAAAGGCACTTTCTATAATAATACTTTAGAGGTTTGGAAAAGCACTGACTTTTTTGCTAATTCAGATTTGCCATCACGTTTTCCTCATTTGCGTGAAGGTTATAAAAAGCGAATTGATAAATGTAAAGAATTGATATTAAATGATATAGATTATGTATTTGCTGTTTCTAATCGTGTTCGTGATATATTTTTAGAGTTTGTTGGTGATACTGCGAGCAATAAAATATGTGTAATGAACCAACTTTTATCATCAGTTCAGCAATTTGAAGACGCACCAGTTAAGGAGCGTGCAAAAGATAATACTTTGCGAGTTGCATATATCGGCTATATCGTTCCGCATAAGGGCATTCATATAATAGCACAGGCACTTCAATATATTTCTAATCCAAATATTAAAATTGATATTTATGGCGATAGTTACGGAAGCAGCGAAATTAATGATTATACGCGTGCAATTAAACAATTTGATAGAAATAATGTAATTACTTTTTGCGGCAGTTATTCAGCATCGGATTTGCGAAAAATAGGCGAGAATTATGATATAATGATAGTTCCTTCAATTTATGAAGACCCTGCACCTATTGTATTTGCAGAGTCGTTATCTATGTGTCTTCCTGTTATTGCATCTAAAATAGGCGGGGCAGAAGACTTTATTATAGATGGTTTTAATGGTATAACATATTCAGCACATAATCCGAAAGCATTAGCATCAGTAATAACAATGCTTTTAGAAAATCCATATAAAATACCCCAATTAAAAGCAAATGTAAAACTTCCTTATACATTTGATACTTATATAACTCATTTAGAGAATGTAATTATCCGATTAGTTAATGGCGAGCGACCATCAGCAAGCGATTTTGATTTGCGTTTTAGGGATTGTTTGCAGAGTAATACATTTGTTCAGCCATTAGATGCAACAAATTGAGCAGCACGCATAATACGATTAGTATAAGTCCATTGCGAGACAGTATTAAGGTCAGAAAATAAATCATAATCTTCGTTCCTTATAATATCCTCGCTAATTACATCTACACCAAAATCAGAAATCATATCAGTTAATTTGTGTTGTATTAAGGGGTCAGTATGATATGGACGACCTGCTACAAGAATTATAGTCCTATTCTCTTTAATTGCATTTTCATATATATGAATACAATTTTGTTTCAGTTTATTTTTAAATTCTGTAAATGTATTAACTGCATCATTAAAAGCATTATTAAAAGTTTTTTTATCAATATCAAATTGTTTTATATATTGCCAACACGCTCTTTTTAATAGTTTCTCATTATCTAAATTAATAACAGGAGCATCTAAAGGAATATTATATTTATTTGTGTTTATTGCACTTTTAATAACTTCAGAATAACCACTAACTATCGGACAATTAAAACTATTAGATACACTATCAGCATCTCTTATTTCATAAACAACAAAAGGAAAAAATATTCTATCAACTTTCATTTGCATCAAATCAAATATATGTCCATGAACTAATTTAGCAGGAAAACAGATATTATCCGACATTACTGTTCCAATTCCTTTTTCATATTGTTTATAAGTAGACGGACGAGATAGCACCACATTGATACCACAATTATATAGCAATTCGCTCCAAAAAGGAAAATTCTCATACATATTTAACGCACGCGGAATGCCTATAGTTATCTTATTTGTATTTAATTTAGGTCTAATAAAACTTAAAAGAAGTGTCTGTTTATAATTGTAATGGTTGCTACCTTTTACAACATTTTCGCCTTGGTTTGTCCATATTTTTTCACATTTATTACCTGTATAAAAAACTTTATCGGAAGCGAATTTCATTTTAGTTATCAAGCAAACATTTTCGCATCCGTTACAATGAATCTGTTCTGTGGTATATTGAGTTAATTGTGGTAAAGACATATTTTTATATAAATTAGAAATTAAATTGCCTACAAAATAAGGTTTTGTTCATTATTTCTATATAAGTAGCAAAAAATACAAATAGATTGCGAACAATTTAACACGGGGATTTATCCCCGTGTTAAAATTATTTGGAAAGAAAAAAATATATTTGTAAGAAAATAATTTTATAAATAAAATGGAAACATTAGAAGTAAAAGTTTTAAATCCACAAGCAAAACAATTATTATTAGAATTAGAAACTTTAAAACTAATTTCAATTAAAGAAGCTAATTATAAGGTTATGGAACTATTAGAAAGTTTAAGAAAAAAAACTGAAATCTATCCCGTTCCAACATTTGAAGAAATTACTAAAGAAGTCGAAAAAGTAAGAGAAGAAAGATATGCAAGTGAACAAGCAACATAAAATAAATTATCTGCCACTTTTTTATGTAGAACATAATTGTTTTGCAGGAAAACTATAAAAAAAACATATTTTGCTATACCGCAATTATTTCAACATTTCCTAAATAATTAGTAGATGCCAAATCAAGTTCAGCAGGACATTTTTAGCGATTACCTACATCATCTTATGGGCGAGCATACCGCAGGCAGCAAAAATATCTTTCCCTTGTGATTTGCGAGTGATTACTAAAATATCTTCGTTATATAATTTTCTTGCAAAATATTTTGTTTTTGCGTCATCGCAACCCGCAAAACCTAAATCAGGAAAGGAACTATTATAAGGTATTAAATTAATCACTGATGGGAAACGCCGAGCAATTGATACAAGTTTTTTTATATCGCTATCGCTATCATTTATGCCTTCTAAAAGTATATATTCTATGGTTATAGGTAGCCGAGTATTTTGATAATAATAATCTAACGCCTTCAGTATTTCTTCTATTTTGAAATTAGTTGGAATATATTTATTTCTAACATTATCATTTGGAAAATGAAGCGAAAAAGCAACCTTAATCTTCAAACCGCTATTTGCTAAATTAACAATAGAATTAGGTATTCCAATAGTAGAAATAGTAATACCTTTGCGATTAAGCAAGTTAAATTCTAATATAATTTTTACGGCATTTACTAAATTATCATAATTCAATAATGGCTCGCCAATCCCCATAAACACAGCATTTCTAATTTTAAGAGAAGGAAAATAATTTTGGATAAACATAATTTGCTCTATAATTTCAGCAATATCTAAATTGCGAACATAATTTAATCGCCCCGATGCACAAAAATTACACCCAACAGGACAGCCAATCATCGTAGATAAACATAAAGTATTATGCTCATTTTCTGTATTATTGTTCGGCAAAAAAACACTCTCAATATAGTTATTATCTAATGTTTCAAAAAGAAACTTCACAGAACCATCCGATGAAGTCATTGTATCTTTTAGTTTTAAGGATTGGATATAAAAATCTGTATCTAATTGTGTTTTTAACTGGTTAGAAAAATTAGTTATTGCTTCGAAAGAAGTTATGCGATTAACATATATAGCGTTGTATAATTGATTGATGCGAAATCTTTTTTCATTTATTTTATCAAAATAACCGAGCAGTTCATCTTTTGATAAGTTTTTAATATTTTTTTTCATTATTTGCTAAATTCCTCTAAAATTAACTCTAATACTCTAAAAATAACTCTAATACTCTAAAAATAACTCTAATACTCTAAAAATAACTCTAATACTCTAAAAATAACTCTAATACTCTTAAAATAACTCTAATACTCTTAAAATAACTCTAATACTCTAAAAATAACTCTAATACTCTAAAATTAACTCTAATACTCTAAAAATAACTCTAATAGACTTAAAACGTTACTAATTTCCCTAAAAATGTGTCAAGCACGGCATCTTCTCTCATATAATTATATTTTTTCATAAGGCAACATCATACTTGCCTCTATAAATGCTAAAAGGATTTAAATCAAATTCATTATTGCCCCAACAAACAGTGCCATCCTCTACACGCACTTCTTTAAAACGTTCAGGCACAATAAATCGCCGAATAATTGGATGCTTACTATTTTTTAAGAACGATTCTAAATCTATTATTTTTATAATGCCGTCCTCAAATTCTATTTCTAATTTGTAATTATTTATATATTTTGCATTTTTTATATATGGCATATATTTCATTTTATACCTTTACATTTATTTTTTTGAAATCTACATCAACACCTAATATAAAGTAGTTAATCCATTCTTGGACAATTTTTTCTTTATAAATATCAATAAATTGTTTTAGTGCTTTTAATTTTGCTACGGGAAAATCTTTTGTTTTCTTTGTGTATGTAACTTTGTAAATAGCACCTTCTTTTATATAAAATGATACAACTACACTTGCTTTACCATATTTTGCATGAATATGTATAGGTAAATGTTCTTCAGAATAAAAATATAAATTAATTCCTTGATATTCAAATAATTTTGGCATTTCTTTTTTTTAATTAACATCTAAAAATTCTTGTTTTTGTGTTTTTTTAATATTTTTTTTCATTATTTGCTAAATTCCTCTAAAATTAACTCTAATACTCTAAAAATAACTCTAATACTCTTAAAATAACTCTAATACTCTTAAAATAACTCTAATACTCTTAAAATAACTCTAATAGACTTAAAACGTTACTAATTTGATTTTCTTCTTTCTTTTACTATTTCACCTTGTTTATTTATATAAAATATTTTGCCATCTTTCATTACTTTTGCTTTCCCTTCAATAAAAGAATAAACAAAATTATATTTTCTATCTTTCCAGTATTCCTTTCCTTCCTTATCTATAAAGAACCAATAACCATCTTTATTAACCGGTGCCATACCTTCCTTAAAAGGATAAACATTATCATATTCTCTTTCTTTCCAGTATTCCGTTCCTTTCTTATCTATAAAGAACCAAATACTATCTTTATTAACCGGTGCCATACCTTCGTTAAAGAAACGAACA
>WRLB01000071.1 GCA_009777815.1 Bacteroidota bacterium
TTTATTCAGTATTACGGCACTTATAAAAACAATATTTTCATTCTGTTAAAGTACGCCATAACACATTTTTAGAAATTCCCTGTACTATATTTGCATTTTAAAAACTATTTTTATATTTAAATAAAAACGTATTTTAATAACTAATAATAAAATATTACAATGATGGAAACAATTTTTGCACTAATCAGAAACATTTATTATAAAATTATGCGAGGGAATAATGTCTCGTTCTACGCTATATTTACTGCGTTTGACGGATATTCGTTTTCTGTTTTTTGTAAGTTTCTGCAAAATAAATCTGAAAATATTTTTGCAAATAGTAATTTAATTTTGCTAACCAAAAATAGAACTGCGAGGTGTCTCGGCAGTGTTTTTGCTAACTATACGGCGAGGTTGCACTTGTAAAACCGCTTGAATCGTATAGTTAGCAGTCCGAAAAAATCTTACAGATATTGATTATAAGTAAGAATTTTATGCGTTCACAGATAATCTAATCTTGTCAATAGTAAGTAAAAATGCGATATTAATGTTGCGAAATATTGCAATTTGTGAGCAAGCAACAAAATTTTAATAACGTTTTTTAACAATAAGGAAACATTATAATGGAAAAAATCCTTAGTAAGTCGGCAACCCCCGACATTATGTGGGCTACAGCAACTAAAAAGAACAATAAAAATATGCGAAGTAGCCATTGGATTACGGAAAACTTTAAAAGTTTAGTAATCAATAAGCCCCAACCGCCAAGACATGAGAGCAACTGGGCGAGCATAAAAGCGTTGATGGAAATCAAGGAGATTTATGCAAAAAAGGTATTGATAGGTGCAATCACCTTTATATGTCTTATCGGCTTTAGTGCCTGTAAAGATGAAGTTGTTCCGCCAGAGCCACAAACAGAGCATCCTATTATTGGTAAAAAATGGGAACTCATTGCGGTAGCAAAAAAACTGCATAATTCTATTGACCCCGTTCCTGATTCTTTATGGGAGAATGCTAAAATGGAATACTATTTTGAATTATTGCCTGATAGTTCTTTTAAACATGCAGTAATATGTACTATGCAACATTGGACGGAACCCGATGAAGAATTTCCTGCTTCGGGATATATTGGAACAAGCAGCAATGGGAAATATTGGTATGATCTTGCAGATACTGTAGCAGATATTAATCTCTATAAACACCTTATTATTTATAGCAATATAGATCCTTCATTAGATAATCCAGCAAATTGGTGGATACAACAATATGAATTATCAGATGATGGAAATGAACTAAAATTATATACTTTACGTTGGGGTGTTGTTGCGGGAACGACTAAAGTAGTTTATAGAAATTGTAAATATCGGAGGGCTAATTAAAAATGTCTAAAATAAGAATAGAACAGACAATTTTTTTGTTTCTTGTATTACTCTTTAGCATTTCCCTAAATGCAAAAGTAACAACAACAATATTTAAAAAAGTGGATGGCTTAAATACATTTCCCCATTTAAGGCAGATGAGTATTTCAAGTATTCCTGTCGTTAATATATTCTTATGGCTGTTACTTGGTTAAAAAAAAAAGAAAAATGTGACTGTTAGCAAAAGGTATGTTCCTACCGTGTTAGTAAAAGTAGCAGGAATTTGAACAACGTCATCTACATTAACTGGATTTAGAGTGGTTAACAAATCACCATTTGAGTTATATAACTCATACTCTACTGCTGTAATGCCACAAGTATCTATGTAATCTTGCACAAGATTTATATAAGCAGAGCCAGTTGTAGGATTAGGAAATACTATGGCTTTATCGCCATTGTAATTATTGCAGTTAGATACTGCAAACCATTCATAGTAATCTTCTATTTCTATGGCATTGCACAAAATATAAAAATGACTGGTGTCATCATTATAAATGTGATTATAATAAACAGTTGCACCTATGTAACCCTTACCTATAGGGTTTGTAGTGTCTGGAGTTTCACAGCTAAAAATGAATACATCAGAAACTACTTTCTAATAACTTTTTCCATTTTAACATTTCCGTTGTGATTTATTTTTAGGAAATAAACGCCTGTTGGAAATGTTTCAAGCGAAAATGTTGTTGCAAATGTTCCTGTGTCTTCAAATGTGTTATGCAGTTCTAACAATTCGGATCCGAGTAGGTCTTCTAATGTTATTTTTAGATTTCCTGCTTTTTCTAAATCAAGAGTTAGTGTGCTTGTTGCATTTGTTGGATTAGGAAATATTGCAATATTCTGAATATAGTTATCTGCTATATTTAAACCTCCACCACAAGTAGTAACAGGAAAACCATTATTAACATTGTTTGAATCATATTTCCAAATGCCAAGCATTTGTTTAATAGAATCAGATATTATTGAATGTTCTTGATTTAAAATTTTTACAAATCCATTTGATTTCATTTCGTTGGCTGTTAGTGGCGTTCCAAATTCATTACTTGGCAGTCCAGAAGAAGACCAAGTATCTATATAATAGCAATTATATGGAGTATAAGCAGATGGCGTACAACCTATTAATCCACCTGCATAACCATTATCAGAGGTTATATTTCCTGCAAAGTAAGAATTAAATATATTAGGGGCATACGCAGAACCAACTAAGCCACCTATACAACAATTACTATCTATGCTAATTACATTTCCCGTAGAATAGCAATTTATTATATACGCGTATGAAAAAAAATGACCAACTAAGCCACCTATATGACCTTCAGTTCCTAAATTGCTTACATTTCCTGTAGTATAGCAATTTAACAAACGAGGGCGACCAAACCCTACTAAGCCACCAACACATTTAGTAAGATATTCATAGCCTGTATATCCAAGAGGTGGTTCTGTTGCTGTTACATCACAATGACTATAACAACACATAATTATTGGTCCCATACTGGATGGATCATTCAATAATCCTACGGATCCAATTAAGCCACCAACAAAGGAATTACCAACAACTCTGCCTTCTAAAATGACATTTTTTATTATTGTTGGAACAAGTTCTATGCATCCAAATAATCCGACATCAGATTCATCAGGTAGATTGATGTCTAACACGATTCTATAACCGCCACCATCAAAAGAACCACAAAAAGTATTTGTATTTTTCATACTTATAACTCCATTAACTAAAGTGTCATAAGTAACTATACCTATTATGTTTTGGAATGGTTCGGTTATATCGTTAATTAGGCGAAAATACTTTTGTCCCGACCAATATGGCTCGCCATTGTTTACAATATCAGCAAGTTCATCAAGATTTGCTTTTGATGAAATTAGATAAGGGTCGCCTTCTGTTCCGCTACCACCTGCAAAGGTCTGCGAGAACAACACATTAAGATTAAACATAGTGCATAGCACTATTAAATTAAAAAACATTTTCATAATAAGAATAAATTTAATTTTTACAAAAATACGGTTTTTATTTCTAATTTCCAATTTTTTTTATAAAAATATGTAAGTGCTTGTAAAATTAGGAGATGCTGAACCAAGTTCAGCATAACAATATATTATTTTTTAGAGATTAGCATATCCAATAAGTAATATCAAAAATTAACAGAACATTTTTCATATTCGTCCATAATTCCTTGCTTAAGAACTACTAAAGCCGAATCATAGTCCAACAGTTCGTCATCAACCATATTCATAATAAATTCATTTGTTGCATAATAAGTTGGTTCGTTGTTCGTATCCCAATTTTTCATTCCGCATTCAAATGCAAACCATTCTGATATAGATGTAATTGTAGCAAGCGGATATTTTAATTTGTTAAAAGTGGGATTTGATATAAAATCATCAGAATAATATTCCTCATCTGCTACATAAAAAGGGGTATGATGAAATTTTAGTGCGTTGCTGATTTTTTCAGGGAAGTTCCATTTTTCTGTTATCCACGCACCAATATCGGAGTGTGTGCATTCTAAAACTTCCAACTCTGCTTCTATTATAGAATAACCTTCTTCTGTTTGTAGTTTTCTTACTTTGCTAAAATTATTTCTAAAATTATCCATTGCTACTAATATCCCTATATCGTGCATCAAACCTGTAACAAATGCTTCGGATACAATTTTATACTTCATTTTTCTTGCAATAAATCTGCTTGCAGCACCGCAAAAAATTGAATACTGCCAAAAACTTTTAGTGTTTAATAGTTTAGACCTTGTTTTTGTGAATATTTTTTGCATTAGTAAACTTAATAAAATTTCTTTTATTGTATTTGAGCCAAGTATTATTATTGCAGTATCAATAGTTGAAATTGTTCTAACAAGTCCATAGTATGGCGAATTAGCCATCTTCAGTATTCGTGCTGTTAATCCTTGGTCTTGTTCTATTAGTTTAGCAATATATTTTGCACTATAATCGGGAGCATCGATTTCATTAAGAACATTAGATATTACGCTTGGAATAGATGGCAATTCTTTTAAATTTTCTAATTTTCGTCTAATTTTATTACTTAGCATTATTATTAAATTAAAGAAAAAATAGTAACTATGCTTTATTATTATCGGCAATATTAAACATTTCTAAACAAAAAAATAGCAACTATCCTATCGTATAAATTTAAAAATAAACTTTCTGCATTATGTTATAGCGAATTTATTTCGGCATCTATTTTAACAAGGGGATTCATCCCCGTGTCGCACAACTACTCCTACACGGGGGCAAGCCTCCGTGCTAAATGTTAAAAGAAAAAGTTATATTTGTAACAAAATAAATATAACCAAAAATGATTGAAAATAAAAATACTAATACTAATAGCGAAAGTATAGCTGAATGCCATCCTTCTATGTGTGGGAATTGTCAACTTGATTGCTCTATGATAGAAAGTTTAAACGTAGAAGGCGATAAAAACTTTGCAGTTATCAAATTCAAAGGGCAACGAACAGATGTATTTATTAACTATAAAGATATAAAACTATTTAATGGTGATTATGCAATAGTTACGGCTGAAATAGGTTTTGATGCAGGGCAAGTTATACATACTTTTAAAGGTAGCGAAGAATATGCTGCAAAAAAATATAACAGAAAAATAAATAAAACTATAGTCCGAAAAGGCATCCAAAAAGATATAGAAAAAATATATCTTAACCGAGAAGAAGAAAAAATTGTTATAGAAAAAATAGAGATTATTACTTTAAGTTATGGTTTAGAACTTAAAGTAATTGATGTCGAATGGCAATTTGATAAGCATAAATTGACTATATTTTTCACTGCTCCGCAAAGAGTAGATTTTAGAGAATTAGTTAAAGACCTCGCAAGGCAATTTAAAACAAGAATAGAATTAAGACAAATTAATACAAGAGACGAGATAGTTAAGTTCGGCAATAGCATCGGAACTTGCGGCAGAATTATATGTTGTCATACTTTTCTAAATGATTATGGAAGAGTGGGGTTAGACCACATTAAGACGCAATGTCTATCTAATACTGCTTCAAAATTAAGTGGAAATTGTATGCGTTTGAAGTGCTGTATGGCATTTGAATACGATTTTTATAAAGAAGAGTTAAAAAACTATCCTACTATAAATTCTACCATTATTAAATCAAATGTTGAGTATAAGTTAAATAGAATAGATGTTTTAAGCGAGCAGGTTACTCTTTATAATACAAGTGAAAGAATGCAGCAAGTGATGAACAAATCAGAATTAAATAAATTGCTAAAAGGCGCAAATGTTATACAAAACGAACCCGAAACAAGCGATGATATTATTGTTGACGAAGATATTATTATAGATGAGTAACTTCTATATTCAGTATGATAGGAAGTTTTGTTCACAAAAAAAACTTTATTTTTGTATATAATATTGGATTGTATTATGAAAAGATTAACTTCATTTTTATTTTGCTTGTTCCTTTTAGGAACGGAAATTTTATATTCGCAAAATTATATTTATACTCCACAAGATTTTGCGAATATGGTTCCGAATGGTAGTTACATTCTGATGGATGACATAACTGTTACACAGATGTATACGCAGACCTTCACGGGACAATTTAACGGTAACAACAAAAAGATTACCGTTCAAATCAATGAAAACATCACTAACGTTGGCTTATTTAGTCAAATTGATGGTAATGGTCGTATTGATAGTTTAATCGTGGACGGCTATGTAATTGGTGGACAAAACAGCCAGTATGTTGGCGGGATTGTAGGTGAAGTGATATATGGTATGATTTCTAATTGCACTAATCTTGCCGATGTCATAGGCGAAAGTGCTATGTCTTCTGTTGGTGGCATAGTGGGAGCAGTAAATGGTGACGTTGTGATTCATCAAGGCATTAACAACGGCATTAATGGTCGGCACAAATTTGCCATTTGCTTTTGGCAATCCTTATCCGCAGTTATATCCAGTGCCGAACATTACATCTCATCCGATAGAATTGCTTGCAGCAGCACCGATATATCCGGACCCGAATCCTGATATTGCAAATATGACGCAGACATTTACTGTGTCGAACTACAATTTTGTTCCGCCTTTTTTAATGCCTCCGCTACAACGGATACAAGAATTATTTAGATGGGGATGGTATCCTGGTGGAGTTTTTAGCCCATATTCGGTTAACCAAAATATTAGTGTTCCAGCACCACCTTCAGGAACTGCTAATATATTGATGTTATTTATGCAAGATAGTTTAGCAGTTAGATATGATTATCCAAATTATGATAATAACGGATGTTATACGGGTTATACAATAATATTTGAAAAAATTATTCCACTTAATCCAACACCTTAATTTTTAAAAAATTGTATGGGCAGTTTTCTAACCGGCATACAAAATAATATGGGAGATATTATGAAAACATATTTTATATTGTTATTGTTTATATTTTTTAATGTATTATTATTTTCTCAAAATTCTTTTACAGATATTCCCGATACGGATGGTTTATCAGAATTCACGGCTTATCAAATTTGGGATATATATCATTTAAAAGAACTTGGTGATTCTATAGATGCTTCTATGGATCCTGATTTTTCAACTTGGCATTTTAATAAGCATTTTCGTCTAATGCAAGATCTAATAGAACCTCTTACTGAATCTTTATGTTGGGCACCTTTTCGTGCCCATTTTTACGGCAATAGTAAAAAAATAACAGCATCAATAGTATATGATTATATTACTAATCCATATTCATCTCCTGCTGTTTTTTCTGCAATATTGTTTGGCTATTCTATAGACGGTTTAATTGTAGAAGGTTATGTAAATGATGGTTTTGCTGTAATCGTTGACTATAATAATGGAATTATATCAAACTGTATAAATAATGCAATGATTACAAGTTGGTCAGCAGGTGGCATAACATATACTAATAGAGGCACCATCTCCAATTGCATCAACAACGGCGATATAACGGGCATGGATAATATAGGCGGCATAGCAGGACAGAATTTAGGAACCATAACAGATTGTATCAACACAGGACAGATTACTGCAACAAATTCGGGTTCACAACCAAACGGAGCAGGAGGCGTTGGCGGAATAGTTGGGTTGCATAGTCCAGGTTCTGTTTACAATTGTGTTAATTTAGGCAGTGTAGAAGGTAAAAACAATGTCGGCGGGATATCAGGATTTTCTTCAGGTGGCATTGAACCAGCCACAATAACTAACTGTATCAACTACGGATTTATAAAAGGAATAGATAAAGTTGGTGGAATTTGTGGAACTACAAGTTATCTAAGTTTCCCTAATGCCACAGTCACCAACAGCGTCAATGTCGGCGTAGTAGAAGGCGAAGAAGATATAGGAAGTATCGTGGGAAAGGAGTAGAGTTTTTATAGGTTAGTGTATTAGCAATTTATCGTTTTCATTTTTCTTTAAAATTATTTCGTTTCGTATTTCTGCGATTACTTTTAGTAATTGTTCTTTTTCTTCGGGTAGTTCTTTTATTGGATTACATATTTCAACAATAACTTTTCCTTTAATTATTTTTAATTTTTTATCGGGGGGAGTTACTTTTTCTACGCCTGATATTGCTATCGGAACAATATTTTTTTTAGATAAAACTGCAACGCTAAATGCTCCTCTTTTAAATATATTTATATCGCCAGTTTTTGAACGTGTTCCTTCGGGGAATATTATTACTGAACCTATATTCAAAATTTGGTTTGCTTGACTTATACTTGTTTTACTGATATTTTCTCTTGATATAGGTATGAATGGCGAGTGTTTTAACGCAAATCCTAACATCGGAACTTTTTGTAGAGATTTTCTATATACAAAATTAATTTTATCTGTATATAATGCTTTTGCTACAATAGGAATATCTATATAATTAGTGTGGTTGGCTATATATATATAATTTTTTTCATTTAAATTTTCTGCACCTTTAACTATAACTTCAATTTTCATCACTTTTAGCAATCCGTCTGCCCATTTTTTCAGTTCTTCGTAGAAATAATCGTCTTTATGCTTATTTAATACTCCTCGCAACACAACTTTTATTGCTCTAAATGTAGTAATCAGTGCTATTCTTATGATTTTCATATAAGTAAAAAATAATGGTTCAAGATAATTTAACTTTTAATTTTTTTAGTTGAAAGTTAATTCTTTTTTTATAAAAAAAACAAAAATATACTTTTTTATCTAATCTACACCTTGCATAATCCACGGGTGATGATGCCCTTTTGCAAATTCATTTTTGCTATGCTTAAGTCACAATCTTTTGATATTATTTCTCTAATTTACTTTTGTTGCTTCTATATCAATAATACCTTATCTTTGTTTCAATCCTAAAATGCGTCTTGCTTCGGTTGGATTTGCTATTTCTCTGCCGAATTCTTTTGCCAACCGAACAACTTTATCAACTAACTCGCCATTAGATTTTGCTAA
>WRLB01000072.1 GCA_009777815.1 Bacteroidota bacterium
GAAAGGATTAACGATTTTGAAAAATGGAGCAATAATATTGATAAAGAAAAAATCAAGAATATATGCAATCTTATTGTAAATAGTTAAAAGATATTATACAAGTAGATACCGAAACGAGTTCAGCAGGACAGATAACACACATAAAAAAACATATAGCCGAAACTATATGTTAAACAATATATTTAAAACATTATCGTTACAGGCACCTAATTTTAGGTTACCAATAACTTATTACAAAAATAAGGTTTTTTTTCATTATTTTAAAAGTTGCATTATGAATATCTTTTCTATTGATACTAATATTCCGCTACTAAAAGAAATTCTTTTAGAAAATAATAAAACTATTTATACTTTTGATAGCGGACAAATTACTAATGAAAATCTGATAAATACTAATACAGAATTTCTTATTGCTCGCTCTACGCTAAAAGTTAATAAAACACTTTTAGAAAATACTAATGTTAAGTTCGTTGCCACCGCCACTACAGGAATGGAGCATTTTGATATTGATTATCTTAATGAAAAAAGTATAAAGTATTTTGGTGCTATTGGTGCTAATTCTAATTCTGTGGCAGAGTATATAATACTTACTATTTTGTTTGCTTTTAGGCATAATTATGATGATTTGCGTGATAAGAAAGTTGGTATAATTGGTTATGGCAATATAGGTTCAAAAGTAGCATATTATCTTAATGAAATGGGAATAAATTATATAATTTGCGACCCTTTTAAAGATATTAAGCACAATTATGACATAAATTTTTTGCTAAAAGATTGTGATATAATAACATTACATATTCCTCTAACTACAACAGGTCAGCATCCTACATTTAATTTATTAAATAAAGAACGTATAAAAATTATTAAAGATAATGCTTTGCTGATTAACAGTTCACGCGGGAATGTTTGTGATGAAAAAGAATTAATTAATAACTCTAA
Source organism: Bacteroidota bacterium (assembly GCA_009777815.1). GTDB lineage: Bacteria > Bacteroidota > Ignavibacteria > Kapaibacteriales > UBA2268 > WRLB01. Next base: position 940 of record WRLB01000072.1, read on the forward strand.
TAGGTTGCGATACATAATAGATACTTGGTCAGACGAACCAAATATAAATAACAAACTTGTAGATACTGCCTTAATTTCTACGCCACATATAGCAGGACATTCCTATAATGGAAAGTTAAATGCTACTAAAATGATATGCGAAGAACTAAATAAATTATACAATATGAAACTAAATTGCAATATCTTTATCCAAGAAGAAAAGAATAAAATTGATATGAAAAACTATAAAACCTTATTTGAAACGTTATCAAAAAATAGAAAAATTATTGATACTTCTAATAGTATTAAAACAAACATACATAAAAATAATTTTGATATTTATTTTAATAATTTCAGAAAAAACTACCCCAATTATTTAGAAACATTAACTTGCCATTGTTACAAAAACTAAAATTATTTTTTAGATATATTTAGCGTAAAACTGCAATAAATATTCCTTATAATGTTCCGAAAAAAGTTGCTTAACTCTCTTGTTATTTTGTATCTAAAAGGAATTTTATTTTTTTTGCGTTCTATTGTTGTATTATAATTCGGATTGTCGGCAATTAGTGGTGGATGATAAGTAATCGTTGGAATATTATTTATCCAAAAACTTTCCATATAATCATCTACGGGCTTATACCATTTACGTGAATGTTTAATAAAATTATTTGCAGCAAATGGCGTTAAATAATATCCTTGTGTTCCGCATACAACTTTTTTAGACAAAATAAAATGTTCTGATAAATAAGAATTATGTTTTATCTTATTTTCATTATTAATGAATGTAGATACAAGTTTAACAAAATTATAGTTAGATTCCATAATATTTTTTATACCATCTTCAAAATGTGGCTGAATTGTAATATCGTCTTCTAAAATTATAATAGGTTCATCCAATTTTATACATTCTTGCCAAAGACAATAATGTGAAGCAAAACAAGCAAATTCGCCATCAGTTAAATCTTTGCCGCGAAAATATTTTGCTAAATTAGAAAAATGTTTTTCTTTGAAAGGAATATGTTCATTTTCTTTAGCATCTATTGCATTAAACAAATAAAACTCAAAACTATTATTTAATTTAGCAACCTCATTTATTATTGCATCTTTTCTATCTGTGCTTCTTTTAAGATTAACTATATATATTTTCATTTTTTCTTTAATTGGTCTATTTCATTTAACAGGAGTTCTATTTGTGCTTTTAGTTTATCTATTTCGGACTGTTGGTTTTTATTTTGATTTATTAGTTCTTGGATACCTATTAAGATAATGCCGTCCATATCTGCCGATGCAATAGACCAATCGTTCCCTATTATTCCTAATGAATCTTTGCCGAATAAAGAAAATATTTCTTGTGCAAATGCTCCGTAGTGGCGATTATTTTTATTATCTTCTTTATAGTTCCAACTGCCAAGATTGAGTTTAGATATTTTATTTAAGAAATCTGTTCCATCGGCTTTAATAAAGTTTTCTTTTTTTGTAGAATCTGAAATAGTAGCCCAAGAATTGCTATTAGAATTTAAAACAGCACCAATTGTAGCATTATTGTTGGTAAATAATCTATAACCACCTGCAAACCGCATAGTTATTTGATTATCATTAGTTGCTAAAACGTTGTCAATATTCCCATCGGCGAGAACGAATGCTCCTGTTTTAGCATTTGTATTTGCAGAAGTTCCCATTGCAACAGAACGTTCACCTGATGCTGTTGCATTACTTCCAATAGCAATAGAACTAATACCTGTTGCACTTGAACTACTTCCAATAGCAATAGATACAGGGGCTTGTGCCTTATTATTTATGCCTACAGCAAAAGAACTTTCACCTGTAACATAATTATTAAAGCCCATACTTACAGAATTAGTTCCTGAAACATTATTACTTTGACCTATAATTATAGAATTATCTGCTTCACACAAATTATTATAACCTGAATTAATAGAGTTAGAATGAGTCGTTACATTTTGTAATCCAAGTATAAAAGCATTGCTCCCACTTATAGAATTAGAGTTCCCAATTGCCATAGAATTTTCGGCAGCAATTTTATTTTTTTCACCGAATGCTGCACCATTTCTATAATTAACAACATTTAAATATCCGCTTGAAAAAGTATTTTCGCCGTATAATTTATTAAACTTTCCCGTAGCAAATGACTGCGTTCCTTTTGCTAAATTGCTATTGCCGAATGCTGCAGAATATATTCCAATACTATCGCAATGCCAAACATTAGTATCAATATTATTAACTACATCATTAGAAAGTAGCGTCCAGCCAGATCTAAATGCCGCTTTATCGCCAAGCCATAACACTCTCGAACCCTTTATATTAAGAAGAGGATTATTGTATGAAGAGTTAATATTACCCGCACCTTTTATTAAAAAATCTGTGCTATCAAAAGGATGCCAACCACTTGAAGAAGGCATCATAGAAATAGTAAATTCAGGATAAGTTCCCGAAATTTGTATTCCATTACTTCCATTTAGTAGGACAATTTTATCAGGCAAAGTGTTAATAATACTATCATTTCTTATAGAAATACCTTCGCCTTGATGGTATTTAATTCCGTTTCCTGTTTTGCTTGTATCTGCAATCAAAAAGTTCGGATAAATACCGCTAACTCTAATACCATCTGTGCCAACGATAGTAACTTCTCTATCGGGTTTTGTATTTGAAATCACATTATTTTCTATTTTAATTCCATCACCTGCAGTGTAAATTGTATTAGAACTACCGCTGGAATGTTTTGCAAAAAGTGCATACGGAACGGCAAGTAATTGAGTCGTGCCGACTGGTATATAACTGCTATTATCTATATTTATTTCAACCTTAACAAACACATTATCGTTTGCCCACTCAACCTCTAAATAATTACCAATATCGCTATTTCCTGAACCGATTTGTATAGTAGCAATTCCATTAGAATTAGTAATAACATTATGCGATTCTCTGTATAAAATAGTGCCGACATCAGAGTTTTTTAGCAAACTGATACGCAAAGAAACTGACTTATCTATAACTAATTTATTATCTTTATCTCGCAGAACTGATTGGAAATTAATATAATCGGGTTGGGCAAAAACATTAAAAGTTGCTATAAGAATTGTTAAAACATATACTATTTTTTTCATATATTTATTTTTTGTTTTAATAATTAGCAAAAATAAGGATTTTTTTGAAAAAATAAAAACTTATTTCGGCATACCACGTGTAAAATTAGGGGATGCTGTGTCAAGCACGGTATGACATAAAAAATATAGCACGAAGATTAATCCCCGTGCTAATGTTACTATTAGATGATACTCCGAAATAAGCACGAAATGACAAATTTAGAGGTAACTATTCAATAGAAGCATACTTATTTTTTTTCAAGAAAAAAGTATCTTCTATCATAGCGGCAGAACCAAAATATCCTATTGCACCTTCTACGCTATAACTATTAATATGGAAGTTCGGCAACATCAAATAATACATAAACCATTGCTCGTAGTTCTTATCGGGAACATATATTTTTAAACTATGTGGTCCAAACCATCTACAAAAGTTCCAATTTAAAATTGATTTTGGCAATATTGTAACAGAATTAATAGTTACTTCAGCAGGACGTGGGGTTTCATCATTATGATTGTGATTACGAATTCTTATTCGTCTGTTTAACTCACCTGTTGGAATATCCAAGTATTTACCATAGTTCATCGTATCTAAACAAGTGACGCTGTAAATAAACAAAGAACTCATATTACCATTTTTATTCCATTCACTTTGAGCATTTTCATTTGGAGGCAAATTAAGTGTGTCGTCAGGATAAGAAACAATATCTGCCATTTTACTAACCCATTCAATTTTATAAGGAGTAGTAGTCCTTCCTGTAATTTCATTACCATCAGAGAGTATTACTTTCAGTTTATATTCTGTATTTGGTTTAACTAAATAATTAGTATCTTCGTAATAGTAAGCACTTTTTTTGATATTAGCAGAATCATATTGTTTGAACTTTAATTTTATTTCATTTTCGCCTTCGTATATAAAAATGTTTGCATTTTTAATTAGGGCGTTTCCATAATAATAATCTTCATTTAACGACAAAGTTTTTGTTAGACGTATATCTTTAATAGGATTATCTACAATCAGCAATGCTTCTAATAATATAGTTTCAATATAGTCATCAGGCACAGGATTGCCACAACTACTTAACGAATATATTAAAAATAAAATCAAAATCGTGTTTTTTAAAAAGTTATTTTCCATATTACAAAAATACGTTTTTTTTTGTAAAAAATGCAATTTAAATTTTGGAACTTATAAAATTAACTATAGTACCCTAAAAACTAAAAAATTACTTATTTTTGTATAAAAATATATAATGTAATGCTAAAAATAAATAATCATAAACTCTCTGATTTTTGTGTTGAAAGACCTGTCGGAACTGAAGGAAATAATAAAGTAATAGAAATATTATCTAAAATTTTTAATACACTAAAATATAATGTTATTGAATTACCGATTGATTGTAATTTGTGGCAAGCAGATAATTCATTTATTGAACAAAATAGTAATAAAATAGAAATATTTCCAAGTCCTTATTCGCAAGAACTTAAAGGTAATTTCCCGATACAATATGTGTCAAATATAGAAGAAATTGCAATGCTAAAGAATTATAAAGGTGTTTTAATTTTTGTTAACGATTTAGTAAAAAATAGTGTGTTTCCTAAAAATTTTCCTTTTTATTTCCCCGATGAAGATAAATTATTATACGATATAATAGAAAGAGTAAGTCCGAAAGGAATAATAGCAATAACAAAACAAGACCCCGTATCAGGCCTAAATCCATTTCCTATATTTGAAGATGTGAATTTGAAAATACCTACCGCTTATGTGTCATCATTAGAAAAAATATCAGATGCAAGTAATATATCAATAGAAATAAATTCTAAAATACAAAAAGTAAAATCTAAACAACTTATTTTTAGAAAAGAAGGTTTGTCAAAAGATATTATTTTAATTGCTGCTCATTTGGATACAAAATATCGGACAGATGGTGCGATAGATAATGCTTCGGGTTTATATGTTTTGTGTGAAGTTGCTAAAATAATAAAAGATAAAATTTATGGTTTTACAATAGAAATTGTTCCTTTTAATGGTGAGGATAGTCCTGAAGTGCCAGGTCAATTGGCTTATCTAAATTATCTCAAAGAAAATAATTATCAAATAAAATCTGTTATTAATATTGATGGTGTGGGGTATATTGGTTCGAAAAATATGTTTTCATTTTTCAACTACGATGAAAATATAAAAGCAAAAATTGTTGCAGACAAAAATATATTAGAAGGCGAACAATGGTATGGCGGCGACCATTCAATATTTGCATTTCAATCTATACCTTGTATTGCAGTAACATCAAGTAATATGTTCACAGATGCAATAAAATTAACACATACAATAAATGATAAAATAGAATTTGTAGATACAAAAACATTAGAAGCATTAGCAAAATCAATAGGTAATGTTTTAACAATAATAAATGAAAAATAACATTTTTTTATAAATAAGGATGTTATAATGTTGATGGCTTTATTCCAATAAAAGAATTTGATAAATATAAAAATTTTTATTATATTTGCTTTTAATTTATATAAAAATGAAACTATGAAAATTGCTATCGTTGGTTATGGTGCAATGGGAAAAGAAATTGAAGCCGTGGCTGAAAAACAAAATATAATTATCAAAAATATTTTTGATATAGATACACCTATAAATGAAAATGAAAATTATGATTTTGATGTCGCTATTGAGTTTTCTAACCCCGATGCGGTGTTAAATAATGTAAAATTATTAGCACAAAAAGGAAAACATATTGTTATCGGAACTACGGGCTGGACAGATAAAATAGAAATTGTTAAAAAATACGCAGAAAAATATAATATTGGAATTATTTGGTCATCTAATTTTTCAATAGGAATGCAAGTATTTTATAGGATTGTTAATGAAGCATCTAAATTAATAAATAATTTTGAGATATATGATGCTTTTATATCCGAAATGCATCATAAAAATAAAAAAGATGCTCCGAGTGGCACTGCTATATCATTAGCAAATATAATGCTCCAAAATTTGCAAACTAAAAATAAAATATTAACTGAAAACATAAATCGTAAAATACATTCCAACGAACTACAAATTACTTCTATCCGCGGCGGCAATATAGCAGGCGAACATAATATTTACTTTGACTCTGAAGTAGATACAATAAAATTAACTCATAATGCCAAAAACAGAACGGGATTTGCTATCGGCTCAATACAAGCAGCAAAATATATTTTTAATAAAAAAGGATTATATAATTTTGAAAATATATTATGGTAACTTATATTTGAATTAAAAACTATTTTTTTACTATTTTTAATAAATGAAAAAAGATATAAAAGAATACATAATTAAAGAAGGAAATAAACTCGGCTTCCCTATAGTTAAATTCGCAAAAGAAGAACCGCTAACTAATGAAACTCGGCATCTAAATCATTGGTTGTCGTTAAAATATGATGCCAATATGACTTATATGCAACGAAATTTAGATAAGATGGAATCAATAAAATTACTTTTCAAAAATGCAAAAACGATTATACTTTTTGCTTATCCACACATTAAAAATATAGTATTTAACAGCAAATTAAAGGTAGGAAAGTATGCAATAGTTAGCGATTATCACAAAGTTATTAGAGAGAAACTAAATACTATTTCAGAAAGTATTTTAAATAAATTTAATGTTAATTCAATGTGTTTTGTTGATAGTTCGTCGATTTTGGAGAAACAATGGGCAGTTCGTTCAGGAGTAGGATGGCAGGGCAAAAATAGTTTAATTATAAATGAGATTTTGGGCTCGTATTTTAATATCGGGGTTATGATTGTTGATGTTGAAATAGAGGCAGATAATAAAATAAAAAATCAGTGTGGCGATTGTAATTTGTGCATAAAATCTTGTCCTACTGGTGCTATTGTTTTGGATAAGGTTATTGATTGTAGAAGGTGTATAACGAGATTTACAAATGAAAAAACCGATAATATTCCTGAAATTATTAAAATAGCAATGAAAAAAACAGGGTATATATTTGGTTGTGATATTTGCCAAGATGTATGCACTTTTAATAGAAAATTTCGGAAAAATAAAGCAATAAATTATGATATTTTAAATAAAATTGAATATATGAGTGAAAATGATTTTAATAAAACGTTTGCTGAAAGTCCGATAATTAGAACAGGATATAAAAGGATTTTAGAACATATTAAAATAGTTTTGTCTATATAAAATATGGTGACTTCTAATTACGTCATTACAAATTCATTTCGGCATCTTATAATTATATACAAAAGGAGATGCTGCAACAAGTTCGGTATGACAGGAAAAATATTTTCAGAATAACATTTTTACTTGGTTACACTATATAACAAAAGCAACTAATTTTTAATAATCTTCTCTATTCTTGTATTTCCGTTATGTTTTATTTTTAGGAAATAAACGCCGGCAGGAAGCTGTTCAAACGAAAATGTTTTTATGAATTCTCCTTCGCATTCTAATGCGTTATAAAGTTCTAATAATTCTGCTCCAAGAAGGTCTTCTATTGTTATTTTTAGATTTCCTGCTGAAAGCAATTCTAATGCAAGAGTGGTCGTGCCGTCTGTTGGATTTGGCGAAATTGTTATGTTTGTGGCGATAGTATTTTCTGTTATACCCAATACTGTTATACTTTTCCAAGTATAACCACACCATTTATCTCCAACTCTTTCAGGCAAGACATAAGCACCTAATACTAAATCCGCCTCTTCGGTT
>WRLB01000073.1 GCA_009777815.1 Bacteroidota bacterium
AAAAATCTATGGTAAGTTCTGATTTTACAGCGTGTTTTATAGATAACAACGAAGATTATAATTTGGTTCTGCGTGATGGCGATGTAATAAATATTCCTAAAAGACCATATCAAGTTAATGTATTTGGGCATATCCAAAGTCCAGGTTTTGTTGATTTTGAAGAGAATCAAACAATGGAATGGTATATCAATAAAGCAGGCGGATACTTAAAAAGTGCAGATAAGAAAAGGTCACGAATTATTAGAGGTAGTAATAAAGTATGGATAGATGGTTTTAAGAAAGAAATTGATGTATATGATGGTGATGAGATTTTTGTTCCACCACCTCGCGATGTTCCTCCCGAAATGGAAATATCTAAATGGGCTGCTTGGGTAGGAATAGCAGGAGTTGCAATAACACTAATTAATGTTATATATAATATAAGTAGATAACCTCTAAAAATAGAGTTTTAGATATTCTGTTATGTGAATCAAGTTCGGCATCTACTAATTTAATAAGGGTTACCTCTTTATTTAATAATATTTTACTATATTTGTAATAACATTATTGTAGGTACTTGATAAAAATTAATAAAATAATGAAAAAAAATATTGCTGTTGTTGGAGCAGGTGGCTGGGGAACAGCCCTTGCTATGGTTTTAAGTCAAAAAACAGATGTACTTTTATGGTGCTATGAAAGGGAAACTGCCGATGAAATAGAATTAAATCGGACTAATAAAGATTTCTTGCCTGGTGTAGAACTACCCGAAAATATTATGCCTTGCAACGATATAAACGAATTAAAAAAAGCAGATATAATTATTAATACTGTTCCGACACAACATATTCGTTCTGTTTATTCACAAATAAAATTTTCTTTTGAAGATAAAATTATTGTCAATGGTGCGAAAGGTATAGAGCAAACAACATTACTTCGCGTTTCAGAAATATTTAATGAGATATTAAACATTCAGCCGAACAATTATGTAGTGTTAACTGGTCCCTCCCATGCTGAAGAAGTATCACGAAACGTTCCTACAGCAGTTGTTACTGCTTCTGCTAATATAGAATTGGCAAAATATATTCGTGATTTTATTTCTACCAAAACATTTAGAGCATATTCGTCTGATGATGTTGTAGGATGTGAACTCGGCGGAGCATTAAAAAATGTTATCGCAATAGCATTCGGTATAGCAGAAGGACTTAAATTAGGCGATAATACTAAAGCAATAGTAATCACAAGAGGATTAGCAGAAATTATTAGATTGGGGAACATTTATGCTGCAAAAACAGCTACTATTTGCGGACTATCAGGACTTGGCGATTTAGTTGTTACTTGCAATAGCAAATATAGTAGAAATAGGTCATTAGGTGAATTATTAGCAAGAGGTGGCAACATTAATAAAGTTCAAAATAAAGTTGTAGTTGAAGGGGTAGGAACAACTAATTCGGCATACTTGCTTGCAAATAAAATAGGCATAACCCTTCCTATTACAGAACAAGTATATAATGTAATATACAACGGCTTGGATGTTAATCAAGCAGTATTAAATCTCCTTGATCGCGAAATTAAAAACGAAGTATGGTAGTTTGCTTATAGTAGCGACCCTAAAAAATGTGTGAGAGTGTTACTTATAGGTTGTTTTTTTGATATTTTAAAAATACTAATTCAATAATAAAAGTAATTTCATTGAATTTATAAAATGTATAAAAACACAATATTAACCTTTGGGTAACACTCTACCTATAAAATGCCTCAAATTAGAATTATTTTGCTCTATGCCAATAGTATATTCTTTCCTTATTCTGTGACGCTATTTAGGTATTACTTCCGAATAAACAGACCAAGCATCAGTATAAAAAATAGCATCTAAATACTCAAATCTTTTGTAAAAATCTCTGAATGTCGAAGCAGAACGCTACCCAATAAACCATCCAATAGTTCTATTTCTAATCCTGTCCAAAGCCCGCCAGAGCCATATCTTTCTTTTTTTTATCAAAAAATAGCAAGTGATTTATGTTCTATCGGGGATTTTTTCTTTGGTCGCCAAAAACAAAATTATAGTCGTCACAATCTTTGCATTTAATATTTGTTGATTTTCTTATTCCGAGAACAAATATTGTTAATATTTTATTATGGCATCCATTGGAGCAAAGGACCATTGCCATTACCTATTTTGTAATTACTACTTATATAAATAGAATTATGTATGTATTTTTCTGCCAATTCTATTGTTTTTTCCCAACCATAATTCTGCGTTAAATACGTAGCCAAAGCCGAAGATAAATTACATCCTGTGCCGTGAGTATTTTTCGTTATAATTTTTTCTTTTTTATATATTTTATGCGGCTGAAAATTTTTTGCTACAAATACATCAATAATTGTGTCTTCTTTTAGATGTCCGCCCTTTAATAAAACTGCTTCCGAGCCGAGTTTTAATAATTCAAAAGCAAATACTTCCATATCATTAATAGTTTTTAACTTTTTATTAAGTAGCACTTCGGCTTCAGGAATATTAGGAGTAATAATTTTTGCTAATGGGATTAGTTTCTTTTTAATAGCATCTACAATATCTTCTGTAACAAGTTTAGAGCCGCTTGTAGCAACCATTACAGGGTCAAGGACATAATTTTTTATACCACTTTTTTTTATTAGTGTAGCAACGCATTTTATAGTTTCTATATCGGTGAGCATTCCTGTTTTTATTGCAGAAACATTAAAATCAGTAATAATAGCGTTAAATTGCTTTCTTATAAAATTAGTAGGAATAGGATAAATGCCACTAACTTTAAGGGTGTTTTGTGCAGTAATAACAGTAATTACTGATGTTCCATAACCACCAATAGTTGCTATAGTTTTTAAATCGGCTTGGATACCTGCTCCACCACCACTATCAGAACCTGCAATAGTCATTACAACAGGTAGTGTTTTTATATTATTATAAGTATCTTGCATAATAAACAATATCTAATTTTTTATTAACCTTTTGTAACCTACTAAAAACAAGAATTTCTATATAACATTTTTAAAGGTTATTGTTATCCATAATAATTAAATTTTTGCAAAAACTACTTTATAGAAGTTAAGTCATCGGCTTCTTTGTTTTTCTTTGGACGACTAAAAAATTTAAACAATGCCAATGGAATTATTACTAAATAACCGATAAAAAGCACTACTGGTGCTACATTTACTGCAAGATGATTGTTCCACACTCCTTCAGGAATAGCAGGTTCTTCAGTAATTCCTGTTGCCATTAGAACGTAGCCCAATACTACAACACCTATTCCAACAAGCAACCATATTAGATCTGTTTTGTTATAAGGAAAGTTCCATTTAACAGATTTTTTAGCATTTTTCTTTACATTTTTTTGATTAGTATTTTTCTTTGCCATAATTTTATTGAAATTAATATACAAAAATAAGGTTTTATTTTGAAAAAACAAAATATGTTTAATAAGGGAATACCGTACTTGTTTCGGAATTCCTAATAACTTTTCGCATATTTTCTTTATTTTTACATTATGGAAGAAGAAAAACAAGAATTAAAAATATCTGTCGAGTTAATAATAATTTGTTTGGCATCTTTTTTAGTTCCTTTTATGGGGTCGGCAGTTAGTTTAGCAGTTCCTAAAATAGGAAACACTTTTTCAATGAGTGCAGTAGAACTAACTTGGATAGCATCAGCATATTTATTATCAACCGCAGTATTTCAAATACCACTTGCCAAAATAGCAGATATATACGGAAGAAAAAAGTTTTTTTGCATAGGTTTATTAATATTTTCTTTATCAACGATAGGTTGTGGATTAGAGACAAATACCATTATTTTTCTTACATTAAGAGTAATTGAAGGAATAGGAAGTGCAATGTTGTTCGGAACAGGAATGGCTATACTTGTTTCAATCTACCCTGTACAATTGCGTGGACGCATACTCGGAATAAATACTGCTGTTGTCTATATTTCATTAGCACTTGGACCTTTTTTAGGCGGAATACTAACAGATTATTTTGGTTGGCATAGTTTATTTTTAGTGTTTGGTGTTTTATCGTTTTTGTTATGTATATTTGCTTTTTTGTGCATAAAACAGGAATGGAAAGAAGATAAACAAAAATTTGACACTCTTGGTTCAATAGTATTTGGTTTTAGCATTTTTTCACTAATATATGGCTTCTCAAATTTACCATACATACAAGGAATAGTATTTTTAGTTCTGGCTATAATATCTTCTATATTGTTTATATTTAAAGAAAATAAAATAGAATATCCTGTCCTAAATATTAAATTATTTACCAAAAATAAAGTGTTTGCTATGTCAACTTTAGCAGCCCTGATAAACTATGCTTCTACTTCTGCTATTGCTTTTTTATTAAGTTTGTATTTACAATTTATTTTAGGATTTGAACCAAGACACGCAGGATTAATACTAATATCGCAGGCAACAATAATGTCGTTCTGTGCATTAATTTCAGGCAGATTATCAGACAAAATACATCCCTCAAAATTAGCAACACTCGGAATGAGCATAATCGTTGTCGGACTTGTCCTTTTAGTATTTTTGTCGTTTGAAACGCCGATTTGGTATATAGTGGGAGCATTATTATTGCTTGGAGTTGGTTTTGGCATATTTTCTTCACCTAATACAAATGTTATTATGAGTTCCGTAGGGAAGCAGTATTTAGGTCAAGCATCGGCTATTACAGGCACAGCACGGCTTCTCGGACAGACATTCAGTATAGGAATTGCAGGAATGTTAATTTCTATTTTTTTAGGTGATAATAAAATAACATTTGATGTCTTTCCGCAATTTATAACCTGCATAAGAGTATCATTTATAATATTTGCGGTGCTATGCCTTATAGGAGTATATGCATCTACCAATAGAATAAAAGATAAAGAATAGTGTTGTAAAAAGTATAATGTTAAATTATTTTTAGAACTTTTTTATGTATATTCTAATTATTATAAGTAGATGCTAAAATAAATTCAGAATGATGGCTAATATATAACACGGGAATGAATCCCCGTGTTAAGGTGGCACCAAAAAAATATTATGCCGAAATAAACTCGGCGTAACAGAATGAGTTTTTTACATTATTACATTGTCATCTAACGAATTTACAACATACCTTTTAACTATGTCGTTATCAGATTTTGCTCTAAAAATAACTTGTTTATATCGCAAAGTTTCTAAATGCGGAAGTAACAAATTATAATCAATTCTAATATTTGATGAATCTAAATACCTATCACCAATTAGTTCTAATACAGTATTGCTTGTTCCTGAAATAACGCTATTAATGTCGTCTTCAAGCATAACTCTATTGGCAATTTTAGAGTAAGAAGAACGAAAAACAGGGAAATAATATATCTGTTTTTGTTCCAATAAATTTGATATTTTTCTTACTTTATTCGTAAAAGAAGTATCGGTTGAATATTTATGTGCGAACGCATTTGCATCTGATATTAAAAATCTAAAATTATTTACTTCGCTCACAATACCAGGAATAGTTGCTACATTGTTCGGCTTATATGAATTTATATTTATAAGCATAGAATCCAATGCATCTTTATCTTTTGCTACTTGTTCTTCTGAATACGCATCGGGAGAAAACAATGAACTATTAGTTCTAATATCTTTTACAGGTGTTTTTTCTTTATCTGTTTTAGTTGAAAAAGAAATGTAACCTAAAATTACAACAATAGCAACAGCAAATATTAATATTACTATATTTAGTGGTTGCAGTTTAGATTTTTTTTTGTTTGAGTCGTTTTTGTTATTAGACATAATATTTATTTTAATTTTTTAAAAAACACAAAAATACAAAAATTATTTTAAATAATTTCATAAATGTATTAAAAATGTCTTGCTGAACTTATTTTGACATCTCTTAATTTTATATTAGGAGATGCTGAAACAAGTGCGGAATGAAAGGAATATGTAATTTTCTGTTTTTAGTGGTTGATGATTTATTTTAAAATAATTTTGTATTTTTGTAATTGTTTTTTAAGAATATAAGTAAAAAAATATGTCTATTGATAATTTATTGTCTCTTTCTGTCGCAATATTGGTATTGCCGCTTATTAGTTTTCTGATAATTATGTTCAATCAGAAAAGATTAGGACGATATGCAGGTATAGTCGGATTATCTTTTATAGTTGCAACTTTTGTTTTATCTTGTATAGTTGCGTATAACCGACTATTTGTTTATGGTGATATGCCGATGCTTCAATGGAAGTTTGATTGGTTTTCACTCGGTTCAAGTTCTGTGCAAATAGGTCTTGGCATAGATAATCTTACTGCAATAATGCTAATTGTGGTAACGCTAATCAGTTCGCTTGTGCATCTGTTTTCGACAGAATATATGAAAGAAGACCCTCGTTATCCAAGATTTTTTGCATATCTTGGATTATTTTCATTTTCAATGTTAGGAATCGTTTTAGCAAACAATTTCCTTAATATGTATATCTTTTGGGAACTTGTAGGTATATCTTCGTATCTACTTATCGGTTTCTGGTATGAAAAAAAATCTGCTGCCGATGCTAATAAAAAAGCATTTATCACCAATAGAGTCGGTGATTTAGGAATGCTAATAGGTATTTTAATTTGCTTCTTTGCATTTGGAACATTTATGTTCGATGAAATTTTTGGATATGTAGAAGGAGGAATTTTACCTTTTGATAGTGCAACATTGCTTACTGTTTCGGGAATATGTTTGTTCTGCGGAGCAATAGGAAAATCGGCACAATTTCCGCTACATATTTGGCTTCCTGATGCAATGGAAGGTCCAACGCCTGTATCTGCGTTGATACACGCAGCAACAATGGTCGCAGCGGGTGTATATTTAACTGCAAGAATATTTCCAATGCTATCGGCTGATGCATTAGTTTTTGTTGCATATATTGGTGCAATTACTGCATTTATTGCAGCAACTATTGCAATAACACAAAACGATTTCAAGCGAGTTCTTGCTTATTCTACTGTGAGTCAGTTAGGATATATGATTATGGGAATTGGTATCGGTGCGATGTCTTTGGGCTTTATGCACTTGGTAACTCACGCTTGGTTTAAGGCGTGTTTATTTCTTGCTTCGGGTTCTGTAATTCACGCTATGCATATATCAATGCACCATAAACACGACCATCATACCGACCCGCAAGATATAAGAAATATGGGCGGATTGCGAAAAACTATGCCTATAACATATTTTACATTTTTATTTGCTTGCATTGCTATTGCGGGAGTTCCATTAACTTCGGGCTTTTTAAGTAAAGATGGAATATTAGCGGGAACATTAGCGTTTGGCAGTTTATCGGGTCATTGGTTTATTCCTTTTGCAGGATTTGCTGCTGCATTTATGACTGCTTTTTATATGTTTAGATTGTGCATAGAATCCTTTCACGGTAAGCCAAAAACAGATATAGCAAAAGATACTCACGAAAATAAATGGGTAATTACTTTTCCTTTAATTTTACTTGCTACATTATCTTTTTGGTTTTTCTATTCGGGGAATCCTTTTAATGCGGGCAGTGGATGGTTTTTAGATAAAGTTAAAACACCTGAAAATATAGTTCCTGCAGAATATCAGTTTGATTTTATAACCTCAAATAACAAAGTAAAATATCAATATCCTTCTAGTTTTTGTGGTGTTGCTGTTAATTATGAAACTAATGGTGAGAAAAAAGAGGTATATGCTTCTAAACCAAATTTTTTACCAACAGTATATGAAAAAAATATTGCAAGACCAGCATCACCAGAAGAAACACAAAAATTCATTAATGATTATAATAAATCTAATGTTATTGAAGCAGGCAAGAAAATTGCTATAAATAAAAGAGGAAAAGTTGTTCTTGTGGATACTGCTTATACGGTTGGTCATCTTGTAGATTATGCTAAAGCCGAAAACGCAGAACATCACGCACTCAACACATTCGAAGACGAATCACATCATTTTCATAATCAAGCAATGATAATGTCTTTATTAATAGCAGGATTAGGAATTTTGCTTGCATTTGTGGTTTATCAATGGCGAAGAGTCAATGCCGATAAAGTTGCAGCAACATTCAATCGTCTATACAAATTATCATTTAACAAATGGTATATAGACGAAATATACGAAAAAACATTTATCGGTTGGACGCTAATATTATCTAAAATTTTATCATTTTTTGATAACAAAGTAGTTGATGGTTTTGTTAATTTTAGTGCTACAATGATGCGTGGCGTTTCTTGGTTCACAGGCAAATTTGATAATATAGCAGTTGATGGTTTTGTTAATCTAACCGCCTGGACCATCGGTCTAAAAGGTAAAATTATTAAACAAATGCAAACAGGCGTCGTCCAAACATACATCGCATTCTCTATAATCATTTTAATGATAATAGCGTTTTTTGTTATGTAGTTTTTTAGAGGTTATATAAAGTAACCTCTAAAAACTCCATCTGCCATACCGCACTCGATGCGGCATCTCCCGTCATTGCGAGCATCTGCAAGATGCGTGGCAATCCAAAAGAAAACAAATGGATTGCCACGAAATTACTGCGTAATTTCTCGCAATGACGGGAATTTAAATTGAGTGT
>WRLB01000074.1 GCA_009777815.1 Bacteroidota bacterium
ATTAATTTTTTCACCACTTTTATGGTGAGTATAATTACTATGAGACCTATAACGAGTGCTACCACAACGAGTACATTGCATATAACAATTCCTATATTTAATAAAAAAAATACAAATATAAGAAATAATTCTAAACTCACAAGTATTTAGTAACCAATGCCGCCTGTGGAGGGGTAGGGGTGGTATGACACGTATTTTGCTCGCAGGACGGAATGAAAAACCCACTCATTTATTTTTACCTTCTTAATTCTGCATTGAAGTTTTTTTCTACTGATTGGATTATCTTTGTTATATCATTTTCTACTTCAGTGTCAGTTAGAGTTTTTTCGTTAGAATTGAATGTTAGTTCGAAACCTATGCTATATTTATCTTTTTCTATATTTTTTCCTCTGTAAATATCAAAAACACAGACGGATTTTAATATATTACTTCCTTTATCTATAATTGTTTTTCTTATTTCTTTTGAAGTTATATTTTCGCTTACTATAAACACTAAATCTCTTTTAATTGCGGGATATTGCGAGACAGGTGCATAATTTGAAGTTGGAATAGGAACTTCGCTAATAGTAGTTAAATCAAGCATAGCAACATACAAAGGAGCATCTATTTCGTATTTTTCTAATACATTTTTCTTTATTTGCCCCATAAAACCAATAGATGTCTTATTAGTAAAGATTTCCGTGCTATTAGCATCAAAAATGTTTAAATGTTCTGTATTTATAGTTATTGGGTTAGTTTTTCGTTTAGGGATACGCATAAAATCAAGTAATTCTGCGATATTGCCTTTAACATCAAAGAAATCAATACTTTTATCGGGTATTCCCCACTGGCGAGGATTAGTATTCCCTGTAAATGCTATAACAAGTTGCTCTCTCTCATCAATGCCTTCGATAAAAGAATTAGAGATATTATTTTGCGGGAGGAATACTTTGCTTGTTTCAAATAGTTTTAAATTATGATTACCTTGCCTTAAATTATGTGACACTGCTTTTAATACTGATGGCAACATAGAAGGACGCATAACAGACATTTCACTGCCAAGCGGGTTTTCTATGCAGATATATTTATTATGAGTTAATGCTGCAGAAGCAGGGTCTATAATATTTTGCGTTAAGAGTTCTGTGTATCCATTATGAACTAAATAGTTTCTTATTTTGTTTCTCAGCGGCAATGGTTTTAAATAAGATGGCAAATCATCATCTTTAAAATTAACTATTGAAGCATAATTTGGTGTAATATTATCGTAATTAATAATTCTTGCTACCTCTTCTATTAAATCAATTTCAGCAAATATATCTACTCGCCTGTTAGGAATAGTTACTATTATTGATTTAGATTTAACAGAAGTTTTTGTATCAAATCCAAGATATTTAAATATACTTGTCATTATAGCATTAGGGATATCAGCACCAATAATTTGGCGTGCTTTCTCAAACCTAAACTCTATTGCTTTTGGTATTATTGGCGAAGGATAAATATCTATAATATCATTATAAACTTTTCCGCCTGCTAATTCCATAATCATTTCTGTTGCTAAATCAAGTGCATACATACAAATATCTACATCTGTCCCTCTCTCAAATCTATAAGAAGCATCGCTAACTACCCCAAGTGTTTTAGAAGTTTTTCTTATTGATGAAGCATTAAAATACGCTGACTCTATAACAATATTAGCCGAGTTATCAGTTATTTCGCTATTTTTACCACCCATTACGCCAGCAATAGCAATTGGTTTTTCTGCATCACATATCATCAGCATATCTTCGGTTAATTGCCGTTCTTTATCGTCAAGCGTAATAAACTTTTGATTAAAACCATTTTTTACTTCTATTTTATGTTTTTCTATTGTATCATAATCGAATGCGTGGAGTGGCTGTCCTATATCCATTAGAACATAATTAGTAACATCTACAACGATATTTTTAGGTCGTAGTCCGATATTATTTAGTGTATTTTGTAGCCACATTGGTGATGATTGCATTTTAACATTTTCGATTACTCTTGCAGTATATCTTGGGCAAAGTTCAGGATTATTAATTTTAACAGATATTGTCTTCATAATATAAATATATTTCTTACAAAAATAAAGTTTTTTGTTATAAAAAATGTATATTTACAAAAATTATGACAAAAATTAGTAGATATATACTGCGAAATACTATAGCACCATTCTTTTTTGGGATAAGTGTAGTTATATTGGTTATGGTTGTGCAGTTTTTACTAAACAACATTGACAAACTACTCGGGAAAGGATTAGATGATATAGTTATAGTCCAATTAATTATTTATAATATTGCTTGGATGTTGATATTGGCGGTGCCTTTAGGAGTGCTATTTGCTACACTAATGGCTTTCGGCAATCTCTCAAACAGCAGCGAAATAACAATAATAAAAGCCAGTGGTGGAAGTTTGATAAGAATGATGTTTCCTTTGTTTATTGCTGCTTCAATACTTACTTATTTAATGTTTTTGTATAGTGATGTAGTTGTTCCTGAAACAAATCATAGGGCAAAGGTTCTAATTATTGATATTCAGAGAAAGAAGCCAACTTTTTCAATAGAAGAAGGTCAATTTTCTAACTCTATTGATGGATATATTATACTTGCAAGGGCTAATGATACGGCTACAGGTATATTAAAACAAGTCACTATTTACGACAATAAAAGTATGCAAATAAATAGAACAATAAATGCAGAAACGTGTGAAATAGTGTTTAGTGATGATATGAAACGAATAGATTTTATTTTATCTAACGGTGAAATATTTCAATCACAAAATAAAAATGTAAAAAATTATAGACAGATAAAGTTTGACGATTACATTTTATCTGTGCCAGCAACAGGATTTGATTTTGAACATAGTGATACAGGTTTTATTGGTAGAAGCGACAGAGAAATGTGTATAAATGATATGCAAAAAATAGTAGATGAAGCAAAAGAAGACCTGCTATCTTATGATGAAAGATTGCAAAATGAAATTGCTATCCATTGTGATTATTTAATTAATGGCATTAAACCCGATAATTATGAAAAAGAAAACATATATATAGAAAATGAAATGCGACATATCACTTCTGACGTTAGAATAATGCGTAATAGGTATTCCACAAATATCCTTAACTTGCAGATACAACATCTTAATAATCTAAAAACCCAAGCACAAGAACGAATAAGTATGTATGAAGTAGAAATATATAAAAAATATGCTATACCTTTTGCTTGTATTATATTTATTTTTATAGGATGCCCGTTAGGAATTATAACAAAAGGCGGGAACTTCGGAATAAGTGCTGCAATTACACTTGTATTATATATGGTTTATTGGTCGTGTCTAATAAATGGTGAAAAATTAGCAGATAGAATGTTAATAAATCCTTTTTTAGGAATGTGGCTTGGCAACATAGTTCTTGGAGTAATAGGTATATTTTTGACATTAAAAGTAAATAACGAAACATTAAGTTTAAAAAAGATAATAAAAAAGAAAGTGAAATAAGAATGTTATAAGATAAACTATAAAATAAAAACTTCTATATTCTATCATACCGAACTCATTTCGGCATATCCATATTTAACCTAAAAAAATGTAAAAAGGCGTTTATAGGGAAAGAATCAACTTTACATTAAGATTTCATAATATCATATACGGGCAGATTTAGTTCTGTTTCTATTGCGTAACGCAACTCTTCGGGTTCATAATTATAACCATCAGGTGAAGTGGGATTAGAACAAATAGCAATCAAATTAGCACTTTCCTTAACTATGATTCTACCACCTTTACGAACGAATTTATAATAGTTTTGTGAAGCAACAAAAATTCGCGAAAAATCACGAACAATTATACTTAAACCATCTAATTTTCTTGCTTTATTAAGTTCTTTTAGAAAATTATCTGTTAATGCACCTGCAATGTATATATATTTGTTTTTATAGCCATTGTCTTCAAATTTTATATCTGAAGTGAACAAACTATCGGACAACTTTTTAATACCATTTTCATCAATAAGCCAAACTCCTCGCATAATATTGTCATTTAATGTTATGTTGTTGGCTTTTTTTATATTTATTAGTTCGCACTTATATTTGACATTTTTTATTAGTTGATTTAAATTTGTAGAGTATGCTGCTCCTGTGCATAAAACTAATGCATCAGTGACCGATGGAGATGCTAATGACATTCGGTGTAATGCGCCATCTACCAATGTTAATGCCACATTTAATTCTTTTAATTTATCAATATATTCTGCTAATAGTTCCGAAGTAGAAGGTCCTGATAAGATTATTTGTCCTGTTGATAGTGCTTCAGCGGTAATTAAGCGTCCGAGTGGAGTATTTTGATTACTTGTATAAATTATTTTTGCATCAAGTTTTTTTTCGTTAAAATGCTTTTCAGATGTAATAAAGATATTGCCTGAATGTATTGTTATGCGTGGTTTTGGAGTGCCGTATAGAACATCTTTTTCTTCGCCGTCTACCCCAATAGAAGTGACTGCAACTTTATATTTTTCTTCATTTAATTTAGATAAAATATAGTTTAGACAGGTTGTTTTCCCTGTATTTTTTGCCATTCCAACGATAGAAACAGAACTATATTTTTTTATTTGTGAAACAAGCATATATGATATTTTAAAACCACTATTTTTACAAATATAATGAAAATAAAAAGTTATTTAATAATTTTATTCTAAAATAAACGTATTTTTGTATAAAATATAAATGATATTAAAATGAATAAAACAATTAAACAAACTCGTCCTGCTGAACTTGTTTCGGCATTTACTAATAAAATAAGGGGATTCCGAAATAAATTCGGAATGATGTTTTGTATAGCACTCGTATTTGCTATGTTTTTCACCGCAGATGTGTTAAAAGCACAAGATACAACAATAATTATTAGACCGCAAGATACCATCTATGTAATTAAACCTAACTCAAGAGCAGGCGGAACAATCGGTTTGCAGATTCCTACTAATGAATTATATTGGGGAGTAGGTTTAGAGGTATTTTTCCATCAAACATTAACGCCGAGTTGGTTTTTATCTATTGATGCTGCATATCATCGCAATAGTTTTACCATATATAATGCGGGTGTAAAAGGTGAAGCAGTTATGACATCTATTCCTTTTTCATTGGGGATAAATGCTTTTTTAACTAAATCGGGGGTTTGTCCTTATTTAGGATTAGGAGTTGGCATATTAAACCAAAAAGGTGATGGTTCTGTTTATGAGGATGGTGATAGATATACTGCTGCAATGTCATCGGGAACATATTTTATGGTTGTTCCTACGGTTGGAGTTTCTTTTCCAATAGCCAATCGAATTAATTTGGCGGCGAACATAAAGTATAGAATATCAGAAGAGTTTAGTACAGGCATAAATTTTGGATTAGCATATTTAATACCGTAAAAAATAAAAATAATATTTAAAAATGGAACAATATCAATTTAAAACAACAATAGAAAAAGGAATGATTTTTATTCCCGAAAGTATATTAAATAAATTATCTTCACAAGTAAAAGTAATTATTCAAGCAGAAAATATACCGACTGATATGACAATTAATAATATAACTCTTGCAAGTGAAGAATCACTTTCAAAAGATTGGTTATTGCCCGAAGAGGATTTGATATGGCAAGATTTATAAAATTTGTTCTTTTAAAAAAGATAAATTAGATATTGTAATAAATAAAGTAATAGATATTTTTACTAATTGATAAAATAAAGAAAATATATAAACATTCAAATTGCACGGCGAACTGCCGCAGGTAAATTACAATTTGCTTTTGGCAAATTGTGTTAAGAAAGTAAATTGTAAAAATATTTTAATAATATAAATAATTTGGACATTAAATTATGTATAAAGAACAAGAACATTTAACACTAAATAATAAACGAACACAAGGGCAATATTTTACTAAATATAATCCATTTGAAAATGAAGGGTTTTTAGAATGGGCAGAAAAGTGCAACCTTAAAGAACAAACTATACTTGAACCTTTTGCGGGTGCTAATAATTTAATAGATATGTTGAAAAAGATGGAACTATGTAATGATTTTATTTCGTTTGATATTGAACCAAAAAATAATGAAGTGCAATATAAAAATACATTGATAGATTTTCCTAAAAGTTATAATGTTTGTATAACAAATCCTCCATATTTGGCACAGAATTCCGCTACAAGAAGAGGTTTGTTTTATCCAAAAACAAAGTATGATGACCTTTATAAATATGCACTTGAACTGTGTTTGAAAAATTGTAATTATGTTGCTGCTATTATTCCTGCTTCTTTTTTGAATGCAGAATTGTTTAGAAATCGTTTGAGTTATTATATTTTGTTGAATACAAAAATGTTTGATGATACTGATTGTCCTGTATGTTTGGCTTTGTTTGAAAAGAAATCGGATGATGTTAAAGTTTATGACGAGCATTATATTGGCTTGTTAAGTGAGTTAGAAAAAAAGATACCACAAGGAGAAAATATAGAAATGAGATTTAATTCGCCGACAGGTAGTTTGGGATTGATTGCAATAGATAATACAATAGAGCCATCTATAAGATTTATTGAAGGTGATAAAATACCTGCATCAAGAATTAGCGTGAGTTCAAGAAGTATAACACGAATAAATATAGGTTGTTCTTTGATACTATTAATAGATAAATTGAATGATAGATTAGCACAATTTAGAGAAGACACAAATGATATATTCTTAACTCCTTTCAAAGGATTAAGAAAAGATAATAAATATAGAAGACGTTTGGATTATGCTTTGGCAAGGAAGTTAATAAGTGAGGTGGCGTATTGGAATTAAATTATGAAGAAGAATATAAGAAACAAATAAAGGCAAATTTATTAAAGGTTTTAGATGAATTGAAGACATCAGATATGAAAATAAAGATACAAAAATTTGCTGATAAGTTTGGTTATTCTTATAATGAAATAGAAGGAAAAATAGTAAATGATGAAATTTTCAGATGTGTTTTTTCAAAAGAACCATCAAAACAAAATTTGTATCAAACACTTGCAGCAACTTTCATAAATTCGTTACCGATGGTAGAAAATTTTGAGATATTAGCAAGCGGTGGTAAAAATGCTGTTTATATAGAAAATGGAAAATTGTTTACGGGTATTGATTTAATAAATAAAGCAAAAGAAGTAAAATCAATAGATTTTAGTTGGAATGTAGGAAAAATAAAATTTTATGCTTCGCATAAATATACGAAGGATAGTGGTGGTGCCCAAGATAATCAATATTTAGATATACAAAATTTTCTAAAAAATGCAAGAGATAACAATAGCAAAGATACAATATTTTTAGCAATATGTGATGGAAAATACTATCAAAAAAAAGACAGCCAAACAAATGACGAAACAAAGATATTACGACTAAAAAGATTAACAGATAACAAAACAAGTTTCGTCTTAACAATAAACGAATTAATGGATTTTTTGAAAGAAATAAAGTAAAATTAAGTAAATTGAGACAAGAAAATATATAAACATTCAAATTGCACGGCGAACTGCCGCAGGTAAATTACAATTTGCTTTTGGCAAATTGTGTTAAGAAAGTAGATTTTATGATTAATAATTTACATAGAGAAATGGCAAAACAAAAAACAATATATTTTAATACTGACAAAATAACTTGTCCTATAAGAGGTGAGTTAAATACAAACGAAAAAACAAAAGATAATATAAATTGGACAGAAGAACATAATAGAGTTCAATGTGTTAAATTCTTGTTGGAAATGGGCTACCCAAAAGATTTATTTGATTTTGAAAAAGATGTAATGAAAGTTGGAAATGCAGGTAGAAATAGAGTTAGAGCAGATGTTGTCATTTATAAAAATAAGATAAAAGATAAGATATTTTTAATAGCAGAAGTTAAACGAAATAATAAAGATAAAAACGATGCAATAAATTATCAATTAAAACCAAGTTGTTTGGCAAATAACACAGAGTATGGAATCTATTTTGATGGAATAGAAAATATATTATTTAGAGGTAGTGATTTTGATAAAAAACATTCTTTGTTGAAATTGCCGAAGTATAATTTTAGTTGGGAAGATAAATTATTAGTTTTTAGTGATTTGCAAAGAATAGAAAATATAGCAGGACTTTTAGAACAAATAGATCAAATATTTCATAATAGTGGATTGATAAAAGAAAAAAGGTATAAAGAATTATTTAAAATAATTTTATCTAAAAGTTTTGATGAAAAAGATAAAAAAGGAACTAATAAAACACTTGATTTTCAGATTTCAAATAATACGGCGAACAATATAAAAAAATTGTATAAAAAAGCATCTGCTTATTATGATAATAGTAAAGATAAATTAGAATTAAAAAACAATATAATAGAAAATGTTGTGCAGAAATTACAGAATTGGACTTTTATAGATAGTTCACAGGATATTATGCAATCGTTTTTTATGAATTTTGCATCACATTTTTTAAAAACAGA
>WRLB01000075.1 GCA_009777815.1 Bacteroidota bacterium
TTCTAATTATTTTTAGAAATTTCTAATTGTTGAACAGGTTTTTCTAATTTATTTTAGAAATTTCTAATATATTTTTGCTTGTTTATATAACATTTAGTTATATTTAGCACGGGGATGAATCTCCGTGTTAATTTTTATAAAAAAAACATTATTTTAAAGATATGAATAAAAAGATTTTTCTAATTTTGTTATTATTACTTAATGTAGATGTTTTTTCTCAATCGGGCTTGCGATATATAGATTTCACAAAAAAACTTGAAAACTACTTTCATTCCGACCTTATTTTAGATATTACTAATGAAATAGGACGTATAGATTTTTCTGTATGGAGTTGGGATATTGGTGATTTTTCAGGTGATGGCATAAATGATGTTGCTTTTTGCATAAGAAGGACAGGTGCTAAAAATAAATCTATGGAAGTGTATTTATTTGTAGATATAGATGGTTATTTGGTTCAGGTAGGCAAGTTCGAAATTGATTTTGTGGAACTTCCGCTTGAAGTCGGCGTAGCAATAACTGATGGAGCAGTATATATTACGCAAAAGTTTAAGCAATTTCATTGGGAAATAGTAAGTTATAAACTTGAAAATGGTTCATTAATTAAGCAATCCGACTATACAACATCCAAAAAAGGTAAGCACACCCACGAAGTAAGAAATAATTATATTAGTTTGCAAAATAGCGAAAAGTATTTGATAACAAATACGGGAGCAGTAGATTTTAATGTGACTTATTTTAGAATACCATCATATAACAGGAGCCGTTTTATTTATAAGGGTATAACAGATACGGCGTTTGTTAATGATATACTATTTTGTCCTGTCGGAGCGTATTGGTGGCAGGGAGATAGTGATTTTTGTTTTAGTGTAAGTTCAGTATATGATGATAATTTTTTGTATATGACAATCAACGTGCAAGATGATAGTGTTGTTCAGCCATATCATTCAATGCTTAATGGCGAAGCAGTAGAAGTGTGGATTGACCCTACAACTTATAATAATAGTTCAGACCGATTTGCCGCAGGAAAAGATGACGTAACATATAAAAAAATGCCAACAAACGATATATATAAAATAGAAATATATGCAGGTGATTTTATAAATAAAGAACCAACTATGCAACTGATAAAAATAAGCGGAAACAACACTATTTCTGAAGAGTTAAATAACAATGTAATAGCAAATTTAACTGATTATGGCTATAGTATTATGTTTAAAATACCTTTTGTTTCTCTAATAGGAAACAATTTTTTGATGAGCGATGAAATGTTTGAGTGGGGCGTTACAGTTAGAGTAATTGATGTAGATAATGAGTTTAGACCCGAAAGAAGGACTATTTTACAGACATCGTTGTTTGAGGAAGGTAATCCTTCGAGTTTTGGTTCTATTATATTCATCCCCGATAAAAAATGGTATGGCGATACAAAAAATATATATTCCGACAAAATCATACAAGCATTAGAAGAATTTGGCTTTTAATGTGCTGCATCCACTATTTATGAAACTTTATAAAAACACTATAAAGCATCAACAAATAACGCCACCTTTATATCTGTCCTGCTGAACTTGTTTCAGCATCTCCATATTTTATGCAATATATTTAACTATTATGGGATGCCAAAACAAGTTCAGCAGGACTTTTATAGATTTTACTCCCGAGCAAAAGTGGACATTTTGTCACAACACTTTTTGCAATTTCAGTAACGTTTTAGCAATTTATTTAAGGAATCACCTATTTATCTGTTGTTTATGCGATTTTGCTACCAAAAAACCAATTATATAATCGGAAAACCAATTATATAATTGCTTTTTCAATTATATAATTGGAAATTGCGTTTTATTAGCCAAAAACCAATTATATAAATTGCTTTTTCAATTATATAATTGCTTTTCCGATTATATAATTGCTTTTTCAATTGACAAAATGACAATTTTGTTTATAAATTGCTTATCCGATTTATAAACTGAATAAGCAATTATATAATTGAAAAAACGATTTACCACCCCGTCATTTGATGAAACAAATGACACCCCTCCTCAGAGGGGAACTGTTCCCCTCCTGTGGAGGGGTAGGGGTGGTATAATTGCAAATTTTGCTGCATAACAGAATTACAAATTGATATATTTTTGAACTTCTTTAAGCACTCTATCTAATATTTCCGCGTGATTAATTCTATCTAATTCTTGTCCATTTACGTATAATTTTGCATAATTTTTGCTACAACATATTGCTATATTGCTATCTTGTGCTTCGCCTGGACCATTCACTACACAGCCCATAATTGCTACTTTTACGGGATAACTAACCTTAATTTTATTTAATTTTTGCTCTAATTTTTCTACTATTGATATAATATCTGTTTCAGTTCTTGCACAGGTAGGACAAGCGATTAAGTCAATATTTGGTTGTCTTAAGCCGAGTGCTGATAGTAATTTGATGCCTGCTTCAACTTCTTTATCGGGGGCGGCAGTGAGCGATATTCTAATTGTATCACCTATTCCTTCAGCCAATAAAATACTCATCGCTGCAATAGATTTTATAGTTCCCGTAAAAATGCTTCCTGCTTCTGTTAATCCGAGATGCAACGGATAATTTGTCTTTTGCGACAGCAATCTATACGCATCAATCGTGGTATTAAGCGATGAGGATTTTACAGCAATTATTATATCATCAAATCGGAATTTATTAGCAATATCAATATGTTTTAATGCACTTTCCACCAGTGCATCAGCATTAGGGGAGCGATATTTATCTAACATTTCTTTTTCTAAAGAGCCGGAATTTATACCGATACGTATAGGGATATTTTTGTTTTTAGCGGCATTTAATACTTGTTTTATCTTATTTTCATCTCCTATATTTCCAGGATTGATACGCACCTTTGCAACTCCTGCATCAATCGCCTTCAAAGCAAATATGTAATTAAAATGTATATCCGCAACAATCGGCACATTTACATTACGTATAATTTCATAAATGCTATCGGCAGCTTTATTATCATTAATACTTACTCTAATAATATCTGCACCTGCATTTTCGAGTAGTTTAATTTGTTGAATAGTTTTTATGACGTTACTTGTTTTAGTATTAGTCATAGTTTGTATTGGGATAGGATTATTGCCTCCAATCGGCACATTTCCTACGATAATAGTTTTAGTTTTTTTTCTAATGATGTTCATAATATGGTAGCGTTAAAGATTGGTTTGCAAAAATACACTTTTTTTGATGCTATTAATAATTTACTTTATATTTAGTATAACTTTTTTTATAGTTCGGGTGTGAGTGTTTAGTGTGATGATGTAGGTGCCTGTTTCTAAATCTTTTGTGCTTATATGGATTGAATTGGTGGTGTTTGTGTTTTTTAAGTCCAGTTCTATTCTTTGTCTGCCGAGAATATCAACAATAGATAAACTTTTTATTTGCTCGCCATTACTATTTATTATTAATTCGTTAGAAAAAGGTATTGGCGTAATTATTATATTTATTCCTTTTTCTTCTTCTTGAACGCCTATAAATCCAAAAATTACTATATCTTGTCCATTATCTGTTCCTATAATTTCGGGGTTATTACATATTACACGCACTCTATAACTCTTGCCATCACTTGCGTTTAATGGAATTCTTGTATATATTTGGCAATTTGGCTCCCAACCTATTCTATTTCCAATTTGCAATATACTTGCTTTATCAAAATTGCCATAGGGGTCGGATAACTGCACTATAAATACTTTGCCATCGGGGTCCATACAATTAGTATTAAATGGAACGTATAATGTATCATTTCGTGCTGTTATTAGTTTATTAAGATTGCCTGTTACTATTGATGCACCGACAACAAAAAACACTATTTGGTCTTGCACAAAATACTTTTCGGGTGATGTGCTTCTTATACGCAATTTATATACAATATTATCGGGCAGGTAATCTGGTATAATAACATTAAAAACACCACTACCTATTTCTGTATTAAAGTCCAAAATAATTGGGGAATTAAAACTACCTGTTTCGTCACTCATCTCTAAATAAAACATATTATCGTCATCAAAGCAAATAGAACTTTGATAAGAAAATACGAATGGTTCGTTCTTGCAAACACTAACATTGTTAGAATCAAGAAGTGTAATATAGGGCTGATTGTAAATAACATCAAAACCATTTTCATTGCTTGCTACTTGTGGATTTGTGCTAATAATTCTGAAACGAAATGTATCTGTTCCCATCTCTTCGGGCAAGTTAAAATAGAATTCTCTTTCGTTCCACAAGCAAGTATCCACATTTATAATGTTTTCTGAATTAGAAAAATCTCCATTTTTAGCAAATTGTAGTATAAAGATATTTTCATCACCAAAGCAATCTGAAGCAATGAAACTTATATAAGGTATGTCGGTTGCTTGAGAAGTTTCTTTATTTGTTGTAAGAGGGGCGCATTGTGTTAAATTATCAGAAGAAAGTATTATTATGTAAGGACGTTTTATAGTTATATTCAAATCAAGAATGCTTTCTGTTTGTGGATGCGAAGAAGTAATTTTAATTCTATAAATGCCCGAAGTATCTATATCAAAAGGTATAGAAACAAATATTCGTCCCGAACTATCAGAAGTAATTTCGCCAATAATTATAGAATTATCATTAAATTCGCCGCCTACATCCGATAAAATAATACTAAATACATTATCTATATCAAAGCACCCTTTAGCAGTAAAATTAATATAAAAACTAACACCCGAACATAATATTGCTAAATCGCTAATATCCGAAGCAATGCTAACAGAAACAGGATTAATGCTTAATAAAAATAGTTCACTTGCAAAAAACGGAGTATGTTCCGTTGCTACTATTCTAACATAATATCTATTGTTATAGTCAATACTATCAGGTAAAGTGCAACTAATTGTGCCATTATTATTAAATGCTTTTCCTTCACCTATAACAATAGCGGTAGTAAAAGTAGTATCATTAATTGACATTTCCACTATTGCATTTATAGTATCTACAAGGCAGCCATTAGTAATATAATGTAAATTAAATGTATTTCCTTCGCAAAGTTCCGCAGGAGAATGTCCTGTAATAGTTATTTCAGGTGAATTTATTGTTATAGGAATCTCGGCTGTTTCAACGACAGGATGCGTAGAACGAACTATAATTGTTGTATTTTGCGGAATATTATTATTGCTAACAAAAAGAGTAATTGTTTTAGAATTAGGGTCGGTTTCTCCTATTTTAATTAGTCCTATGTTGCTCTGAATATATATTTCAAAGACGTTATTGTCTTCAAAGCAGTTATTTGTTTCTAAAGTTAGTGAAAAATTAATGTCTCTACAAATTTCTAAATCAAGTAAATTATCAGTATATATATAAGGACCACCAAGTAGAAAATTAAGCGAAAAAACTTCTTCTAATTGTGGTGAAGTAGATATAAGTTTTATTTTATATTTTTCACTAAATGGAAGATTTTGTGGAATAGTAACTTTCATTATTAGCATATCATTAGAACCATTTCCTACATACGCACCAATAGTATCATTAGTATTAAAACTGCC
This sequence comes from Bacteroidota bacterium, assembly GCA_009777815.1. GTDB lineage: Bacteria > Bacteroidota > Ignavibacteria > Kapaibacteriales > UBA2268 > WRLB01. The sequence continues at coordinate 5,541 of WRLB01000075.1, forward strand.
CAATGTATCAGATAAAAGCAAGTAAAATATATTATCAGAATTAAAACATTCCGTAGATAAAAAACCAAAATCTAAACTATCGCCTGCACATAAACCTTGTAATAGTTCTATTTGTGCAATATCTAAAATTATCTCTGATTTAGTAATTTCAAAATTAATTTCATTAGAAGTAATTTGTGGCGAACTTGATATAACTCTAATTTTATATTTATTGCTCACCGGAAGCGTATCGCTAATTGCTGTTGTTATACTAAAAGCACCACTCCCCGTATATGTTGCTAATATAGTTGGATTAGAAAAACTACCATTCGCATCTGATAATTGCACGCTATAAACATTATTATCATTAAAACAGATATTAGAACCAATATCACTTTCTAATACTCCGCCTGAACATATTTTTGCAGGAAAGTTATTAGTATCTAATTCTATATAAGGATGAGAAATATCTAAATCTATATCATTAGGATAGCCAACAGAACGTGGATGCGTTGATATTACTCTTATTCTATAATGTTTGCTATTAGTAAGGTTAGAAGGAAATGTTATTCGGACACTTCCACCTTGTGATGCTTGTAATGTTCCTATGATATTAGTAGTATAATTTGCACTAAAATTGCCATTTGCATCGGATAACTGAACACGAAATTCATTATCATCGTAATAAAAACCAAAAGGCGTTGCAATAACAATATCTAAATAACTGCCAGGACAAAACATACTACCTATTAAATCTATATTAGTAATTAGTTCGCCAGGATATGGTTTATATATTGCTTTAAATATAAAACAATCATAACTGCCTAATGTTTTTTCAAAGATATTACTATTAGTTGCTGTATCGTAGCCGATATATATAGAATCGGCAATCAATATATTATGTGGAAACCTTTCATTAGAGGTTGTTGCTCCGCATATATATGCTGCGTCAAGGTTATCTAATGCTAAGCCATAAGCATATTCATATTGGTCGCCGCCGATATAACTGGAAAATACTAATGAATCCCCTGTTGCATTTATAACACTATATAAAGCATCACCATGGGCTGAATAAGAATCAAAAAATGCGTCCCACGTTATAGGATAATCTGTTGATGTAGTATAACCTGATATATGGGCATAATGATTACCATCTACTACTATACCTGTTGCATAATTCTCATTATTTGATGTAATTGTGGATGAATAAATTATACTACCGCTAATTGGATTCATTTTAAGAACAAATATATTTGCTGTATCGTTTTTCAGAGTTCTATTAGCGGAAGTCATAGGAAAGTTATTTGAAAGTGTATGTCCTGTTATGTATATATTATTTTCATTATCTACATCTATTCCTTCTGTGTTATCATATTTGCTACCGCCGATATAGGTTGAATATAGGATTGTATCTAAACTTTTACTCAATTTTGTTATAAAAACATCGCCGCCGCCTGAATTAGTATTTCTATATGCAGAATCGCTAACAGGGTAGTTAGTTGACTCTGTATTTCCTGTAATTAGTATATTATTTTCGTTATCTATTACTAAATCTTTTGGCGTATCAATACCGTTCCCGCCGAGAAAAGTTGCATAATTTATGTCTTTAGCATCTGAACTAATAACTGCAATATAGCAATCGTTAGTTCCGCCTGAATGTGTTGTTTGCACTGCTCCAGTGCTGATAAAAGGACTAATGGCATTCGGTATATTAGATATTTGGATAGCAGTAGCGATAGCAGATATGTTATCATTAGTATCTAAAATTAAGCCGAAGCCAGCAGGATAATCATTATTATTTGCACCAATTAAGACAGAAAAAGCAATATCATTACCTGCAGGATTAAATTTAGTAAGAAATACATCAACGCCCCTATGTTGTGTTAATCCTGTGTTAGCATCATTAGGAACTACGACAGGAAACCGAATACTATCGGCTGAATTAGTATGCCCCATAACATAGATATTATTATCTTTATCAACTTTAATAAATCTTCCGACATCTTCACGCCAGCCGCCCAGATAAGTAGAAAAGAACACCTGACGACCTGTATTATCAAGTTTAGTAATAATTACATCGGTATTAGTAGAATTTGCATCAATTTTACTAATTTTATAACTACCTGCTCGCGTAGGATAATCAATAGAATGCGTAAATCCCGTCCAATAAACATTTCCTGCACTATCGGTTGTGACTGCATAACTTCTTTCTTCTTCTCTACCGCCAATAACTGCAGAATATATAAGTGGGTCAATTATTAGAGTATTTGATTTATCATATTCTGCAATATCAAAAGAAATAATAGGGGATGCTGAAGCAAGTTCGGTATGACGGGGATTATTTACCACCCCTACCCCTCCACAGGAGGGGAACAGTTCCCCTCTATGGAGGGGTGGCAGTGCAATAGCACTGACGGGGTGGTTATTTTTATTATTATTCCGAGCAACATCTATGTTATTCCGAGCAACATCTATGTTATTCCGAGCAACATCTATGTTATTCCGAGCAACATCTATGTTATTCCGAGCAGCATCTTTGTTATTCCGAGCAGCATCTATCACGGGGGCAAGCCCCCGTGTTAAATTACTTAACAATACATTATTATTTTCATTTAGATTATAATAATGTGTTTTATTTCCACTGATATTTAGAGGATTTCCTCCGAATTTTAGAGGATTCCTGTAAAATTCGGTGGTTGTTCCTCCAAATTTTAGAGGATTTCCTCCGAATTTCAGTGGTTGTCCTCCAAATTTCAGAGGACATCCTCCAAATTTCAGAGGACATCCTCCAAATTTCAGAGGACATCCTCC
>WRLB01000076.1 GCA_009777815.1 Bacteroidota bacterium
TTGTGAAAACTTTTCATCTTTTCTTAATTGAGATTTGATTAATGACAAATCTGCTTTAACTTTTAATTTAGTTTTTGGCATAAATTACTAATAAAAAAATACAAATATAAGAAAATAAAATGTAAATATTTAAAAGACTTTATATAAAAATCTGTACCCCCTTATATATTGTATTCGTTGGGCTTTTCAAAAAACATTTTGTTTTTTTCAAAAAAAAACGTATTTTTGTAATTCTTATTGCGCACTCGTTATCAAGTAGCTTCAATTTTGCTTGATGAAAAGTAAAATATAAATAACATCTAATATAATGATTAGAATTGAACAAAAAAAACAAATAGTCGCTGAACTAATAGAATTGCTGAAACCGGCACAAGGTATCTTTTTTGTAGATTTTTCTAAACTACCTGTCAAAGAAATGATAGAAATAAGAAAAGAATTCACAGGAATAGATGCTAATATGCGTGTCGCAAAGAATTCACTTATTCTTAGAGCAATCGCCGATATAGAAGGTTTGGACGTTCCCGAAGAGTTAATAGTTGGTCAAACTGCAATAATAATTGCAGGTGGCGATACTACTGCTCCCGCAAAAGTAATTAAAAAGATTTTTGATAAAACGGGACAACTTGGTCTAAAAGCCGCTCTTATAGAAGGACAACTTTATGATGGTAAGCAATTAAATTTAGTTGCTTCGTTGCCATCACGAGCAGACCTTATGGCAGGAATTATTGGTTCTTTACAATCACCTGTGTCAGGTATTGTCGGCTCTATTAATGCTGTTATGCGTGACCTTGCTTCGCTTATTGAAGAGGTCGCAAAACAAAAAGCAGCGTAATTTATGTGATATTTATCACAAAATTTTGCATTACAGGTGTAATGCGTATAATTTAATTAATTTTTTAAAATAAACTTAAGGATATTTAAAATGGCTGATATAAATAAGCTACTCGATGAAATTTCCAATCTTACTCTTGCTGAAGCAGCAGAGTTGAAGAAGTTAATGGAAGACAAATTTGGTGTAACCGCTGCTGCTCCTGTTATGATGGCAGGTCCCGCAGGCGGCGGTCCTGCTGCTGAAGCAGTAGAAGAAAAAACAGAGTTCGATGTCGAATTAACAGAAATCGGCGCAAGTAAACTCAATGTTATTAAAGTAATTCGCGAAATTACTGGTCTCGGCTTGAAAGAAGCAAAAGATTTAGTAGAAGCGGCACCAAAAATTGTTAAAGAAGGTTGTTCCAAAGATGAAGCAAACGACCTCAAAAAGAAAATCGAAGATACGGGTGCTAAAGTTACACTTAAATAATCTCGATTCAGAAAAAAACAGGCAGTGCAACGCACTGCCTATGTTTTTTTATATATAACAGAGTGACCTGTAAAACTTTATATGAATTGGTTTTGTATTCATATATGCTTCTTAATCTGTATCAATAGGAAATTCTAAAGTGAATGTGGCACCTTTACCTTCTTCGGATTCAAGATACATATTACCTTTAGAAAGATTAATTATTTGTTTTGAAATTAATAAACCCAAGCCCGTAGAAATTTCATCACCTGTAGGAGTAGCAGAATGTTTGCCAAATTTTACTAAAACGTTATCAACCTCTTCTTTTTTGAATCCTGGTCCTTCATCTTTTATTTTTATTTTTATTTTTTCGCCTTTTGTCACATCTATCCAAATTTTTTTGTTAAAAGGGGAGAATTTTATAGCATTTCCTACGATATTATTGATTGCTTGAAAAAGTTTATTGTTGTCCGATAAGATTGAACATTCTGCAATCGGATATGTGAAAATAATTTTTTGGTTTTTATTTTTAGCAAGCGGCGTATTAATTTCTACTATTTGATTAATCAATGAAACTATATCCACAATTTCTTCGTTTAATTTAATAGTATTGCTTGTCACGTTCAAAAATTCTAAATTAGTATTAACCAAAGATGTCATTATTTTAGATGCATTATGTATAACCGACATAGTTTGTGATATTTCTTCGCTATCGTTAAACGAACTTACAGGAATTCCCGATAATGAAAAAATAGATGATAAAGGATTTTTTAGGTCGTGTGTGTTCATTTTAAATACCTGTGTTCTTGTATCTATAATGCTTTGCTGTTCTTTAACTTTATCTGATATTTTTTTTACTTCTAACAAAAATTTTATTTTAAAACTAAATTCTACAATATCAAATGGCAATGAAAACACGTCATTATATCCCGCAGATAACACATTATGAATTAGTTGCACATTAGTTTTAGAACTATATCCTACGATTGGTAGGTCCGTTATAGAATGTTTTCCTCTAATTCTTTCGCACAAAGAAAAATGTTCCAAACAATCAACATCTAAATTTACTATAATTAAATCATAACAATTTTCTTTTAAAATACTAATACCTTCAATTATAGTGTTTGCAGCAGTTAATTCTATTCCATTCTTTAGAAAGGTATTGCTCAAAAGCCGCTGCATATTTATATTGTTTTCTATCAAAAGTATATTATATTTTTTTCCTGTATAGATATTATCCGTATTTCCTATATTAGTTTTCATATTTTATATGCAAAATACGTTTTTTTTGGCGAGAATAAATAGATTTAGTAACCTCTAAAAATGTCATACCGAACTTGTTTCGGTATGACATTTATATATATAAAATTTCTTTTTTATCACTTCATTCCTATGGGGTTGCTTAACATTGGTGGCTTTGGCAAGTTGGTTTCTATTAGTTGATATTCGCTGTCTTCTAATAAGAATGGTTGACCTACTATGCTTATAATTTGTTCAGTATAACGTCTATCGTTGCCTGGCTTCCATCTCGGATTTTCTAAATACGTTAGAACGTATGGTGTATTGCCGACTTTAATTATATCTTTGAATGCAGTTGTGCCTAATCCAACAATATTGCCACCGCGAATTAGTTCTTCTCTTCCATCAGGATATAATTTATAAACCTCAACGGGCATAAGTATTCCGCTGCCAAATCTACCATATTCTAATTTGCCTGAACCTACTCTATAATGTTGCGAATTATATACGTTGCTGTTCTGCACTTTTTTAACGACCAAACCATATTTCAAATCACGCTGTTTGCAAAGTTTTAGTAGTTGTGATTTTAATTCTTTTTCGCTTGCTTGATATTTTTTATCTGCATCTATTTTGATATTAGAAGCCATTGGTACGCCACCTTTACAATGTCCGTTTGATTCTTCTATTCGCTTGATAGGTGTTCTATCGCTTAATAATGTTTGCAAATATCCTTTTTTAACTAATGTTAAATCCTTTGGACGGACACCTTGTTCGTCTATTTTGTATCCGCCGAACAACTTTTGTCCGTTATAGATATTAGTATTTGGAATTGCTTCTATGGACATAAATTCAGGTAGCACACGTCCTCCTATTTTGGTTTGAAATACTGCAATATTGTTGCCACCAAAACCTATTCTTACGCTGCTACTTTGTGCATCGCTTCTTTGTGCAGTTAAACAAGGCAGAAATGTTTGTGCAAACGCTTCACAAGATGCCTGCTCCATAAACAAAATAGGACCAGTATAAGTATCCTCAATAACAGGGGCATTTATTAGTTTATCAAGCATTATTGCTGTTTCTTTTGTTGCTTTAACTAAAGAATCTTTGCTCGGCAAATCACTCGGCAACCACCCCAAAGCACAATAAAAATTAAAAAGAGGCGAGCCATCCTCTGCTTGACTCATTGCTGCAACTTCAACACCTGAAATACAATCATTTTTAATATATTTCGTCCCTTCACTATTCAAATAATATGTAGTAGTAGGTTCAAAATATATTACTACTTTAGACCTTTGGATTGAAGAATAATTCAGAAATTCGCTTGAAGTTGCTTTTGCTATATCTTCGAAATACTGAATGTCAAAGTCAGGTATTTTAATAGTATCTACCAATTGAATAGGTGCTGTTTTAGAAAAATCCCACAACGTATCTTTACGAATTTGACTTTTCAAAGATGCTTCTTTTTTGGAATATAACTCTGCGGCTTCTTTATATGCAGCATCAGTTGCTAACCACAATTCTCTTCGCAATGCTGTATAATCTAATTCTTTTGGCACTCTACGGCTCGCATAATTTTCTTCATCATCGAACGAACCAAAAAAATTAAGACCAACATCAATAAAATTTCTTTGGTCATATTTGTAATCACCAACTCTTATTGAAACGCTAAGTAATATAGCGACAGAGTCCTTTACACTTTTATAAAGGTTGCCGAGTTGTGCATCTACGTTATTTTTTTGCTTTACTTCAAGCACATATTCTATATAATATGGCAACTGCATATTATCTATTTTCAATGATTTCATAGAGCGGTCCATTTCATCTTGCATTGCTCTAAAATAGTTATCATTGGATAGCAAATTGGGACTTATCAGCATTCCCAACACAAATAAAAAAACGATGTTTAATTTTAACATTTTCATATTAGTAACGATTAATTTTATATTAACGTTTAAAATAATAATTTTTTTGAAAAAATTATATAGTTAAGAGATATGTCATTCTATGCTTGTGAGGAATCCCTTTATTTAAGTTCGAGCAAAATGTTGCTAAATATGTTTGTTTTTTTTGTATTTTTGCATACAATTTTATATGATAAATAATGAACAATGTTATAGTATTATTAATATCTTTTTTACTTTCTGCTTCTTGCTTTTCTCAATTACGAACCGAATATATAGAAAAAGGAGATAAAATACGAATATATCTCGCAAATACAGTCACAGGACAAGGAATAGATACAACTATACTAAATGCAAGCAAAATAAGACCCGCACTGCACTTAATAACCTTATTAAATGATAAATATGAATTAGTATCAGATAGTTTGATAAGTGCAGCAATTAGCAAATTAGATATGCCGAATGCTTTTGAAATAGCAGATGAAGTATTAGCAGATAGGATATTTGTTGTAAAATTAGAGCAGTTAGTAAATGCAATAAGAGTAGAAATAATATCAGCAAATCCTGATAAACAAGATGTAAAAAGTGCTGAAGGTATATCGGTTTTACATTTATTTAAGAAGTCGGATGGTTTTCCTTATTTTGATCCTACAATAATGACAGCACTTCAAAGAGCATTTGCATCAATAGAAGGTGATAGTTTAATGTTTATGAGTAATGAAGAGCCATATAATGTTAAACCCGCTCCAAGTATAGTAATAGCAGGAATAGAGTTTGTTAATAATGATAATTTTATTAGTTGGGAGATATTTAATAATCCTTTGATAAATAGTTTTGAGTATTCAAATATAATTTATGAGACAGCGTATAAATGCCCGAATTATGTGTTATTTGATATAGATTCACGTGATGGGATTTATGCGTTATTTAATTTGTTTTTGATAGAGAATCATATTCCGCCGAGTTATAATGAGTTATCTGCCTTGCAAAGATTTAATGTAAATTATTATGTAACAGGCAAAGTAGAGCGTAATGTAAATGGGGCTACTATTACCTTGATGATAAAAGAAAATACAGCGAATTCAAATAAAATAATTAAATCAGTTTCAGATAATATTTATGAAAATAACATAAATTACGTTAAAGATATTATAGAAAAATTAGCAAAAAAGTTGCTGTATGAGTAGTTGTAAAAGATATATACCTATTCATATCTTAATGACTCTATTGGGTCTAATCGTGCTGCTTTCCAAGCAGGATAGCCACCCGAAACAAGACCTAATATAGTGCAAGCAATTATGCTAAATCCTATCCATAAATATGGTATTCCTAAGTTAATTCCGATTAATCCACCTAACGCAAATCCTAAAACTACTCCTATCAATATTCCTATTACTGCTCCTAATAAGCATAGCGTAACTGCTTCTACTAAAAATTGAGTTAATATTGATGTGCTTTTTGCACCGACTGCTTTGCGGATGCCGATTTCACGGGTGCGTTCTTTAACTGATACTAACATCATATTCATTATTCCTACTCCTGCGGCGAGCAGTGCTACCAGTCCGCAAGCAGCACCAAAGAACGATAAGTATTGTGTTATTGATGAAAATTGTTCGGATATTGCGTTATTATCTTCTAACTCGAAATTATTCATCTCCCATGGCTTGCAATTCCTTATACTACGTAATATGCCTATTGTTTCGTCTTTAGATTTATTTAGCATAGCCATTGATGGTGCTTTGAAACCGAATGAAAGATTTTCATTCCTTCCTTCTTCTGCATAATATTTTAAGAACCAATTTATCGGGACTATAACATATTTATCTTGACTTTGTCCCATCATTGTTCCTTTTGCTTTCGGCACTCCTATCACTGTGAACTTATGATTATCTATCTTAACTTCCTTACCCACTATATTGCCATCATTAGTAAGACGTTGAGCTATATCTTGTCCAACAACGGCAACTTTTGCTCCCGAAATAACTTCTAAATCAGTAAATGATCGTCCCTTTTCAGGATGATAATTAAACATAGGCAAAAACGATGCATCACAAGCAACCATTATAACATCTTTATCAGTTTTTTCTTCATTTAATTTTACTTCTACTTGATTAGATTGATTGAAAATAGTAAAATCTATTGGCAGTGTAGAATATTTTTTAACCTCTTCAAACTGCCTAATTGTTAGATTTTTGCGTGCCATATATTTACGCCAGTTTCCGTGTCCTGCTCCCATTTGTATCATCGGAACGCGATTAACATAATATACTGTCTCGCCTAATTCATCTAATTGGACTGTGACAGTTGTATTTATAGATTCTACCAATGCTCCTGCTCCTGTAATAGCAAACACTCCTATTGCAACACTAAGTAGCGTTAAAAAAGTTCTTAATTTATTAGTTTTTACTGACTCAAAAGCAAGCGAAATATTTGAAAAAAGTATCATATATTGCAAATATAATAATAAATTGTTTAGAAATATCATTTCGCACTTGTTTCAGCATCCCCACAAACAAAACACGGGGGCAAGCCCCCGTGCTAATTTTATTTCTACACGGGGATTCATCCCCGTGTTATAGTGTCTGAAACGAGTTCAGTTTTTTTTCAATCAATATTATGGTATTGGCTTGATGATCAACCTGCCTTTCTTAACTACTACTTTGTTGATACGGGCGGGTGGTTTTTCTTCAAATTCTACTGATATATTGTAGTTTTTCGCTATACTATTTATTGTATAGGTTCTGCTTCTCGAAGCGGGAGTGCCATTTACTATTACGCTTTTTATTTGATGTTTTGCATCAGGTAAAAATTCCACTACAACATTATCATCTTCATCAAATGTTAGTGTCGTTGTATAAGGCGTGCCATCTACTTCTACACTGCCGTTGCCTGCTGAGGTTATTGTTAAAGTATAAGTAGGTGGTGGCAATTTTATTATTGTTTTTGTATAACCTGCTGAGGCGAACTCTTGTATTTTTGCATCTGTTGTGTTATGAGGAACATAAATCTGTGATGTACTAGCCAGAAATGCACCACCTTGTATAGTTCCTACATCATTAAAAGTAATATCGCCTGAACTCTGAAGAAATGCCATAATATTTATAGTTCCTACATTATGAAAAGTAATATTCCCCAAACTATTAGAAAATGCATCACCATTTATAGTTCCTACATTATGAAAAGTAATATTCCCCAAACTATTAGTAAATGCAAAATTACCTATAGTTGTAACATCATTAAAAGTAATATCGCCTGAACTACCCCTAAATGCATCAGAACTTATAGTTGTTACATTATTAAAAGTAATTGTGCCTGAACTATTCCAAAATGCATTATTACCTATAGTTCCAATACTGCCCGCGGCTGTCACTGATGTTATATTAGTATTATTCATAAAAGCAAAATCAGGTATACCTAATCCGTCAGCAATTATTATACTGCCCGTAATTGACGCACCTGTCGTTGGTCCACCATTAATTAGGCAACCACCAGCGGTGGATCCATTTTGAGTTAAGGAAGTAATAGTTATTGGCTGTGCAGATAAATTAGCAGTGGTAAATGCACAGATAATTAGAATGTGTAGTAAAACTACTACACGGCTTGTAGTAGTTACCCCCCCCCGTATAGTAGTTTCCGCTACATTGCTTGTAGTAATAGCACTACAAATATGGGTGTAGGAGGAGGTGTTGTTTGTCAGGTCTTTTTTGCCTGAAATTAAATTAAAATGTTTTTTAGTCATTTTATTTGCCTTTATATTACTATAAAAAAATTCA
>WRLB01000077.1 GCA_009777815.1 Bacteroidota bacterium
GAACTAAATATGGATTTATATGTGTTTCCGAATCCTGCAAGTGATTATATAAATATCATTTTTGATAATCCATTTTCGGGCAATGTTAGGATTGATTTGGTTGATGCTATGGGGAAAACAATTGCAACACCTATGAATAAATATTGTGATGCGGGCATCCAAGCAATTAGCATTAATGATTTAGATTTGCATTCGGGTGCATATTTTTTGCGAATGACGACAAACAAAATATCGCAAATAAAAAGTTTTATAGTGAAGTGATTTAAGTAATTTAGCACGGGGATTTATCCCCGGGTAATACGTGGCAATTGAAATAAAATCCTTATTTTTGTATAAAAAATAATTAAATTATGGGCAATAGTTTTTCAAATAGAGTTAATGAAATAATTAAAAATAGCCGCAACGAAGCTATAAGATTAGGACAAAATTGTATTAGTATAGATCATATTTTTATTGCTATTGTTATAGATGGCGATGGAATGGCTATAAAAATACTAAACAATATTGGAGTTGATGTAATAGCAATTAAAGAAGAAATTGAAGATAAACAAATGCCAAACGAACACGGCATAAGGTATAACATCCCTTTCGATAAACAAGCAGAAAAAGTATTACAAAAATCTTATCTAATAGCAAAAGAACTACGCACAACTCCTATTGGAACAGAACATTTACTACTTGCTATTGTTCAAGATAATACGTCTATTGCATCTCAAATGCTTATAGAAGAAAATGCTACTTTTGATAATATAATAAAAGAACTATATAATATTCTGACAGGAAAATCAACACCACAACCGATACAAAATATTCATCAACAATCTAAAAAAGGTTCTATTTCTAACACTAAACATAAAGAAAAAGAACGAATTAAAACACCTGTATTAGATAATTTTAGCAGGGATCTTACTAAACTTGCATCCACAGGAAAACTTGACCCCGTTATAGGAAGAGATAAAGAAATAGAAAGAGTATCACAGATATTATCACGCAGAAAAAAAAATAATCCTGTGCTGATTGGCGAACCAGGAGTAGGAAAAACTGCTATTATAGAAGGTTTAGCATTAAGAATTATAGAGAAAAAAGTATCTCGTTCTTTGTTTAATAAAAGAGTTCTTTCATTGGATTTGGCTGCAATAGTTGCAGGAACTAAATATAGAGGACAATTTGAAGAAAGAATGCGTTCTATATTGCTTGAATTAGAAAAAGCCCAAGATGTAATTTTGTTTATAGATGAGATACATACATTAGTTGGTGCGGGAGGAGCATCGGGTTCGCTTGATGCTTCTAATATGTTTAAACCTGCGCTTGCTCGCGGTGAATTGCAATGTATTGGTGCAACTACAATAAATGAATATCGGCAGTATATAGAAAAAGATGGTGCTTTAGAAAGGAGATTCCAAAAGATATTAGTAGAACAGCCGACCACTAAGGAAACACAGCAAATTATAGAAAAAATTAAAGAAAGTTATGAAAAACATCATAGAGTGCTTTATTCCAAAGAAGCAGTAGATTCAATAGTTTCGCTTGCCGATAGATATATAACCGATAGAATGTTCCCCGATAAAGCAATAGATATACTTGATGAAGCAGGTGCGAGAGTCCATATTTCTAACATAGTAGTTCCCACTAAAATACTTGATTTAGAATCAGAAATTGAAGAAGTTAGAAAACTAAAAAATGATGTAGTTCGCGAACAAGAATTCGAAGAAGCAGCAAAATATAGAGATAAAGAGAAGAAATTATTAGAAGACCTTGATATAGCAAAAGAAGAATGGGAAGTTGCAATTTCTGAAAATATGCTCCCCGTTACTGAATACGATATATCTGATGTAGTTGCAATGATGACAGGAATTCCTGTAAATAAAATTGCCGAAAGCGAATCAAATAAACTTATCAAACTTCCCGAAGAATTAAAGAAATATATTATCGGGCAAGACGAAGCAATAGAAAAATTATCTAAAGCAATCCGCAGAGCAAGAGTTGGTTTTAAGAATCCTAATCGTCCTATTGGTTCATTTATGTTTCTTGGTCCTACGGGTGTCGGCAAAACAGAATTGGCAAAGGTTATCTCAAAAGTAATGTTTGATAAAGACGATGCGTTAATTAGAATAGATATGAGCGAATTTATGGAAAAGTTTGCTGTATCTCGCTTGGTTGGTGCCCCGCCAGGGTATATCGGATACGAAGAAGGAGGGCAACTAACAGAAAAAGTTAGAAAAAAACCTTATAGCGTTGTTCTACTTGACGAAATTGAAAAAGCACATCCTGATGTCTTTAACATACTTTTGCAAGTATTTGATGACGGCATCCTTACTGATAGCAACGGCAGAAAAATAGATTTTAGAAATACTATCATAATTATGACATCTAACGCAGGAACAAAAGATATTAAAGAAGGCGGACAAATTGGTTTTACCGATGTAAAATATACAGCAGATTATGATAATATGAAATCCGTTATTGAAGATTCTATTAAAAAGATATTTAATCCTGAATTCCTTAACAGAGTAGATGAGTTTATTATATTTCATAGTTTAGGCAGAGCCGAAATACATAAAATTATAGATTTGAATTTGCAAGAAATTATAGATAGATTGAAGCAAAATAGCATTAGTTTTTCTATTTCTAACGAGGCAAAAGATTTTATTGCAAACGAAGGTTATGACGAGAAATATGGTGCAAGACCTTTAAGACGGCAAATCCAAAAACATATTGAAGACCCACTATCAGAAGAAATGTTATTAGGTAATCTTTATGCTAATTCCCAAGTAAGAGTTAGATTTAATACCGATAAAAAAGAAATATATTTCACAATTTCAGAAGCAAAAAATAGAAATAAAACTAAAAAACACATAACAAAAGAAATAGCAGAAGTAAGCGAAAATTAAAAATTTAATTTTCAAGCAATATACGTTTTTTTTACAAAAAAAACCTTATTTTTGTATTTTAGAAAGTAATTTAGTATAATTTTTTTAAATAGTCATATTCCTTGATTGTTTTAGGTGTCTCAAAAACATTAATTGAGTTTAAAACAAAACGACAGGAATAGAAGTTTAACACAGGAGAAATAATATGGCAAATAGCCACTTAGTTAGTGTCCAAACACTTTTAGAAGCAGGCGCACATTTCGGACACATCACTCGTAGATGGAACCCTAAAATGGCAAAATTTATCTACGGAGAAAAAAATGGTATACACCAAATAGACCTAAGAAAAACACAACTACTCATTGATTATGCAAGAGATGTTATGTTTGAAATCGCTGCAAAAGGTCACGAAATTCTATTCGTTGGCACAAAATCAAACGCCAAAGAAGCAATAGAAGAACAAGCACAAAGAGCCAAAATACATTATGTATCAGAAAGATGGCTCGGCGGAATGTTAACAAACTTCTTAACAATTCGCAAAAGTATAAATCGACTTTCATCTATTGACAAAATGGAATTTGATGGAACTTTCGATAACATTACTAAAAAAGAACGTCTTCTTCTTACTCGCGAAAAAGATAGATTAAGAAAAGTATTCGGCGGCATAGAAACAATGAGAAGCACACCAGGTGTGATATTCGTTGTAGATGCTAAAAAAGAGCATTTAGCAGTCAAAGAAGCAAAAGTGTTGGGCATCCCTGTAATTGCTATAGTGGATACAAATACTGACCCTGATAGTGTGGATTATCCAATACCTGCAAATGACGAATCCAAAGAAACAGCACAAATTATTACTGCGATAATGGCTGATGCTGTTATTGAAGGTAAAGCAAATGCTAAAATCCGTGCTAAAGAATTAGGATATGACCCTAATAAAAAAGAACAAATCTACGAAAAAGAAAACTCTGAAAGGTCAGGTTTTGACAGAGATAGAAGAGGTGGTAGAAGCAGCGACAGAAGTTATGATAGAGGTTCTGGTAGAGGAGGCAGTGATAGAAGAGATAGAAGAGAAGCAGACAGAAGAGAAAGTGGAGAAGATGCTGGAACAGATAGAAGAGGTGCTAGACCGCCAAGAAGAACCGATGATGCTACAATAAGAACAAACGAAAGAACGAATGATAGACCACCGAGAAGAACAAACGAAGGAACTACTGATCGTCCGCCAAGAAGAACCGATGATGCTTCCACTGATCGTCCACCAAGAAGAACAAGTGAACGAACTACTGATCGTCCACCAAGAAGAACCGATGATGCTTCCACTGATCGTCCGCCAAGAAGAACAAGTGAACGAACAGAAGAAAAAGCAGCCGAAAAAACTACCCTCAAAGATAATAAAATAATACGTAGCAGAAAAAAATCAGATAATACTACAACAGATGATGATTCTAATAGCACAACAGAAAATTAGAGTAAAAACAAGTTTTAGCATAATGAAAATTACAAGGGGATTTATCCCCTTGTTTTTTAAATGCAATAATTTATGGTCACATAAATAAAATGTTATACAGAAATCGTTTTTGTATTCCCTTATTTTATACGGAAATACCTAAATAAATTCGGCATAACAGAATACAGAAAGTTTTAGAAATTACGATATGTTTCTAATTGCTAATATCAAACTTGATTATATCTATCAAAGCATCGTCTATTATTTTACAAATTATTGCTTCTAAATTAGTAATTGCTTCTTCTAATGAAAAACGCACTAATTGTTCGTTCATTGTATAAGTATTAGAAAAAAACACTTTATAATCTTTTATTTCAGACGAGTATTTGTGTAGGTTAACAAGAACAGAAACCTCAACACTATTTTCCTTGTCGGATTTATTAATTCTAAAATTATTAACATTAAATTCTAAAATATAATCAGGAATCGTACCAAATATAGATACAATCCCCTTTGAAAAAACACTATAATTACTAATCCTTTTAACAGCGTATTCTGTTAATAGTTCGTCCAATTGCAAAGCCCATTGGTGATAATTGTAATACTGCAACTTAATATCATCATAGACGGCTATTTTTGTTGTTTGAAGTTCGCCGGCAACTTCAAATTGTTTAATAAAAATGTTTTTATCTGCCTTTGAGGTAATAGAAGTATTAAGTGGTAGCCCCTTGAATGTATAAATACTTGGTGGAACATATTTTGATTTAATATTCACACAATCGCTACATATTACTATTATCATTATGTAGAAAATGATATGTAGTTTATATTTTATTTTATTAAGTGACATATTTTTTGAAGCGTTTAGTAAATATTGTTACAAAAATATAAAATTTATTTAATTTTTAAACATTTGGTCATCTTTAAAAAAGTTATACAGAACTCGTTTTTGTATCTTATTATATGCGAGGGGATTCCGTGTCAAGCACGGAATGACAAAAAAATAACTACCAAATAGAACTTATTTCGGCATCTCCTCGCATAATACAGGAATGCCGAAATAAGTTCGGTATGACAGAATACGGAATTTTCTGTTTTTAAGAAGTTACCATATTATAAAAAATTATACAAAATATTTTTCAAATGCTTCTAATATTTCGGATGGCGATGTAATCATTCCACCCATTCTGCCAATAAATTCTACGCGAACTTTATCGCCGACAGCGAGTTTAACGTCTTCTATCATTTGTCCTGCGTTCATTTCAACATCAAGAATACCTTTAACTTTTGTAGATAAATCTTTGAACGTTTTTACAGGAAAAGGCGAAAGAGTTATAGGGCGCACAACACCTATTTTATGACCTTTTTCGCGAGCAATATCGGCTGCTTTTTTGCATATTCTTGCACCTAAACCAAAGCCCGTGAAAATATATTCAGCATCATCTACTTTATAAGTTTCTACTCTTATTTCATTTTCGTTGATTATCTTATATTTTGCTTGTAGATTTTGGTTGATAATTTCCATTTTTTCGGGTTGGATATTCAGCGAGGTAATAAAATTACGAGTTTCTCTTTCTCCTCTGCCGCAAGTAGCCCAAGGAATACTGCGTATTTGTTCGTCAGTTTTGCGTGGCATTTGCTCAAATAATTCTATTTTTTCCATTATTTGCCCTATTGCACCATCAGCAAGAAGCATCACGGGAGTGCGATATTTTTCTGCTAATTCAAAACCTTCTCTAACAAAATCAACCATCTCTTGCACAGTTGAAGGAGCAAGCACTATAAGTTTATAGTCGCCGTGTCCACCACCTTTTACGGATTGAAAATAATCTGCTTGCGAAGGTTGTATAGTTCCAAGACCAGGACCACCTCTAACGATATTAGCAATAACGCAAGGAACCTCTGCACTCGCCATATAAGATATTGCTTCCTGCATCAAACTAATACCAGGACTTGACGAAGTAGTCATTACACGCTTCCCGCATCCTGCTGCACCGTGAATCATATTGATTGCAGCGATTTCTGATTCTGCTTGTAGAACGACCATACCCGTTCTTTTTTCAGGTTGTTCTGCCATCAAATACTCTAAAACTTCAGATTGCGGAGTTATTGGATAGCCAAAATATGCATCACAGCCAGAGCGTATCATAGCTTCTGCAAGGGCTTCATTACCTTTCATTAATCTAATTTCACCCATTATTTCTCCTTATGTCATTAAAGACATTATATGAATAAATTAATAATCGTATTTATTTTAAAATACAAAAATACACTTTTTAAAAATAAACTTTTTAATATAGATAAATCTCTACGCAAATTGGTAGCAAATGCACGAACCTAACGAACTAACAACGGAGGACTACAACCAAACAATTTTGCTGCTTTTCTGATGCCTAACATTGTTAAGAAAAATGTATATATTTATGTATATTAGTTTTTATAAGGAATTACAGCGTTGTTATTAAGTTATTTTTATGTATATCTATGTATATTTATGTATTTTTTTTGTTGTTATTTTTTTAAATTATTTATTGTTATGTTTGTTTTTATTATATAATGTCTTTTAAACATTTACAATATATTTTATAATACTTGTATAATGTTTTTATAATATATGCAATCTTATTGTAAATATTTAAAAGATATTATATAACAACAATATAGGATAAGCTAAAATTACTAACGAAATCCAAACAACTTGATATCGTCACGTCATTGCAATACGCACATTTATAAGAAATAAGAAAAAGAGTAATAAAAAAGGCGAATAATTAATAAACTATTCGCCTATAAAATGAAATACAATCAACTAATCGTTGCAAATAATTAGTATTTCTACACGGCGATTTTTCCGACAAATTCCCATAGAAGGAATATCTCCTTTACCACCAGCTGCATCTATATAATTGCAATTTTCAGGAGTATATTCATATCTTGGATTCTCGGAACCTACACCTACTGTAAAATATATTTTATTAGGACTAACACCACAACTATACTATTAGGTAATTTTTAACCATATCTGCCCTGCAATCAGATAGAAATTTGTTACGTGATGGGGGACCTGAAAGGTCTGTATGTCCTTCAATTATTATTTGAAAGTTTTGATTTTTAAGAATTTTAGCAAATTCTTTTAGGGAATCTAACCCAACAGGATTTAGATCATATATATTGCATCTGTCAAACTTAAACAATAAATCTGACCCGATGCAAATTCTTTTTCCGCAAACATCTTGCTTAGCATTAATGCACCTTCTGATTTCTTCTAAAGAACAACAATCTTTGCTACATTGACAATTTTTATCACTTGTATCAGTAGGGGGATTATTAATGATAGTTGTTCTATTATCATTGTAGGTACTACCTTCGTTTTGGATGTAAGTAACAGATTGAGTAGGTTTTTGTATTATTTTTATAACTATTGGAATTTTAATACCTATGCTTGCTTCTATTCCTCTATGACGGCGAGTTGTACCACGTAAATCATACTCAGGAACATTTACGGCATTTGAATTAGACAATATTTCGTCTTTTGAATAACTATTAGTTAAACCAAAATTATATCCTGCTTCGGCAGTTATAAATATACTTTTTGATAAAGGAATACTAATTCCTAAACTTGCTGCTATTCCAAAATTGATTGGTGCTAAATTAGCAGTTCCTACATCAGTTGTTGGATATTGATCACCAAATTGGTTTATATCAATTGTGCCATTAATAGGAAATCCAATATTGGGCGATATTGATATATATGGCTTTATTCCACTGTATAAGTCAACTAATTAGTTTACACTTTTGTTCTTTTTCACGGAACTCTTTTGGGGTTAATCCCTGCAATGAAGAATAAGAACGATGGTCGT
>WRLB01000078.1 GCA_009777815.1 Bacteroidota bacterium
TCTTTATATATTTACTACTGCCACAATGTGTACATTCCATACAAAAAAATTCCTATATTTAATAAAAAAAATACAAATATAATAAATAATTCTAAACTCGCAAGTATTGAGTCACCAATGCCCTCCGTGGAGGGGTGGCATTTGCTTCAGCAAATGACGGGGTGGTGAATAAAAAAATCTGTCTTGCTGAAACGATAATCAATATTCTTCGTAATGTAGTTGGCAATCACAGGCAGGATTGTTTATATAGCAAAACATATATTTTGAGCCAAGTTGCAAAGATTTTTTGCGCCACTGTTGGAACTCTTTTCCTAAAGGAACTAAAATTAAATTGTAATCGAAATTTTGGTATAAAAAATCAAGTAAGTCACAAATATCGTCTATATTTTTTACTTCAACTGCAATTTTTATTATATCGTTTTTATTAAATTGCGTTTTAATTTTTTCTAATATGTAAGAAAAAATACTATAACTGAAAGCATTATTATGATACGAAAAAATCTTTTTTACATAGGTCTTATTAATATATTTTAGAATATTTTTGTTTTCTATTTTATCAACAGGACAATCTATAATTATTTTTTCAATTACATTATTTAGATTAATTTTATGGAAATCGTTATTATCCTTCAACTCTGCTATATCAGTAATAACAACTAATTCAGAAGCATTTATAATATTAATAATTTCTTGATTTGTGAGTGATAGTTGCGCTAGTCGTAGTTCTATTTTACTATATTTATGTGCTAATTCTATTATATTTTCGTATTTTTCATTAACAATAGAAATGATTAGTTTATCTTTAATATTTATCATTTTATACTCAATTTTTTGTATAATAATTATAAAAAAACATTATATTTGCATTTTAATTAGTTCAATATAACAAAATTTTATGAAAAAACTATTAGTATCAATTATCCTTATTGGATGTTTTATGAATGTAAATGCTAGCTCGTTAGAGCCAATCAAACTCCACAAGCCGAATATTAAGTCAGCGAAGTCAATAATGCAAACTTTTCAAGACAGAAGAACGGATAGAGAATATTCTTCAAAAGATTTATCAATAGAAGATATTTCTAATCTTTTATGGGCTGCTTGTGGTATCAACAGACCCGATGGCAGACGCACTGCTCCAACTGCAAGAAATAGTCAAGAGATAGATGTTTATCTCATTAATAAGGATGGCGCATATTTATATGTTCCTCAAGATGACTTATTGCAACCTATATATACGGGTGATTTAAGACCTGCACTTGCTTCGGGACAAAATTTTGTTCTGGATGCACCTATTAGCATACTTATTATTGGCGACATTGCTAAACTTAGTATGGATAATGATGACAGGGCTATGAAAATGATGTGCTGTGATGCAGGCATCGTCTCACAAAACATAAACATATTTTGTGCAGCAAATAATCTTGCAACAGTGCCAAGAGCAATGATGGATGAAAAATCTTTAAGAGATGCATTAAAACTTAAAGACAGCCAACATCCAATACTTAATAATCCTGTGGGATATAAAAAATAGAAATGTTCTGTTTTTATAAGTATGTTATTCTTCCTCTGTCGCTCAACAACGGCAGAGGAGAATGTTTGTTGGAGTTGTTGCACAACGGAAAAAGTGAGTTATTATAAGGTTTGTAACTCATATTATTATTGCACTTGCTTTTGCATTTGTGGAATATGTAATTGTGCTGATAAAATTGTCTGTTTTAGATAAAGGAATTTGTGCTGTAATTCTAACAACATCGGTATATTCTTCTGCAAATGAAACAGCGTATTCGTTTATTATTCGTTTTACTAAAGATATCTCTTCATATCTACAATTAACTAAAACGGCATTAGTTATATTCACTATTTTTTTTTCGCATAACTCTAATACGCTTTCTGCCGATTTTGTATATGCTCTAACTAATCCACCTACGCCAAGTTTCGTTCCACCAAAATAGCGTGTAACTACAACTAAAATGTCATTAAAATCATATTTTTTTATTGTTAATAGTATAGGTGTTCCTGCTGTTCCTGATGGTTCGCCATCGTCAGAAGTTCTATATTCATTGCTGTTCCATATTTTATATGCAAAACAATTGTGAGTAGCATCGAAATGTTTTACTTTTATTTCGTGTAGTTTTAAAATAGCAATTTCTTTATTAGACACAGGAAACACATATCCAATAAACTTTGAACCTTTAATTTTTATTTCTGCATTTTGTGGGCTATCTATTGTATAATAATTGTCTATCATTTATATTATGGTTACCTATAAAAATAGAAAATTCTGTATTCTGTTATGCCGAACTTATTTAGACATAACATTACCATACTCTATTACCTAAATCATCAAACAACAATATCGCATCAGATTGAAAACTACATAAAATAGTCATATTAGTTTTAATATCTTGCGTTGGCGAACAAATAATTCGTTTTTTAGTTTTACCCGTAGTAAAATATAAAAGCGTCTCACTACCAATAAACTCTACATTTTCAATCTTAATATTTATATTATTTTCATAATTGTTGCCAATATTTATCAATTCGGGACGAATTGCTGCATATTTAATATCTTTTAGATCTACATTGCTTTTATTGTTAATTTTAAAATTAATATCACTATTATTTTCATAAAAAATGTTGTTTTTAATGCTCCCTTCAAAAACATTAATGCTCGCCGAACCAATAAAATCAGCAACAAAAAGATTATTAGGATTGTTGTAAATTTCAAAAGGAGTCGCATATTGCTGCAAACATCCGTCCTTTAATACAGCAATTTTATCGCCCATAGTCATTGCTTCTATTTGGTCGTGTGTAACGTAAATAGAAGTTATTCCAAACTTTTTATGTAAGTTAATAATTTCTTGTCGTAATGTTACTCGGAGTTTTGCATCAAGGTTAGAAAGTGGTTCATCAAATAAAAAAAGTCCTGGATTGCGAACCAATGCCCTACCGAGTGCTACTCTTTGCCTCTGTCCTCCTGATAGTTCTTTCGGCTTATGATTGATAAAAGATGCGAGTTCTAATGTATCTAATATCTCTAAAACTTTGTTTTTAATTTCTTGTTTAGTAATTTTTTTATTATTACGTTTTAGAACTTTTAGCGGAAATGCTATATTATCAAATACATTTAGGTGCGGATAAAGTGCATATTCTTGGAAAACCATTCCTATATTTCGTTTGTGTGGTTCTATATTATTTGCTACAACATTATCTAATAAAATATCGCCATCAGTAATTGTTTCTAATCCTGCAATCATTCTTAATATAGTAGTTTTGCCACATCCTGAAGGTCCAACAAGAACAACAAATTCACCTTCTTCTATTTTCAAAGATACATTATTTACTGCTTCTACGCCTGTTTGGAATTGTTTAGATATGTTTTTTAATTCTATTGTAGCCATAATATAATGTAAAAATAAGAATTTTATAATTACTTTCCTACTACATTGCCAAACTTATTTTTTCTGTCATACCGAATTTATTTCGGAATCTCTTTTTTTTATTAGGGATGCTGAACCGAGTTCAGCATGACAAGTCATAAATATATTAAAAAATAACACGGGGGCAAGCCCCCGTGTTAATATAAATGTCTAACTAATATATCTTATATCTAATGCCAAGATATACGCAAATGCCCGTAACGGGACCATATATCATAGATGCATCAAAGCCAGCTGCGAACGGCGTTAAATTGCCCTTAATTGCATCTTTTATTCTGTAATTTGTTAGATTTTCGCCGCCGATGTAAATATCAAAAAACTTAAACGCTTTTGTAACTTGTGCATTCATTAAAACAAAAGGTTCATATCTTTTAATAATACCATTAGCGTCCATTGGCAATCTGCCCGAGCCATTATAATCAATAGTGAAATCAAACGCCCATTCGTTCATTTCCGTATTATATTGGAAGTTAAGAAAAGATTTATGTTTGCTTTGTAGTGGTTTATCTCTTAATTCGTCTGCAGTTGTTTGCTTAACATCGTTCATTCTATATGCGGCGGTAATAAAGAAATTAGTTATCGGTTGAAATGTTGCATCAACCTGAAAAGCATTGCTATATGATTTATCATTAGCATCTAATTTATATAAATGCACTTCATCGGGGCTTTTATCTAAATCTACTACTAATTGATTTATAAAATCAGTTCTGTAAAAATCCATATTAAAATCAACAGGACAGCCAAGTAAATTAAATGTCCAATACATATTTGCACCATAATTATATGCTTCTTCAATAGTATTATGAGTTTGCAATATATAATTTCTATTGCTTGCAAGATAACTACTATTTTCTGCTAATTCTCTTGCAACTCGCCAGCCACGACCAACTGATGCTGCAAATACTAACTTATCAGGGATTATACCATATTTAAGATGAAGACGAGGAGTTAGCAATACTTTATTTGTTTCTTCATCTGATTTAGGCATAACAATAGTATCGTAGTTAATTATTGGAATATCACCTCGCAATCCTGCTATTATATTTAAATTGTTAAATATACCAAAAGCATATTCCACAAATAAACCGGGAACCATTACATTTGCATCATTATCTCTACGATATGCCAAAGAAGAATAAAAATAATTAAAGAACTCCCTATAATTATCATATTGCAAACTAATGCCCGTTGTAAGATTAGAATTACTAAATATATGCTCCGAATGATGCTCATCGTTATGTGAAGCACCTAATGGAAGTTGATACATAATATTAGCATAAAAACTATTCTGTTCAGCATTAAATACGCGATTACCAAAATATGAATCCTGTTTATGATGCGTAAATGAAAGAAGCGTTCCGATATTTGCACCTTCATCACCGAGCATAAAACCATTCCTTATATTAGCATTATACCGATTAGTTTTTACACGCATACCCCAGCGGAGAGAATCATTATTATTGCCGTTATGATAATTCATCTGCCCGCCTTTTCTATCATCAATCATAAACTGAAAATCGCTCCTGCTTTCCCAAATACCTGTCCCTGCTTCCCATCTATTTAGGATATTAATTTGATTCCCCATAGGTTTATCTAAAAATCCATCGTCATTATGATCTATTTCTCTTTTAAATAGATTGCCATGCATAAACAAAGTTGTTGTAACTTTGTCACTAACTTTTATAGTATGGTCGGCATTTACTTCCATCATCGGCATATCATTTATATAAAAGTTCAAAGTAGTTGGATTCTCGTGTTCGGGCAACTTATAATCTATATTTATCAGCCCCGTAATACTTTCAAATCCATTCTTAACTGTCGCCGCCCCTTTGCTAATTGATATTTCATGCAGCCATTGACCAGGCACAAAAGCAAAACCATAATTTGATGCAAGCCCTCTCATCATCGGTATATTCTTTTGCTGAAATTGAGTGTAAATACTTTGCAATCCAAGCAATTGTATCCGCTTCGAACCAGTAATTGCATCCGTATATTGAACATCAACAGAAGGAGTAGTTGTAAAACTCTCCGACAAATTACAGCACGCCGCCTTTTGCAAACCTCGTGTTGTAATTGTTTCTGTTCTCATTCCGCCGCTAAAGTCCAGCGTAGTAGCGACTTTACTACCTGTGACATTAATTCCTTCGAGTTCTATATTTTGCAACTGCACAATGATATTTTGCTTATCGGAAATAGCAGAAATTACAAGCGTATCAGCCGTATAACCCGCAGATGAAACAACCAATAAACTATCATCTTCACGGACTTCCAAACTAAACTCGCCCGCCGCAGAACTCATTACTCCTTGCATTGACGGAAGTGCCACTATACGAGCATTACGCAAAGGAGTTGATTTTCTATTAGCATCATAACCTGCGACTTTACCTTTTACATTGCTCGCCGATGCTATAGAACTAAATGTTGCCAAAAAAATTGCAACTAAAACTATTTTGATTGTGATATTATTCATTTTATTTTTTATTTAATTATTAAAGTTTTTAATTTTTTAATATTATGCCGAATTTAGTTCGGCAAGACCTTTTTTTTTAATGTCATGCCGAATTTAGTTCGGCATCTCATTATTCTGTTATTTAATTTTTTTAATTATTTCGTTACTAATTTTCTTATTATTCTATGAAATACGCATTATTACTATTGTTTCAGCGATTTATTGATTTAAAAACCGATTATATAATTGCTTTTTGCATTATAATATGCAATTTTCGATTTATATAATTGCTTTTTGCATTATAATATGCAATTTTCAATTATATAATTGGTTTTCCGATTTATATAATTGGTTTTCCGATTATATAATTGGTTTTCCGATTATATAATTGGTTTTTCAATTATATAATTGGTTTTCCGATTATATAATTGCTTTTTCAATTATATAATTGCTTTTCGGCTTAACAAATTGCTTTTCGGCTTAACAAATTGCTTTTTTGTTTCTGTCATGCCGAACTTGTTTCGGCATCTCCTAATTCCGTTGGGGATACTGAAACAAGTTCAGTATGACTGCTTTTTTATGCAAAAAGTTGTTTTTCGGCTTAACAAATTGCTTAATCAATTTATATAAATGTGTTATCGGTATGTAAGATATTTTATAAATAAAGCACGTCCTAATGCGTTTTTTTTTTATTAGTTTTGATATATAACTTGAGAGGTTCATCAGGACGCACCTTTTTTATAATAGCACGTCCTGGTAGAGAAATATATTATAATATTAAATATGTTATGATGAAGATTAATCAGGACGCACCTTTTTTTATAATAGCACGCCTGATGCAAATTTATAACAAAAAACACAAACACAATGAAACATATGTTGCATCAGGACGCACCTTTTTATAATAGCACGCCCTGATAGAGAAATATATTATAATATTAAATATGTTATGATGAAGATTAATCAGGACGCACCTTTTTTATAATAGCACGCCCTGATGCGTTTTTTTTTTATAAATTAAATCTAAATATGCAATGCTGCACCAGGACGCACCTTTTTTTATAAGGTACCGATATTTATATTTCAAAGAACAATAAAGGAGGAGGAGTATCTAAGAAACCAATATCGGTACTTCATCAGACGTTTTAGAAGAGATAGTTTGTATATATTTTACGATTATCATACTAATATCATAAAATGGTGGTGGTTTTTTAATATAATTATTAGTTAATGAATTTATGATATTATTTATTTTCTTATTAGCGAAATTAGGGGTGGTAGTGTTATTATGAATTATTTTCTTTTCTATATTTTTTTTATTAATATCAATAGCAATACCGAGCGATAATATTTTAATTTTATGGAAGCCGCAATTATCTATGATATTAGTTGTTTTATTATGATAATGATTATTATTTACTTCATCGTCACAGCAGCATCCGCAGTCGTTATGAGTATTTGCTGTATCATTACAAGTTGTTTTTTGGTATATAGAATAATGTGAATGATTATATTTACAAGTGCATTCAAACGCAAATACAACCACTCCACTCGAAGAAGCCGTAAAAAGAATTAATATAATAGTTGTAATAATTTTCTTAATCATAGTTGTCTTGCAATATATTTTTTACAAAAATAATGTTTTTGTATAGAAAAATTGCAATATTTTTTGAAAAGCCCAACGAATGCAATATATAAGGGAGTTACAGGTTTTTATAGGTATTTTCGGTTTTACTAAAAATGCTCAATATCTCGCCAAAAAGTGTTTTTTTGTGCGGAATGTGTGAAGAAAATGTTGGAAGGTCGTGTTGGAAGGTTAGATTTTTATGCTGTATTTTTTAATGAAAAATAATTGATTTTTTAGAATAAAAAATTAAAATAAACTGACCCTGAAAATAAAAAAAAATATATATAAAAGCGACTATTTCTATTTTTGAAAAATAGTCACTTTTTTATATTTTTCTATTCTTGTTTGGAAATGTCCACTTCCTAAAGGGAGTGAGATTTAAAACAATTAAAAAAATGCAAAGGTTGTATAAGTTACCTAATTAGTTTACATTTTTTTAATTTTGATTATTAACAAATTAAATATAAATAGTAAATAAATTATGGCAACAAGCAATAAAAAAATTATTTCTAATTCTTTAGCAAAAAAAATGTTATTTTGCATTGAAGAATACGAGGCAATAAAAAACAAAACGAGCAAGAAGTTTAAGACCGTTAAGG
>WRLB01000079.1 GCA_009777815.1 Bacteroidota bacterium
GTTAAAAAATACAAATATAAGAAATATATACTATTTTAACAATACCAAAAAGAGATGCTGAAACAAGTTCAGCATAACATTTTTAGATGTTATCTTTTTTTATAAAAAAAACCTTATTTTTGTATTTTTTTAATTGTAAATTATAAAAACAGGATAATATATAATGAAATTAACATTACACATCTGGCGACAAAAATTCGCAAACGACAAAGGTAGTATAGAAACTTATTTCAGAGAAAATGTAAATGAAGATATGTCGTTCCTTGAAATGCTTGATGAACTAAACGAAGAATTAATCAAGCAAGGTAAAGAACCTATCGCCTTTGACCACGATTGTCGCGAAGGTATTTGTGGTGCGTGTTCTTTAGCAATTAATGGACAACCGCATGGACAGATGAAAGCAACTACAACTTGCCAACTACATATGCGTAAGTTTAAAGATGGCGATGAACTTTATATAGAGCCATTTAGAGCAAGGGCTTTTCCGATATTACGTGATTTAATGACTGACCGTTCTGCATTAGATAAAATTATCCAAGCAGGTGGCTATGTATCAGTAAATACAGGAACGTCACAGGATGCCAACAATTTGCCTGTCTCAAAAGAAAATGCTGATATAGCAATGGATGCTGCTGCGTGCATCGGATGTGGTGCTTGTGTGGCTTCGTGTCCGAATGGTGCTGCTATGTTATTTACTTCGGCAAAAGTTGTCCAGTTCGTTAATTTGCCACAAGGACAAGCAGAACGAAATAAACGTGCTTTATCTATGGCTACTGCTATGGAAGATAATGGCTTCGGAGCATGTAGAAATTTCTACGAATGTGAAGCAAAATGTCCGAAAGAAATTCCTGCTCGTTTTATTTCTAAATTGAACTGGGAGTTTGTTAAGGCGGCTGCTAAAGCAACAACGTAATTTATGTTGTTGCTTTATAAATTAAAGTTCTTACACATTTGGACATTAGAAAATAAAAAAGTTATTTTAGTATTAAACTCAATGTAAATTGTTAATCATTGAATACCCTTTACAGAGGCAGAAAAACACACAATCCAACTCGCAATTCTTTATGCGAGTTGGATGTGTTTTTATAAGTAAGTATATTTTATTTTACGGCGAAGTTTGCTGTTGAAATGCCTGTATTTGTAGTCATTTTTATAAAATAAATGCCTGTCGTAAGTTCTAAATCATTAATATCAAAAATGAAAACGCCTTTATTAAAATATTTATTCACAGGAGTCATTATAGATTGCCCTAATGGATTTATAATTTCTATAGTAACATTTCCTTCGGTAGCATTTTCAAAAATAATATTCAAATAGTTTGTCACCGGATTAGGATAAATAGACGCTATTACCGATGCTTTAGGTTCAAAACCATAAAGTTCATCAATAGATACATCATCAAAATAAAACTGATAATAGCCATCGTCTGCACCTTGTCCTCCTGTAATTGGGGCACATTTTCTAACTTCATTATCTTTTTGTGCAGCGATATAATAGCGGATAGTATCTTCTTTTACAAAATTTCCTGTAATTGTTCCACCATAAAATTTATTATCGTAGGTTGCCATTTCTATTGCTTGCCATTCTGTATCACTAACTTTCTTCCAATAAATAACGAACTTATTAGCATCTGTATTAGAAATCAATTCCACAGAAATATTAAAACTTTCAGCCAAAGGAATATAATCTCTTATTGGCTTGTGCTTCATTGTAATCAGTTTATCGGGTGCTTGTGGAATTTGCATTGTAATACAATGTATTGCACCTCCGCCAGGAGTTAATACTTTAGAATCAATTGGGACAAGTTTATAACCGGGCAACAATTTTTTCAAAACTTCTCTTGCTGCTTCATCGCTTTGCCAGCAAGGATCAGCAGGTCCTCTTGAAAACGAAGGATAGATATAGGACTTATTAACTACTATTCCATTTAAGTATCCGCGAGGATCTAAATTATATTGATTGTTATTTATTGGCATATCTCCATCTTGTGGCGGTGTGTAGTTTGTGTCCCATCCGTGATAATCATATGATTTTGGCATCGGAGCATTTAAGAAACGATATTTTGTTCCAAATGTTGTTGTTTTATTCGCTAAATATGCTCTATTTTGTTGAATAGTTTGATAATCTGTCAAGCCGCTATACTTATCAGTCATATTTGCTATAAGCATTGACTCTTCATCAAATTGCTTAATCCACAAATCTATATGTCCCGTTCCACCATCATATTCTAAACTTTTAAATAAATTAAGGTCGTTTATATTAAACGCCGCTTTCTTTCTTGCATCAAGTTGTTGCTTATTTAATATAATAGGTTCAGTAATATACCACATTTCTTCTTCATAATCATAAGTATATTGTCCATCGGGATTGCTTTTATAAGATTGCCCTTTATAGTTAAATACGATTGTATCGTTGTTTCTATAAACAACATCGCCGTGTGATACATTGCCCCATCCGTCTGTCATCATATTTCCGCCTTCCATCTGTATTTGCAGATCATACCAATTATAACCTACTTCATCTAATAATTTACGTGGGAATATGTCATCGAATGGTCTCCCCGTGTAATAAACGGCATCGTGGAAACCTAATTTTTGAGTTCCATTGTCATCATAATAGAAACCGTGCGGTCCCCAATCTCTTACCCAAAAAGCATCTTCACCTATTATATCATTGAAGAACCTATAATTGGTTAATGGCATACCTCTCAGAGACATATAATTTTTCAGAGCAGTTGTATCTCCGATTGCAGTTATTCTAATCCATGCTTCTGCCTCTTGCTGAATAGCATTGATTAAATTAGCCCAAATATAACGGTAAGTAGTATCACCATTAAAAAGACCAAAATCGGATCGCCATATTACTTGTGGTTGTTTAACAACATAAATTTCGTTTGGACTATTTGATAGTCCCCAAATATATGGCCAAAAGATAGCGTCACCTGGTTCGCAGTTAATAAAGTAAGCCATCATTGCTTCTTGTGTTTTTTGATTATTTGGGGTGTAAGCATCATAATAGTACATAAAATTATGAGTGAACACTTGAGCATACTGATTCTCTATAGACGTATATGAACTACTCGGTATTGCTACTAATACTGCTTGCGACTCTTCAAACTCGCCGACATATCTAATGTTTTCCGGGAGTTGAGTCATTTGTCCTTGTAGTTGATGACTTTTTTTTTCACTCTTTATTTTACCTTGCTTTTCTAAAAATTCCTTCGTAGAAGGGGAAATTTCAGGTGGTTTTTTAGAGTGTGTAATGTCTTTAATAGATTTATGACCTTCTACAGGATTTGCCAGAGGTCTCATAGGCACTGTAAAGAGTTCATTTTCTTGTTGCGGTCGCAAAATTGTTATATCTTTTAAAGCATTAGAATATTTTTCTTTTAATTCGGGTGTTAGTTTTTTAACTTCCACTTTAGAATTAGAATCTTGGGCGGTCAAGCCGCTTGACATTAAAACAACTGATAGCAAAACTGCTATTACTGATAATCGTGTCATAATTTTTATTTATAATTAGTGTAACAAAATCAAAATTAGCATTTATATTTTAATATTTATCATCTTATTCCATAAGACAACAAAATATAAAAATAGTTTAAAACAAAAATAAGGTTTTTTTTATGAAATTTCCAAATGTTTATTTTTTTAGAAAAAAGCAAACACGGGGGCAAGCCCCGTGTTAAAGTAGATGCTGTAATAAATTCGGAATGACAGCATTATAATAAAAAAACTATATTTTTGTAATTAAATAATGATATTATGCAAATGAAAAAAATTATCGCCATATTTACATTTCTTACTTTACCGATTTTTGCTAATAATACGCAAAAAACGCATTTAGATATAATTAATGGATTCGATGCATTCGGTAATGCCGTCAAAAATATTACAACTAAATATATAGAAGATGTAGCCGTAGATAAACTTATTGAGAAAGGTATAGAAGGTATGTTAGCCGATTTAGACCCTTATGCTGAATATTTTACTAATAGTAACAATGAGATGGTAATTATTAGTAATGGTAGGTATTTTGGCTTCGGATTTTCGTATTCTGTGATTCATAATAAGATAGTTGTTAATAATGTTCGGGATAACTCCCCGGCTAAAGATGAAGAGATGAAAATAGGTGATATTATTGTTTCTGCGGATACTATTTTATTAGATTCGGCTAATGTTGAAAAGACATTTGCTGATATAACTAATCAAGAAGTTTTGCTAAAAATACATAGAATTGGCATCAAGGATACGCTAAATATAAGAATAAGGAAAGATGTCGTTGATGTTCATTCTGTTACTTATTCTGATATATTAGATATTACTATAAATGACAGCATTCCCTCGCCTAATAACATTGGCTATATTCGGTTAGAACAATTTACTGCTAATAGTTATACCGAGTTTTTGAAGGCGTTTTATGATTTGCAGAAGAAATGTATGTTAGAAGGACTTATTATTGATTTGCGTGGTAATGGTGGCGGTGTATTAGATGATGCTTTAAAAATATGTAATATGTTTGTGCCTCGTGGCTCGACTATCCTAACTACGAGTGGTAGAAATGCTAACAGAGAGTATAAGGCGATGCTAAATCCGATAGATACTTTGCTTCCTTTGGTTGTTCTAATTGATGGTGGAAGTGCGAGTGCAAGCGAGGTTGTTTCGGGTTGCTTACAGGATTTAGACCGAGCAACTATAATTGGCAATACGTCCTTTGGCAAAGGTCTCGTGCAGGAAGTTTTCCCTTTAACGCAAACTCATTTCCTTAAATTAACTACTTCTAAATATTATACGCCGTCAGGTCGGTGCATTCAGAAAATAGACCACTATCATAATAATGATACAACGAGTATAGATTCTGCTAAAGTTTTTTATACTAAAAAAGGTAAAAAAGTGTATGAATTAAACGGAATAACACCTGATATATTCTCCGATAAGGATACTATTCACAGCAGGTTAGCAAGAATTATGCTTAATAATCACGTCTTATATAACTTTATGACGTATTATCTTAATGTTGTTGCAAAAGGGCAGGACGATATAGACACTATTTATAGCAATTTCATTAATTACGCTACGAATTACGATAATGCGAGATATATTAAGACAATAGCATTGCTCGATAGCGTAAAAAAAGTAGATACAAATGCTATTACACATAAAATAATTGATAATACGATTGACTCAATTTTGCTCGGATATAAGCAGTTGTTAGCAGAAAATAG
Source organism: Bacteroidota bacterium (assembly GCA_009777815.1). Lineage (GTDB taxonomy): Bacteria > Bacteroidota > Ignavibacteria > Kapaibacteriales > UBA2268 > WRLB01. Next base: position 5,225 of record WRLB01000079.1, read on the forward strand.
CAACACGCAAATCGCAATTAAGAAGTTTTTAGAGTATGATTACAAATCGCGAACGCTTAATTACAAAAATTATCTGAAGTTTGCTATATTAGAAGATAAGACGATAAAAGTAGCATTAGAGGCATTTCTTAAAGATAAATAATTTTATCACACCGCAAAAGGGGATTATACCACCCCTACCCCTCCACAGGAGGGGAACAGTTCCCCTCAGAGGAGGGGTGTCATTTGCTGAAGCAAATGACGGGGTGGTAAATTGAAAAAATCGTTATTTTAACACGGGGGCTTGCTCCCGTGATGGATTTTCAATTTATAAACAAAACTATTCTGTTATGGTTATTTTTATTGTTGTTTGTGGGGTTGCAATTGTGCCAGGGGGGGGAATTTGTTCTATTACTATATTTGGGAAATATGTATTATCTTTTATGTATTCTATATTTTGTAATTCTAATTCTGCTTCTTCTATTAATCTAATTGCTTCATATTTTTGTAATCCTATTAGCATTGGCACTTTAAGTTGTTTTTCTGGACCTTTACTAATGACTAAATTAACTTGGCTACCGTATGATATTTTTTTACCGGGGGATATTGATTGCGAAATTATTGTATCTTTTCCAACATCATCACTAAATTGATAATCTATTTTCCCTACTTCTAATCCTACTTTCAATAGATTTAGTTTAGCATTTCTGCTGACTTGTCCTTTTATATATGGAACAGCAACGAGTTCTTTTCCTTTACTTACTGTGACATAGACGAAACGACCTTGTTTTACTAAAGATTTTGGTGATGGTATTTGTGAAATAATTGCTCCTTCTATAACTTTGTCACTATAAATTTTCCTTTCTATTTCGAAAGCCAGATTGTTATTTGCGACTTGTTTTTTGGCTTTTTCTACATCTAACCCAATAATGTTTGGGACACGTATAGTTGCTTGTCCTGATGTCATAGCAGGTAATACAAACTTATCTATTGTTATTAATACTAAAAACAATAGCAAAAAATATACAAAAACAACTATAAAAATTCTTATTCCTCGCAACAACATTATGTAAAAATAAGTTTTTTTTATTTACTCCTTTCCCACGATACTTCCTATATCTTCTTCGCCTTCTACTACGCCGACATTGACGCTGTTGGTGACGTTTACTCCTTGTGGATTAAACATATAACCAAGCACACCGCCAACACCATTTATTCCTCGCACATAGCCGTAGTTTATGCAGTTGGTGATTGGGGTTACTGCCATTGGATGACCATTAGCCAAGCCAACTATTCCACCGACAAAACCCTGACCAACTACGCTACCTATATTAACACAATTTAAAATATTTTGACAATGATTAGCAACTGTGCCGACAATACCACCGACACCACTGAATATATTATTATCACCCGAAGCAGTGGCTGTTATGTTTCCTGTATTGATGCAATTTATTATAGTGCCACTGTTTTCTCCTGCAATACCGCCGATTCTATCCACGCCCGTTATGTCGCCGTTGTTGATGCAATGCGAAATGGTGCCGCCTGAATTCATATACACAATACCACCTGCGGGTCCCTCTAGTTTTCCCGTAATTGGATTAATTTCTCCATTTTGGACTATTGTTACATTATTTATGCAATAAGAAATACTGCATATCAAATTTAAGCCAGATGTCATAGAAGTGGTTATTCCTGCCATGCCATCTAATATATAACCGTCTACAATTAAACTATCTAAAGTAGCATCCATATATAAACTAGAAAAAAGAGAAGGAGCTGAATATGGTGGAGTACTTGAAGATATTATTGCTACATTTATTTTATGTCCGCCACCGTGAAAATGAGAACTGCGAAAAGATTCTAACTCCCCTATTGATTTAGTAAGTGGCTCTATAATATTTGTCATCAAACGGAAATGCTTATTAAAATGCCAAGTTGAATAAACAGGATACCCAGAATTATATACAGAATCACTAAGTTCATCTATATGTGCTTTAGTCCAAATTTGATAAGGATTTCCTATTGAACCATCACCAATGCCATTAAAAGGTGGATTTTGAGCAAATAATAATGTATTTGAAAAAACAAATAAAAATATAAAATACTTTTTCATAACTTCTCCGATTTTTATTAGCCATTGCAGGAACTAATTAAAGAACCTGCAATGGCAAAATAAAAAATTATGGTCTCACATTAAGTGGAACCTGTTTTTCAAAAATTATAAGATAACCTGGATAAAAACCATTGTTTCCATAAATTGGATAATCTAATCTTACAGCCAAAGTATCCCATCCTCCTCTTGGAACTAATATAGCAGCATTGTTAGAGTATGGAGGAACAGGTAGCGGAACACTAATATAGTTCATCATAGAAAATGGAGTAAAAATTCCTGATGGATACCATCCCCATAGATATCTATATGGATCTGGCAGAATAAATGGTGGATTCCAATTAGACACATGGAAGTCCTGCGTTACATTATCCAACCTTTCTGGATCGCCTGTAATGGGATTATCCTGCAATCGTATCGGCGCTGCTGCGAGCAAAGATATAGGGTGATTATATAGATTATAGTTTGGTTGATAACACCCCAATCGCGGATAAAGATTATCCTCAAAATGCCAATTGCAACCAGGACCAAAACCATTGCCATTATTAACATTCGGAGGTTTTAGCAAATACTGTAAATTGCTTCCAAGCATACTCGGTGTAGGCATACCTTCTGCTTGCCACGGAACATTAGGAATTGGAACATTACCTATCCCATTTAATACGCACATCTGATTATCAAAATAATTATTGGTTAATGTGCCATTATTCATACCAACTATTGCACCATAATTCT
>WRLB01000080.1 GCA_009777815.1 Bacteroidota bacterium
TTATCTGTTATGGTGTAGTAAAATGTTGTTATTAGTTTCTAATAACTTTTTCCATTTTAACATTTCCGTTGTGATTTATTTTTAATAAATAAACACCTGTTGGAAATGTTTCAAGAGAAAATGTTGTTGCAAATTTTCCTGTATCTTCGAATGTGTTATGCAGTTCTAACAATTCAATACCGAGTAGGTCTTCTAATGTTATTTTTAGATTTCCTGCTGAAAGCAATTCTAATATAAGTGTTGTCGTTGCATCTGTTGGATTAGGAAATAATTCTACAGAATTAAATGTTTTTGTAGGTTCTTCTTGAATGCCCAACAAAAAATCAGAGTAGTATTTGTAAATATATGTTCCTATAGCAAGCCAGATGACATTATCCTTCCCTCGCTCTGCAGATTTTATTGAAGATAGATGTCTTTCACCATAATAAAGTATGGGTGATGTTACTAATTCATATTCTTTAGTTTCAAGGTCAAGTAATAGAAAACTGTTCTCTACCTCCATTACCATATTATTTTCTAACCAATCATTTTTAAATGTAATGAGAACTTTATTTTTAGTATGTGGTTCATTGAAGTTCCCAATATAATATATTTTGCATATTCGGGCTTTTGTATTAGGAAAAAACTCAGATATTGGAATATTAATTGTATCAAAAGTCAAAGTTATTTCACCAGCCAACATATTATAATGACAAGAAATAATAACATTATTATACGCTTCCTCTGTTGGCGAACTAACAGCAAAAAATGTTTTATAAGTATCTATTCTTGAATTAGAAAATATATAATCTACTGTATAGCCATATCTATTGTCAGTAGGATTTGCTAATTTTACAGGAAAGTTGCTATCATCACTAATAAAATGCCAATTTCGAGTATTAACATTATAAGCCAAAATTTTTACGGGAAAATTAGCTGGATAGTCATTAGGACGTGCTGTGAATCCATCAATAGTATCAGCAGCACCTGATTGTGTAGATAAAAATAATAGTTCACCACCTTCACCACTAAAATTAAGAAGTTTCCCAACATATCTACCGTATATATAAGATTCGTTACGTTCTCTATTTAATCGCAGACCACTTGATGGAAATGGAATATCTTCATGTATTCCATTATAAAAAGTATTTGTTTTTTTGATGCTTGTATCACCGAGATAATATACATAACCTAAATGAATTATGCCTTTAAATGAATAATAATCATATCCATTTGGATTAGTGAGGTCATTAGGTGTTATATAATTAAAAAATATTGGAGTAGAATCATTTATTATTTTTACACTCATCAAATAACGACTTGTTTGCAATATAAAATCATTTGTTGTTGTATAATCCCTTATGAACTCACCACTAAGAGAACTATAACGAGTGCATGGAATACCATCATCTGATGTTTCATACACTTTCATTTCATCTGTTTCATCATTATGGACATAATATTTACATATTGCGCCCATATGAATATAATTACCGAACCTTTTAATGACAACGGGAGGAACATATATAGAAAACAAACCCAAAGTATCATTTGGTGGTTGTTCATATAAAGATTTCCAATAATTAATGTCGTACATAAGTTCAAAATGCCCTGCTGAATATAAAGGAAATATGGCTAATGAGAATAGGAGTGGGAAGATTACTATTCTCGTTAATTTAGTTTTAATTGCTTTTTTTATTCCCATAAGACCTCCTATTCATTATCACAACCAAGCCACGAACAAGGAAGCAATTTTCCATCTGGAAGTTGGTAATAAGGTTCACAAAAAATATCAGATTGAAACTCGCCTTCTATTTTTTGCTCTATTTTTCCATCTTTATCAACACAGTATCTAAACATAGTAGCACACATAGAATAAGAAGATGTTGCACATGCATGCCTAATCAAACGTAATACAGCAGGGTCGCCGACCCATTCAGCTACTGGTTCTGTCCAACAGATAGCTTTGTGTGCAGCAAAAAATATCTCTGACTGTTCTGGGCAAGGAGGAATTCTCTCCGTTACGGAACCTGGAATGTTCCAAGGATTGGTAACTGTTGCCAGATATGCAATGCAGGCATCATACATATCTCGGAATTGATAAGGATCTAGAGCATTATCACAATCGCCTTCAAACTCAATTCTACTGATGTATGAATCATAAACAGTAGCGCCATACCAAACTACTGTTCTATAGCAATAAGTGAATCTAACTTTGCACGTTGCTGTTAGCCACATCTCTTCTATTGCTTCCCCTTCCCATGGGTCATTTGTAAGCCAAGCAGATTGTGGACAATTTGCTTTAAGCAAATCTGTAGTGCTAATTGCCAGCATCATTGCTATAGCGGTTGCCAGCATAAAAACTTTTCTGAAAGATTTCGCTGTTAGAAAATTATTATATATTAAGAAATCTTTCGTGGCGTTCTTTATCTTCTGAACGCCTTGTCGTGATGACATCATCGCCCTATGGCTAGCCATCGTTAAAACTTTTCTGAATACTTTTATATAGTTATTCATTTTAAAGTCCTCTAATATTTATTAAAAAAATTTATATCCAACTAATTAAAAATGCAAAAATAACATTTTTTTCTAAATTCCAAATGTTTTTATAAAAATATGTAAGTGCTTGTAAAATAAGGAGATGCTGAATTTGTTTCAGCATAACAAGAATGCAAAAAGTTTTTTAGAAAAAACAACGTGTTTTTTCTTTATTTTGCACTTTTTTTTATATAATTATGTATGATTTAGATAAGTTATTTAAGGAAATAAGTAGTAGTTTTTCGTTCCTGCCGTCTATTAAAAACTATGCTAATAAAGTAACATTTAAAACAACTACCAAACGAGATATTATAACTAATGAAAAATGTATTCTTGGAATTGATGTCGGCTCTACTACTACTAAAGCAATTCTGTTAGCAACCTCTGATAATGCTATTCTTGACACAAAATATATTTATACTAATGGTAATCCGATAAAAGCAGCAAAAGAATGTTATGGTGCTTTTAATGATATTGATGTGCAAATTATTGGACTCGGAACTACGGGTTCAGGACGGCAAATTACAGGTTTGCACGCTGATGCTAATTGTGTCATAAATGAAATTACTGCACATTCTAATGCTGCAATTTTTTACGATAAAGATGTTAATACTATATTTGAAATCGGCGGACAAGATGCTAAATATTCTTATATAGTAAATCAAGTCCCTACTGATTATGCTATGAACGAAGCATGTTCAGCAGGAACGGGATCATTTATAGAAGAAGCAGCATTAGAGTCATTAGGTGTAAAATTATTAGATATTGAAACATTAGCATTGAAAGGTGAAAATCCTCCTAATTTCAGTGACCAGTGTGCTGCATTTATTAGTTCTGATATTAAAACAGCACAGCAAGAAGGTATCTCAACAGAAAATATTATTGCAGGATTAGTATATTCTATTTGCTATAATTACCTGAACCGAGTCGTAGGAACAAGACGTATAGGTAATAAGATATTTATGCAAGGTGGAGTATGTTATAATAAAGCAATACCTATAGCGATGGCAGGTATATCTGATAAAGACATTATTATTCCTCCCGAACCAGGATTAATGGGAGCATTAGGCGTTGCTTTAGAAGTCCAAAAAAGAGTAAATAATGGGCTAATTGAAGCAAAAAATTACAATCTTAATGAACTAATTAGTAAAAAAGTTAAACAACTTCCTTCTTTTATTTGTGCAGGAGGAACAGATAAATGCGATATTAAATGCGATATAATGTTATTAGAAATTGCAGGTAGAAAACATCCATTCGGCGGCGTATGTGATAAATATAATTTTGCTTCTAATACTCATACTGATGTTAATATAAAAACATCCGCAGATATTACTGATTACGTCCAATTAAGAAATGAAATTGTCGGTATTTTAGATTAGTTGGAGATGCCGAAACGAGTTCGGTATGACAACTATTCACAAAAAAACACGGGGACCGTAGCCCCGTGCAAAAAACAATAATAATTGCTATCTAATAACCTATATATGAATCAATATCTATTTTCATTTTAACATTAGCATTAGCAAAATGTTTTAGGTATTCGTTCTCGGCATCAGAAATAACTTTTCGCATAATTGTGCTTTGCGGGTCGCTATTTTTAAGACCTTTTAATGAAATATGTATTCGGTATTTATCATTTAGTTTATGAATAACTGCAGATTGTGGATTGTAGCATATAATTGATTGTTTAATAGCGTTTTTACTATTTATAATTCGGGCAAGTATTTTATGAAACTCTGATGCTTTTTGATTAGCAAGTTCTTCATTTTTACTTGAGAACTCTATTAAACAATAACGAACAAAAGGCGGAAACATAGCGTTACTTCTATGTTTTAGTTCTTCTGCTATTATACTTTTATAATCGTTGTGCAAAATAGATTGTATAGCATAATGATGTCCTTGCGATGTTTGTATAACTACTTCGCCCTTTTTATTACTGCTTCTACCTGCTCTACCTGATACTTGCGAAAGTAGTTGGAATGTGCGTTCTGCAGCACGAAAATCAGGCAGCATTAGTTGTATATCAGCATTAATAACGCCGACTAAAGTAACATTGGGAAAATCCAAACCTTTTGCCACCATTTGTGTTCCGAGCAATATATCTACTTGTCCGTCATTAAATCTTTGTAATATTTCTCTATGCGAACCTTTCTTTTTCACAGCATCTAAATCTAATCTTGCAATAGTGCATTTAATATCTTCTTCTGCTAATATATTTTCTAATTGTTGTTCTATTCTTTGCGTTCCTGCACCTACTTTTTTTAGTTGTTTTGCACCACATACTTCACAGGTGGTTATGCTTTTAATAGTATATCCGCAGTAATGACAGCGTAGTTCGTTAGTGTTCTGATGATAAGTTAAAGATACAGAACAATGGCGACATTGAGGTATATTTTCGCAATCAATACACTCTAAATAACTTGCAAAACCTCGCTTATTTTGGTATAAAATAATACCTTCTTTATTGTTAATTTTTTCTTTAATTTTATCAATCATAAGCCGTGAAAAACTATCTATAGATTGTCCTTGCCTTCGTGCATTTACCATATCTACCATTGTTATATTTGGCATAGTAGCATTATCTGCTCTATTATTAATTTCAAGTAATCTATATTTTTGATTAATAGCATTATAATATGATTCTACTGATGGAGTCGCCGACCCTAAAATAATGGTGCAATTTTCTATTTTTGCTCGCATAATAGCAGAATCGCGTGCCTGATAATAAGGGATACGTTCATCTTGTTTATAAGAGTTTTCGTGTTCTTCATCTACTATAATTAGTCCGACATTATTCAGTGGAGCAAATAAAGCAGACCTTGCTCCAAGTATAATTTGCGATTTACCATATAAAGCACTTCGCCAAGCATCATATCTTTCGCCATCACTTAATCTACTATGTATAACAGATAATTGGTCAGGAAATACTATATTAAATCTATCCACAAGTTGCGGCGTTAAAGAGATTTCGGGGACCAAAATTATAACAGATTTTTGCAACGATAGAGCATATTTAATAGTATGAATATATATAAGAGTTTTGCCACTTCCTGTTACTCCGTGCAGTAAAAATGGAGAAAATTTATGTTGAGATATTTCATTGTTAATTTCGGTTACACAATGCTGTTGTTCATCTGTAAGAGTCAGTTGATATTCATTTTTAGTTGCAAGCGTGCCGCTATTATTTTGTTTATTTCTGTCAATTTCAACATCAACAACTTCTATTAGTTCCTTTTTTAGTAGCGATGCAATAGCAGAATTAGGGCTTGCTATAATTTTATTTATATTAGATATAAATGTAGGATGTCCTGTTTTTCTATGTTCTAACAATGCAAGAACAATAATATCAGATTGTTTTTTTGCTTTCTTATCCAGTATATCAAGAGTTTCTTTTAAATAATCATCGTTATTAGTTAATTTATCAGATAATTTTACTGCCTTTAATACCTTTTCTTGTAGTCGGATATTTGTTTGCTGCAAAACAATTAAATTTCTATCTAACAAATAATTTATATGATATTGAATATTATTTATACCTAAATATTTTTCTAAATAATCAATAGAAAATGACTCTGTTTCCGAATGCAAAAACGACAGCAACTTTAATCTATCTTCATTTTTTTCATATCTATTTAAGTAATCTATAAAATTGAAATCAGTATCTGTAAAAGGTAACGAATTATATTTTTTTTCATTTTTTTCATATATTTCTTTTATTTGTTTTAATGTAGTATCTCTATTGATAAATGTTTTAATTAGCGTCTTTGGACCTATACCTGTTGGAATTGCCACCCTAAATGTTTCGCCAATAGGACACAAATAATAATCCGACATCCAACTAATAAAATTCAACATATTATCGGAAAAACACGGGGTAGTATCTAAAATTTCGGTTATAGGTTTTATTTTTTGTGAGGGATTTATTTGTGTTATTTCATTTACGACAATTCCTTGAAGCGATTTATTATTGTTGCCAAACGGCACAAGCACTCTATAACCTTTCAAAGAAGTATCATCAGGATAGGAATACGTAAATAGATTTTTAATTGGCTTCGGGACAGCAACATTCCAGTATCTCAACTTCTGCATATACAAAAATAATTGTTTTTATTTAATTTATTTTCCTTATTTTTGTAAAAAAACAAATATATATTATGGCTGAAGAAAAATATACTCCTGAAATAATATTGCAAATGTTCGCAGAATCAAAAAAAGAAGCAAATGAACTTCGCGAGCAAATGAAAGAAACCGATAAAAAAATTAAAGAGGTTTCTGAACAAATGAAAGAAACTGATAAGCAAATAAAAGCAGTTTCCGAACAGATGAAAGAAACTGATAAAAAGTTGGCTGAAACCGACAGAATGATAAAAGAAAGAGCTGCCGAAACCGACAAACAAATCAAAGAGATGTCTGCAGCGGCAGATAGAAGAGCCGCTGAAACCGACAGAATGATAAAAGAAAGAGCCGCTGAAACCGACAAACAAATCAAAGAGATGTCTATTGCTGCAGATAAAAGATCCGCCGAGACCGATAAAAAAATCAAAGAACTTACTCGCAATATCGGTGGAATAGCCGAAGGTAATGGCAAAATGGCAGAGCAAATGATTTATAACTCATTAGAAAGAGAGATGAAATTCGCAGGAATAGAATTTTATGATATTGAAAGAAATAAACATAAAAAAATAAAATCACTTAATTTAGAAGGCGAATATGATATAGTTTTAACGAATGGGGATACCATTGGAATAATAGAAACAAAATACCAAGTCCGGAAAAAAGATATATTAAAACTTATAACAACGCAATTAGAAAACTTTAGAAAACTTTTCAAAGAATACGAGAATTATAATATAATTTTGGGAGTCGGTGGCATTTTTTTTGATGCCGATGCAGAGAAAGAAGCAAAAGAGAAGGGCATTGCTGTAATTAAAGTGACCACTGAAAATGTTGAATATTTTACAGAAGGAATAAGAATATATTAAAAATTTGTTTTTTTAATATTTTTCTTATTTTTGTGCATTATTAAATAATATATAACTATGGAAACATTAGAATTAGAAAGGAATCAAATTAAAACTCAAAATGAAAATCTTTATGATGAAGATGGCTATTTAATTGCATCATTAGAAGAAGGACTCGCCGATGAACGAGCAGGTCGTGGAAGAACATATAAAAATTGGGATGAATTTATAAGACAAATGCAATGGGAAATCAATAATGGTATTTAATATAGAAAAAGAACCTAAATATGAAAAAAGTATTAAATATATTATAAGAAATGGTTTCCACAATATATTAAACAAGGTTCAGCAAATTGAAGAAACATTAGAAAATTG
>WRLB01000081.1 GCA_009777815.1 Bacteroidota bacterium
TATAATTGGTAAATCAATTGACAAAATGTCAATTCTGTTTATAAATTGCTTTTCCGATTTATAAATTGGATAATCAATTATATAATTGAAAAAACGATGGAGATGCTGAAACAAGTTCAGCATGACACGTTTTTTATAAGTGACCATAATTGTTTTGTAACTTATAAAAAAAGGACTGAAGTAAAACTCCAGTCCAGAAAAGGTTTTGCTAATAAAATTAGCATTTTCTTTTTGATTTTGTAGCAGGTGCTTCTGCATTTTTTTTCTTTGCAGGATTAACTCCTTCTTTCAATGCTTTGCCGGGAACAAATTTAATTGCTTTTTTAGCGGCAATTTTGATAGATTCACCTGTTTGCGGGTTGTGACCCATTCTTTCTTTTCTCTCAACAATAGAGAAGTTTCCGAACCCGATAAGGGTAATGCCATCACCATTATTTAATGCTTCGGTGATAGAATCTAAAGTAGCTCTTAGAGCTTCTTCTGCAGCGGCTTTTGTGCCACCTAATTTAACGTGGATTGATTCCACTAATTCTGCTCTGTTCATTGCAGTCCTTTTAAGTTAATGAATAAAAAAAATATTTATGTTTATATATTTCAAATTTGTTATATGTGTTATATTGCAAAATACACTTTATTTTATTGCTGTAGCAATTATTTTTTTATGCAATTTAATAATTTATTTTAATAAAACTTTTATTTTTAAAAATACTAATAATTTATATTTATAATGTTTTTAATCACCGTAGAACGGCTTTTTGCGTTTTAAGTAATCCTGATGATGTGGATTTAATGGATCAAAGCAAATATCAGAATTATATTTTTCAGCCCTTGGTGTAGGTGACACATCCTTTCCTAAATTGATTAGCGTAGGATTATATGCTTTATCCATTTTCTCTTTTATCGCCAGCCAAGCAGTAAATATTGCCTCCGGACGAGGAGGACAGCCCGCAATAAATAAATCAACAGGCAGAAACTGGTCAATCCCTTGAATTACAGAATATGTTCTAAACATGCCTCCTGTAGAAGCACACGCCCCCATTGCGATGACCCATTTAGGGTCAACCATCTGGTCATATATTCGGCGGACAACCATTCCCATTTTATAAGTTACCGTTCCTGCTACAAGTAAAATATCTGACTGACGAGGTGTCATTCTAAACACTTCTGCACCATATCTTGAAGAATCAAATTTAGATGATGCCCACGCCATCATTTCAATAGCACAGCAAGAAATACCAAGTCCATTAGGCCAAGGTGAATTTTTTTGAGCCCATTTAATTATCTCGCCGATGCTCATCTGAACGTAGCCATTGTTGTTGATTGTATTAACAATATCAATTATTCCCATATTAGTTTTACGTTATTACAAATACAAATATACTAAAAATAAATGTTTTTATTATATACAATTTCCGACTAAAATGCAGTTATACCTAATTTATCTAATAGGAATGTCGAAACGAGTTGTATATGACAGATAAGAAATACAAAAAAATTATGATATTATTCCGCCGACTGTCATCTTCTTAATACGCAAAGTAGGTGTTCCGGCAGTGACAGGAACTGACTGACCACTCTTGCCACAACTACCAAGAAAGAATGCCATATCATTGCCGACCATATCAATTTCTTTTAAAATAATTGTATTCGTTCCGATAAGCGTAGCATTTTTTAAAGGAGTAGTTAGTTTGCCATTTTCAATTAAATAACCAAACGAAACAGAAAAAGTAAATTTGCCTGTTCCTTCTACCATTCCACCTTGATAACTAATAGCATAAAATCCATTTTTTACGCTTTCAATAATTTCTTCAGGTGGAGTATTCCCTTTATCTAGAACGGTATTTGCCATTCTTGGGATAGGAATATGTTCGTAAGATTGTCTTCTTCCGTGTCCGTTGCGAGCGTGTTTAAGTGCTTGTGCAGAAAGTTTATCGTTAATAAAACCGACTACTTTTCCTTTTTCCATTAGCATAGTTTTTTCGCAAGGATAACCTTCATCATCAATATTTAGCGAGCCGCGATAATCATTAATAAAGCCCGTATCATATATATTCACAAGCGGCGAGCCAATTGTTTCGCCAAGTTTGTCGTGTATTGTAGAGGTTTTCTTCCAAATGAAATCTGCTTCGAAAGGATGTCCAACTGCTTCATGTATCATTACTCCCGATTGATTTTTATCTAATACAACAGTCATTTCGCCAGCAGGAGCATTCTTTGCTTCAAGTAATTTAAGGGCTTCATCTGCTGCTTTTTTGCCGAGTGCAACGACATCATTTTTAGATGTATAAAATTGATAACCGACTCTTCCGCCGATATTTGCTCTACCTGTTCCTCTATTATCACCATCAATAGCAGTAGCAGAAACAACAAGACGTGTCTGAGGACGCACATCAGAAATTAATAATCCTTCACTATTTGCTATCGTAATATATTGCATTTCATCAGTTAAAGAAGCATTTACTTTTTGTATTTTAGAATCAAAATTAAGTGCGGCATCGTGTGTAGTTTGCAATAAATTTATTTTTTCTTTTAGTGCAATATCTACCACAGGCGAACTTAAATCATAATACTGATGATTAATTTTTGATTCATTAACATTGATGCTTTTAACCTTGCTATTGTTATCCATTGCAATAGCGGCTGCCGATAGTGCAGCATCTTGAATTTTATCAAAAGTTAAATCACTTGTGTGTGCATAGCCATAATTATTATCCTTAATAACACGAATGCCAACGCCAAGTGAAATATATTCAGATGAACTTTTTATAAGTCCTTCTTCCATTCCAACAGAATTATTTTTAATATATTCAAAATATAGTTCTGAAAAGTCGCCACCTTTACTTAGTGCAATAAGTAGCAATTTATTTAGTTCTTCTTTTGTAAACCCGAAATTAGTTTGTAGCATTTTAGTGCCGACAGCATCGGGGTTTTGAGCGATTAATGTATTTAACCACATTGGAGTAGTCGCAGCGATACCCATACCTATTCCTACATTTTTAACGAATTGTCTTCTACTAATATTATTCATAATCATTTTTTTAATTATATCAATAATTACAAAAATACGGATTTTATTTTAATAATACTTTCAAAAAAATAATTATTTACTTTTTTTTCATAAAAATAACGTATTTTTGTAATATGATTGCAGATTTACATACACATACTACATTTTCTGACGGAATGCTAAATCCTGATGAACTATTTTATAAAGCAAAAAAATTAGGTATTGCCGCAATTAGTATCACTGACCATGATACAGTTGAAGGTAATTATGTTGCTAAAGAAATAGCATCTAAATATGGCTTGGACTTTATTGAAGGTATAGAATTAAGTTGTTTTGATTCGCAAAATGAGTATCACATTCTTGGTTATTGCATAGATATAGATAATGAAGATTTGCACAAACATCTTGCAGCATTTAAGCAAAGCAGAATAGAACGAGCAGAAATAATGACGCAACGATTGAATAAAATGGGAATAAATATTGATTTTAACGATGTCCTGATAAAAGCAGGTGAGGCACCAATAACTCGTCCTCATATAGCACAAGTAATAGTGGAATCGGGGTATGTATCTACTACCAAAGATGCCTTTAACTTATATATCGGCGATGGCGGTCCAGCATATACTGTAAAAGCAATATTTCAGGTGGAAAAAGCAATCAAACTAATCAATAATGCAGGCGGGGTTGCTGTTATTGCTCACCCTGGATATTTTGTAAATCAAAAGAAATTATTCCAATTTATAGAAGCAGGATTAGATGGCATAGAAGTCCATCATCCGCTACATACAGAAAAATTAAGAAGAGAATATCATTCAATAGCAAGTCAATACTGGTTATTAGAAACAGGAGGGTCAGATTTCCATGGCGATAGACCTAATGAGAAAGAATTGTTCGGCACTGAAGGAGTAAATATAGAGATAGTAAAAAAAATAAGAAAAAGATGTAAGTAGATATAACTGTATTAGATAACCTATAAACAATGTCATTACGTATATAATAAGGGGATTCCGCAACGAGTTCGGAATGACATTTTAAAACTTATATCCTAAGGTTAAGCCGATGGAATATCCGTTATCGCGTGGCACTTTAGATATTGTTCCGAATGTATATGCTACGGGATAATAATCTTTTCTGTTTAATATATTTTTTAGTGATAAGACAGCATAAAACTTGTTCAAAAACTTTAAATTGCTTTGTTGATAAAAAGGTCTATATACTAAATCCATATTGAGTTTGTGGGCACTCGGGAGAGTTGTTAATCCGTATTCTTCATCTATGGTTTTATCTATTGCAATTCTGCCTGTTTCGTATTTTCCGAGCAAATTAAGATAAAGAAAATCTATTAATTCAATAGATACGCCATATATTAATATACTTTTATATGAACCTATTTTTACATCTTCTATTAAATTTTGGTCGGAATTATTATCAATATCTACATAAGAATAAGTATTACCGATAAAAAGATCTATACCGAAATTAGTTTTATATTTTGCAAAAATTGATACTCCGAATGTATTAATTCGCACATTATCAGCGTTAGTCGTTAAATATGGGTATGTTTCATCAATAGTCATAATAACATCGGGGTCTATTTTTGTTTCATAAATAAAATTGTTTATAGTATTATGAAATATAGAAACTTTGCCTGAAAAATCCTCTGATAGATATGTATAGTTCACCTCATATAACCTTGAGTTTTCATAGTTCAAATGTCCCATTTTATATGTGCTATCGCCTGTTATTTCGTCTACTTCTATGGTTGTAGCATAATAATTTTCATATCCTGATGGTGTTCTTGCTGCTGTTCCAAATAATGCTTTTATAATTGAATTTTTCCCGACGTCAAAAATTACACCGACTCTTGGCAGTAATGCAGAATAAATATGTTCGTCTGTATAATTCTCATTAAACGAATGTTCATATCTAAGTCCTACAAAAAAATTAAACCAATCTGTTAAATCATTAGTATATTCAAAATATCCGCTAAATATTTTTATATAGCACAAAATGTCTTTTGTTTCTATATCAAACGCTTTATTTTCGCCTTCAGCAAACCTTATATCATAATCAAGAGTGCTTGTATAACTTACGGCTGCTACAAGGTTAGAACGATTATTTATTTCAATATTGTCTAATAATTCAAACATAAGACCAGAAAATATAGGATTTTCTAATTGATTCCACAATATTGTTTCATCATTTTCATCTTCATCTTCGAACAAAAAATTATAATATAAATTTGATTCGGAACGAGTATATTGTATTTTTGGCTTTATATTGTGAGCCATACCCAATAAATCTGCTTTGTAATCATATTTTAAAATAATATTCGTAAAACTCATATCTATTTTAGCATCATTGTCGTTAAATATTGTTTCATATCCTGCTGACGGGTAGCGTCTATTAGATAGTGTTTGCATTACATTTAAAGAAAAATTATTAAAATTTGCGTGCAAATAAAAAACATTTCCGAATGAATTATCTTTATGGTCTGCTATTCCACCATTACTTGCTCTCGGATTATAGTAAGGATTTAAAATACTATCTCCTGCCGCATTTACTGTATATTTTTGCCCATAAATAGTATTATTATCATATTCTTCAAAATATATATTATTTCCATTATTATAAGTTCCTCTGTAAGAAAACATTATATCAAGACCGTTTTCTAATTTATAGCCCGTTGTGAGTTCAAAATGTGTTTCACCTGTATGCGTAGTGCCTACTTTTACCGTTCCACCATCAAAATCTTTGCCGTCCTTTGTTACTATATTTATTGCACCGAGTATGCCCTTATAACCATAATTAAAAGACGGCGGACCAGATATAATTTCCACCCGTTCAATGAAATCTAAACTAATTTCAAGCACGCTACTATTCAAAATAGATGCAAAAGTATAGTCAGTTAAAAAATTGCCATCTATTGTAATAGCAACACGCGAGCCATACGAGTTAGGAAACGTCACACCCCTGACACCTAAAAAATTCCATAACATATCTGACCCTATAGAGTAATCAGACACATAATGTATAATATCATTAAAGGATGTGAATCCTTTTTTTTGGATATCATCGGCAGTAATTATAACTATGGAATTGCCTGAGTATTTCAATACTTCATTATATTTCACATCGCCTGATATTTCGTTTAGCAACAAATCTTCAAAAAAATGTCCATTTGTTGTATCTTCTTGCCCACATAAAAACGCAGGCACCATAAAAATAATTAAAAGCAAACAAGTAATATATTTTTTCATATATAGTAACATTACATAATAATACAAAAATACGTTTTTTTTGTATAGAAAAACGTATTTTTGTAAAAAATATTTGTTGAAGTTATGAAATATTTAATATCTGTAGCATTAATTATTTGGGGTCTCGCTTCCTGTGATGTGGTGGAAGAACCATATACAAAAGGTGGTATTAGCACAGGACCTGATACTAATAGTCCCAATATATTGTTGGAAGATTTTACGGGACATACCTGTGTTAATTGTCCTGCAGCAAGCAAAATAGCAAAAGAATTAAAAAGCAGGTATCCAAATAAGATATTTGTTGTTGCTATACACACAGGCGAATTCGCCAAGCCAGAAACAGGAGAAATGTATAATTATGATTTCAGAACTAATGAAGGAACTGAAATAGATAATTTCTATAATATATCTGCACAAGGTCTTCCACGTGGAATGATAAACAGAAATCCATATCAAAACACACAAGCACTACATTATAGCCGATGGAGTGACGCTATTATGGATTACTGGAATAAGAATAAAACGCGACAATTAGATATTGAACTATCTGCTCAATATAATAGTGAGACACACCAAATTACTGCAAGCGTTAATTTGAATTATTTTGTTCTGCAATCTAAACAAAATAAACTTTCTGTTTGGCTTGTTGAAGATAACATTATTAATTGGCAAAAATCGTCTGAAGAACCTATTAACATTCCTGATTATCAGCATAATGATGTTTTCCGTTATAGTTTTAATGGTGTTTGGGGCGAGAATGTTGGCGGTGCCACAATTCCTATTGGATTTGAATTTTCTAAAGATTATTCTTTAACAATTCCTACTGATAAGGATTGGAATGTAGCAAATATGCGTATAATTGCCTTTGTATATGATGACACCGATGGCGTAAAACAAGTTATTGATGCCAAAATAGTAGGCGAGTAGTATTACATAATCTCAACCGCTGTTCTTCTTCTTTATTAGTCCGTTGGGTTCGGGAGTTTGCGGGGAATTTGTGTCGAGAATTACCTTGTTTATTATATCCAACATTTTCTATCCAATCAAACCCTAACCTTTTTAGTTTTCTTAACTGCTCAAAAGACACTTTTTGCAAATCTTTAGAATGGCACATCATCGAACACCTCCTCTTGCTGTATTGGTAGCGAATCGGCACCTGCTTTTGTTATTACTTCGCATTGTATAAGTTACCTAATTAGTTTACATTTTTTTAATTTTGATTATTATATAAAGTCTTTTAAACATTTACATTTTATTTTCTTATATTTGTATTTTTTTTATGAGTAATTTATGTCGAAACCTAAATTATATAAAGTCTTTTAAATATTTACATTTTATTTTCTTATATTTGTATTTTTTTATGAGTAATTTATGCCAAAAACTAAATTAAAAGTTAAAGCAGATTTGTCATTAATCAAATCTCAATTAAGAAAAGATGAAAAGTTTTCACAATGTATACGTCTTCATGCAGTCTATCAAATATATCAAGGTAAGAGTGTCAGCGAAGTCCATCAGTATTATTCGGTCAGTCATAAATCAATATGCAACTGGGTTCATCGC
>WRLB01000082.1 GCA_009777815.1 Bacteroidota bacterium
TTACTACGATAGTTTTATATTGGCAAAGTAGAGCATTCATTGCATAACAGACGGCGAACCGCCGCGGGTAAATTGCATTTGCTTTTTGCAAATGCTTTAAATAGTTAGATTTATAAAATATGGAGATGCTGAAATAAGTTCGGAACGACAATTCATCTCCACAAAACAAAACACGGGGGCAGGCCCCCGTGTTAATTTGTGTAACAATATATTACTATAATCTCCTTTTTTATTAGTATTTAATAATCTTCTCTATTCTTGTATTTCCGTTGTGGTTTATTTTTAGGAAATAAACACCGACAGGAAGCGATTCTAATGAAAATGTTTTTATGAACTCTCCTTCGTATTCAAATGCGTTATAAAGTTCTAATAATTCGGCTCCAAGCAGGTCTTCTATTGTTATTTTTAGATTTCCTGCTAAAAGCAATTCTAATGTAAGAGTTGTTGTGCCGTCTGTTGGATTTGGCGAAATTGTTATGTTTGTGGCGATAGTATTCTCTGTTATACCCAATACTGTTATACTTTTCCAAGTATAACCACACCATTTGTCCCCAACTCTTTTAGGCAAGACATAAGCACCTAATACTAAATCAGCCTCTTCGGTTGCTACGCCGCTGAATGAATTAAAAAGCATACTATTACTACTTGCTTCTATTGTTGTCGGTTCTGTAAAGCCGGTCCCTAATGTAACTAATTTTAGTGGATTGTTTGCAAATGCGTCAGTGTTAATAAACCATGCTTTCGGCAAATCTAATTTTGCAATTTGATTATTAGTAAATGCATTAGCATTAATACGCCATACCTCTGGCAAAAACAATTCTGTGAGTTGATTATTCTCAAACGTCATTGTATCTACTTTGACTACCTTCGGCAAATCTAATTTTGTAATTTGATTGTTCCGAAATGCCCAACTTCTAATATCTACTTCGCCCGACAAAGATAATTCTGTAATTTGATTATTATTAAAGGCACCTAAGTAGATAATTTTTACATTCGGCAGTACTGAATCTGTTATTTTTGTGATTTGGTTATTGGCAAATGCAGTGTTACCAATATGTTCTGCAATCGGTAGATATAATTTAGTGATTTGATTGTCTCTAAATGCGCTAGCACTAACATTTACAATTTTCGGCAGTGATAGTTCCGTTATTAGATTATTTGTAAATACCTGACCTCCTGTTGCTTCTAAATTTGGCAGGAATACCTCTGTGATTTCATTATTCAGAAAGCTGCAGGGACCAATATACTTTACGTTCTGTAAATACACTTCTTTGATTTGTCTATTTTCAAATCCACCAATATTAACGTAATACATAGGAATAGTATCTACTTTTGGCAAAGACAATTTAGTAATTGCAGCCCCAAATGGGTTTCCACGTGGTAGATGTATTAGATTTGGTAAGTGAATTTCTGGGATTTCATTCAAAGCAAATGCACCAGCACCGATTTCTACTAAATTAGGCAGATATAATTCTGTTATTTGATTATTTCTAAATGCAATACTATCTATGGTTTCCACATTCGGTAAATATAATGTTGTTATTTGATTATCTCGAAATGCTACTTTACCAATAGTTAGTATATCTTCACCCACTACTCCTGTAATATTACCATTATTAGGATAATATAAACTATCAGGTATTTCTGTAATTCCTTCATAGAATTTAATACAGGTAGGTTCTGTGATAATAGGTGGATTAGTAATGTCATTTATTACTAATGGATTAGTGCAATCTGCCTTTATATTTGCACTAAAACTTATAGCAAATATAATTGCTATAAGTGAAATTTGTTTTTTTGAAATTTTTGTTTTCAATATAAAGCCCTCCGAATTAATGACAAGATTCATAACATTGAACATTAACAATAGTTCCATCAGGTGATGTATAGAATACACCATTACAAGGAGTAAGCGGCGTATTTAACTCAGGTACACAGTAATAATATCTGTCGTCAGGGTGTGTTGTTTTAATTTTGCAAATTGTTACAGTCATACTGCAATCTACAGGAGGTCTACTACAATCTACAAAGCCATATCCCCCTTCGGGACCTGTTCCAAACATACCTGGATGATATATAAGTGCAGTGCAGTGCAATACAGAAAGACGATCTATTGTGAGTACCTGGCATTCCGGTGGAACGCAGTCGCATCCTTGATTACATTCAGGAATTGGCACCTTACACATTTCTAATATATTACCTAATAAATAAGGAATATGTCCTGCATAATGTATTTCCATTATCATTTCGGCTGAACAATATGTCATATCGGGAATCCATATTTTGCCAATACTGACAGTAGCACTTACAACTGTTGGATTGCCAGCATCATCTTCACCATATTCTGGATAACAGCAATACTCAAAAGATACAAGACACCTCGGATCACCCCAAAAATGTGGCACTGTAGCAGTATCATAATTCGGTGGACACGTTCCTTGTGCCTTCACATCTACATTTGAAAACATAAAAGTTAGAACCCCGAAGAGCAGGAATATTTTTCCGACTGCTCGCATATATCCACCACAAATATTACTAAACATTTTGTTTGTATGTTTTGGTTCGGTGGAAAGGATTTTATTAGCAGTTTCATTAGAAAGAACCCCGCAAACGTGTTGTAACGTTGTCTCGCCCTCCTGTATCTTTTCTGCTATTATAGGTTTATTTGTGCTTTGGAAAACATTAGAACGTGTCACGGAAAAAAGTTGGTTTAACTTTATATCGTTCTTTTTATTTGTTTTCGCACTCACATCGCCATAATTTTCTGCGATGCAATACTTTTGGTCACGAATAGTCAGTAAATTGCTATTCGTATCATCTTTAGAAAGCATAGATAACATCATTTTTTTTGTTCTATTGCTTTCGTTCAATTCTTTCGCATTTCTGCGTTTTTTTAAATTAATAAGCATATCTGCTCCGTTAAAACGAAATTTAGATTGCAATATAATATTTTTTTATAAATTATTATGTAAAATAAAACTTTAAAAAAACAAGGACAGAGGATTCCAACATTTTTCGTATATTTGCAATTATTATAACAAAAATTAATTTATGGCAAAAACTAAATTAGTAGTATTTACTGGAGCAGGGGTATCTGCTGAAAGTGGTATCAAAACATTTCGTGATGCAGGTGGGCTGTGGGAAGAACACAGAGTAGAAGATGTAGCAAGCGCTGAAGGATGGAACAGAAATCCTGAACTTGTTTTAAATTTCTATAATGCCCGAAGAAGGCGACTAATAGAGGCAGAGCCAAATAAAGCACACCATTTAATTGCAAAGTTAGAAGAAAAATATGAAGTTAATGTTATCACACAAAACGTAGATAACCTGCATGAAAGAGGCGGGTCCACACAAGTATTGCATCTGCACGGCGAATTGATGAAAGTCAGAAGCACAACAAATAAAAAATTAGTTTATGATGTTGCCGATATTAGTAAAAATGGAATAGATATATATTATGGTGATAAGTGTGAATTAGGTAGCATATTAAGACCGCATATAGTTTTCTTTGGTGAAGCGGTGCCAAATATGTCTAAAGCAATAAAATTAGTTGCTGACGCAGAGATATTTTGTATTATAGGGACTTCACTTGCTGTTTATCCTGCAGCAAGTTTGTTACATTATGTAGATTTAAATACAAAAGTTTATTTGGTAGATCCTAATCCCCCGAACAACATATCATCCGATATTTGTGTTATCCCCGATAAAGCAACTACGGGTGTCGCTAAACTTATGGAATTGGTTTGATATTATGACAAAATATACAAAAATTGAAAATGATATTGTAGAGATTATTAGTGATAATATAGTTATAAAAGAAGTAGATGATGTTTTTGAATTGCTTTTTTCTAATGATTTTTCAGCAATAATATTAAGAAAAGAAAATATCATAGATGCTTTTTATGATTTATCTACGGGAATTGCAGGAGAAATATTACAAAAATTTTCTAATTATAATAAAAGATTAGCAATTATTGGTGATTTCGAGAATGTAAAAAGTCAATCATTAAAAGATTTTATTTGCGAAAGCAATAAAAGAAAAAGAATAATATTCGTAAAAACATCAGAAGAAGCACATCAAATATTTAAATAATACTATGCCGAACTCGTTTCGGCATCCCCATATTTTTTTAATGAAACTTTTTACAAAAAAAATCCTTATTTTTGTATGTTTTGAAAACATAAAACTATAATAAGAAATAATTTTTTAGAGATAATATATGAACGAAGAATTAATTAAACCTGAAAACATCGTCTATAAAAGAACAGACGGATTGCTTCCGCAGGACTTTCATTATTGTCCTGGTTGTGGTCACGGCACCGTTCATAAGGTGCTAATGGAAGTAATGGAAGAAATGGGTGTAACTAATAATGCTATCGGCGTAGCACCTGTTGGTTGTTCGGTGTTTGCATATCATTATTTGAATGTGGATATGCAGCAAGCACCACATGGCAGAGCATGTGCTTTTGCCACAGGTATGAAACGGACACTTCCTGATAGAATTGTTTTCACTTATCAAGGCGATGGTGACCTTGCTGCAATAGGAACTGCAGAAACCATTCATGCTGCTTCTCGCGGCGAAAAGATATTAGTTATTTTTATAAATAATGGTATCTACGGAATGACTTCAGGACAAATGGCACCTACATCCTTGCCAGGAATGAAAACTACTACTTCTCCATATGGTAGGGACGTAGCAACTATGGGACATCCATTAATTATGTCCAATTTGCTAAAAGAAATGCCAGGCGTTGCGTATTTAACAAGGCAATCGGTTCATAAGATGGCTAATGTTAAAAAACTAAAACAAGCATTCAAAAAAGCAATAGAATATCAACAACAAGAACTCGGTTTCTGTATGGTGGAAGTTGTCACTAATTGCCCATCAAATCTGAAAACTACTGCCGTAAAAGCAAATGAGTTTGTTGATAAGGAAATGATTCCGTTTTATCCTTTAGGTGACATAAAAGTTCCTAATGCAAGTTAAAATTGAATTAAAAGTTACAATATAAGAAAAATAAGTTCAGTATAGCGAACCATATTTGTTTCGTTCATCTGAACTTTTTTAATATTCATTATTTTTATATAGAAAGTGCTATATTAAAGAGTGGTATGACGTTTATTTATAGCGATTATCTCGCCGAGATGCTCGTCTATTCCATCTGTTGTCATTGCTGCTGCTCGCATACTATACAACCAACAGGAATCACTATTTCCAAGAGCATCTTCAACCCAGAATAGTACCTTAATTATTTCTTCGGCGTTTTCTTGGGCGTGTGATTTTTGCACGAATACTGCTTGACCACTCATAATAATCAAGAAAAAACGATTACTAAACTTTTAAAGTTTTCCGTAATCCAATGGCTACTTCGCATATTTTTATTGTTCTTTTTAGTTGCTGTAGCCCACATACTGTCGGGGTTTGCCGACTTACTAAGGATTTTTTCCATTATAATGTTTCCTTATTGTTAAAAAAAATAAATTTTTGTTGCTTGTCCACAAATTGCAATATTTTGCAACATTAATATCGCATTTTTACTTACTATTGACAAGATTAGATTATCTGTGAACGCATAAAATTCTTACTTATAATCAATATCTGTAAGATTTTTTCGGAATGCTAACTATACGATTCAAGTGGTTTTACAAGTGCAACCTCACCGTATAGTTAGCAAAAATACTGCCGAGACACCTCGCAGTTCTATTTTTGGTTAGCAAAATTAAAATAGTATTTTCAGATTTATTTTTTATTTTGTTCTGCAAAAATGTGCAAAAAACAGAAAACGAATATCCGTCAAACGCAGTAAACATAGCGTAGAACGAGGCATTGCTTCCTCGTCTAATTTTATAATAAATGTTTCTGATGATGTTATAAGAAATAAATTCATAGTTGGTGAAAGCGTTTGGTTGTATGATACAGATAAAAATATTAAAAAAATTGTATTTATATCTGCGAGCAACATATTTTATGCGTAATACTTTTGATATGGAAAGAACTAATATTTATGGTGAAAAGAAATTTGCAATAAAGCGTGGAACACCTTTATTTATTTCTCATACTAATCGTGATATTTTTGACCCAATGTTGTATGATTTTGAATGGAATATGTGGGATATAGACGATAAATTGTTATTAAAATCTAATGCTAATTTTATCACTTATCTATTTAGTTTAGAAGGAAATTATACAGTTGATTTAACAATCACAAATAAGAAAACGAAACAAGAAAAATATTTGAAAAAATTATACTGGATTCAAGTTACGGTATAAAGAAAAACCCACCTTAAAGGTGGGTTTTTTGTTTGTAAAATTACAAAAATTACACTGAATTACAAAGCATATTCTCTATTTTTTGTATTTTTTCTTGTAATGATTTGAAATTATAAATTATTGTGTTAATTTCGGTTCGCATATTTTTTACTTCATCTACAATCATCTTATTTTGTTTTTCCGAATCTTTATCATTATCAGAAACATTTCCAAAAATTTTCTCGATACATTTAATTTTATCTTGATGTCTTTTACAAAACTCTTTTATACATTCATCTGAACCATCAATAACAATTTCATCAGGTTCTATTTTTTCAATGGTTTTTTTAATCATTTCTAATGTATCGTGTTCTTGTTTTTCGTCAATCCCTATTTCTTTTATTTTCTTTGATTCTTCATATTTTTTGAGAATATTTTTTTCTTCATGTATTTTTTTATAGCCAGTAGGTTCTAATCCACTTACTCTTTCAATGTCTTTTTCAGTCCATAAAGATTTAACGTTTACTGTATCTTTATGATATTTTTCTAAAAACTTTACTGTTTCTACTATCATAAGCGACATTTTTTCAACACTATTTGAATCATAAATTAATAATTTTTCGAACATTCTATGCCCATATTCATTTACAAAATTGATTGTAATAACAGATTTTTCATACATTAATTCATTTTTATTAATAAAAAGTTCGCTAAAATATTGTTTACATTTTTTAATAACATCGGGTGTCGATAGTTTAATTATTTTATTATAATCAACATTAATTTCACAATTAATTTCACAATCAACAAACGGTTTTGTTTCGCCAATATGTTTTCTTCCTTTATCATCAAAAGAAATTTTAAAAATATTATTAAACGATTCCCACCTTTTATGTCGTAGCATTAAATCACAATCATCTTTTTTTCTTGCACTTATATACGCAAGGATGGCAGTAATAATTTCATTTATTAAAGTTTGTTTTGATTTTTGTTTATTGTCTTCGATAAGACATATACGACCATGACAGGAATTATCATATTTCATATAAATTTCAAAATTTTTGGATAAATCAACATCTTTTAATAATGCATCAATGATATCCTGCATATGAATGGTCGTCTCGTTTTCAACTAAATCTTTGACTTTTTCATATCTCATAAATAATTCGTTATGATCGTCATATTCTTTAAATTTAAAATCGTTAATATCCTTTATCTCTTCATTTTTAGGAACATCATCTTTTATATCTATAATAAATGTAGCGATAGCATGTTGCAAAGTGTGTGTCAAATCTAATTGATTTGTTATCTTATTAAAAAGCACTATCAACATATCAAAATGTTTAGTTTCATTGGCTTCATAATATTCTAATCTAACAATAACTGGGTTGTTAAATTTAATTTCACCAAAATCAAAGTTTTCTTCTACAAAATCCCATGAATAATCATGTAAAATTTCACACCTATGTTCAGTGGTGAAATCCTTAATTTTATCATATTTAATGATAAATATGTTGTGAGGTTTTCCTTCATACTCACATTGTTCAAATCTAATTATA
>WRLB01000083.1 GCA_009777815.1 Bacteroidota bacterium
AAAATGAATGTAGGAATACTTCCTCGGATCCTCTACATTCATTTTTTGTGTATTATTTGTGTATTATGTGATTTCATAAATCATCTAAATACATAAAATACAAATACTTATGCTAATTTGGATGAATTATATACAATCTTATACCAAAATGCTGTATGCTGAACTTGTTTCAATTCTTAATAAATCTTATTATTTAACTTGTTTCGGCATCTCGTAATTGTTATAGTATTTTTTTAAATATTTTTCTTATTTTTGTAAACTAATGTTAAGTTAAAAATTACTAAAATGTAAAATATTATAATGTTAATTAGATAAAAAAAATGGTTACTTTCTATAAAAATACACCCAATAAAGGTCTCAATTTGATAAACAAATTGGAAAATAACTGCTGGATTAACGTCACTAATCCAACGCAAAACGAAATAGATTATCTCATAAATGAATTGCAAATTCCTGTAGATTTCATTAACGATATTGAAGATATAGATGAAAGACCACGTTTAGAAGATGAAGACGGATGGACACTTGTTATTATGCGAATCCCCATTAAAAACATAGAAAATATGGAGTTTGCTACTGCACCGCTTGGCATTATAATTAAAGATGAAATGGTTGTTTCTATTTGCTTCCACCCAAACGAAGTTGTATCTGATTTTATATTATTTACGCAAAGAAAAGGTATTGTTATAAATAATAATATTGATTTTTTATTGCGGCTTATTTTATCCTCGTCTGTATGGTATCAAAAATATCTAAAGCACATCAATATTCGCACCAAAATGGCTGAAAAAGAATTAGAAAAATCAATTAAAAACGATGAACTGCACGCTTTATTAAACATAGAAAAAGTGCTTGTATATTTTATTACTTCATTAAAAGGCAACGACTTATTAGTATATAAATTAAAAAATTATTATAGAAAATATGAAATTGACGAAGAATTGCTTGAAGATGCAGAAATAGAAATTAAACAGGCAATAGAAACAACTAACGTCCACTCTAATATATTAGCAGGTATGATGGATGCTTATGCTTCAATTATTTCAAATAACGTTAATGAAATTGTAAAAAAACTAACCATTATAACAATTATAATTACTATTCCGAATGTTGTAAGTGGATTCTTTGGTATGAATCTTTTAAATTATTTAGAAAGCCACCCATATGCGTTTTTCATAGTTATATTATTGACATTTACTATTGGTGGCATTGTCTTCTTCTTCTTCAAAAAAAGTAAGTTCTTTTAAAATAGACAACCTATAAAAAACGTTATGCCGTATTTGTTTTATTTATAACAAATTATCTATTTCCATTTTAGTCGTTTTCTAATTCTTTTATTAGTGCTTGTTTTTCTATTTCTAATTGGATAATTTTGCGTTGTATATCGTCTATTTCGGCGGGAACAGAATCTATTTGTATTCGTAAATTAGATGCTGCTTCGTCTATTAAGTCAATTGCTTTATCGGGCAAAAATCTTTCTGTTAAATATCTATCGGACAACTCTGCTGCTGCAATTATTGCTGCATCTTTTATACGGACTCCGTGGTGGACTTCATATTTTTCTTTAATACCTCGAAGGATACTTATAGTGCTTTCAACCGATGGCTCGCTGACTAATATCTTTTGAAAACGCCGTTCTAAAGCAGAATCTTTTTCTATATATTTTTGGTATTCATCTAATGTAGTTGCGCCTATACAATGTAATTCGCCACGTGCTAATGCAGGTTTAAGTATATTTGCAGCATCCAAACTTCCCGACATTGCTCCCGTTCCAATCAAAGTATGTAACTCATCTATAAACAAAATAATTTCGCCATCAGAATCAATAACGGTTTTTACAACTGATTTTAATCTATCTTCAAATTGTCCTCTATAACTTGCCCCCGCCAATATAGCACTCAAATCTAATGCAATAATGGTTTTATCTGCTAATGATTTAGGCACATCGCCTTGCACTATTCTTTGTGCTATACCTTCTACTATTGCGGTTTTGCCAACGCCCGGCTCACCAATAAGAACGGGATTGTTTTTGCGTCTGCGAGATAGTATTTGCATAACCAAACGAATTTCATCATCTCTTCCTATTACGGGATCCAATTTTCTTTTCAATGCTAAATCGTTGAGGTTCTGTCCGTATTGCTCCAATGCACGATATTTATCTTCAGGATTTTCATCTTTTACTCTATTACTTCCTCTAATGTCAAGCAATGCTTTTAGTATTGATTCTTTATTTATATTTTGCTCTAAAAGTATATTTTGAACATTATTTGGAACTTGCGTCAATGCTATTAAAAAATGCTCTGTGCTAATGTATTCATCTTTTAGTTCAGCCATCACGGACTTTGCTTTTAGATAAACATCATCCATTGTTTTTGATGGATAGGTGTCGGAATTAGATTGAACTATTGGAAATGTTTTTATTATTTCTTTATTTTTATTTTCAAGTGTAGAAACATCGGCACCTATTTTTTTTAATATAGCAACGGGGACACCTTTTTTATCTTCGAGCATAGCGGCAAAGAAATGTGCGGGTTCAATTATTTGGTTACTATTTTTAACAGCAATATCGTTTGCTAATTGCAATAATTCGTGTGATTTATGTGTTAATTTTTTATATGTCATATTCCAAAATACTAAAAAATTATGTAAAAATAAAGTGTTTATAAAAATGTCACACCGAACTTGTTTCGGCATTTCCTCGCATAAAATATGGATATACCCTATTAAGTGCGGAATAACCTTTTTTAGATATTCCCTTTATTTCATTTTTTTTAATAATTTCATAACATTTTATTATTTTTGTTTTTTTATCAAAAAAAAAACAGCGTTTTTAGAAGTGCCACTAATATGGAATTAATAACTATTGACTTTTGGAATACTCTTTTTAACGGAGCAAGCGGTGATATACGTAATCATAGTAGGAATAAAGTTCTGCTAAATACTCTTAATGATTTAGGTATCAGTATTGATAAAGATAAATTTGACATTATTTTAAAAAAATCTTGGGAATACTATAATCATTGTTGGATAAATGAATGTCGCACTCCGAATGCGACTGAAATACTTAATTTTATATGGCAAGAAATGAAGTTTGCAGAAGGAATTAATAAAGCAAACAATGATAGAGCATTTAAATATATTGTTGATTTTTTTGAAAATACTATACTAATATTTCCGCCTGATTTAGAGCCAGGAGCAAAAGAAGCAATAACTGAATTAAGTGCTAAATACAAACTTGCAATAGTATCTGATACAGGTTTTAGTCCAGGGGAAATAGTAGACCAATTGCTAATAAAATTAGATATTAGAAAGTATTTTTCTGCTTTTAGTTATTCCGACCAGACAGGAGTTGCAAAACCACATCCAAAAGCATTTCTAACAATTTTAGAAAAATTAAATGTGAAACCTGAAAATGCTATACACATTGGCGATATTGACAGAACAGATATTGATGGTGCAAAAGCAATAGGAATGAAAGCAATAAGGTATGATGGAAACATAGATAAGAACCTTATAGATTTAAGATACAATAAATCTAACGCAGATTTTATAACTAGCAGTTGGAACGAAATTGTAGAATATATAGAAAAACAATGTTGTTAATGGAATTGTGCTAACATTGTCATAACGTATTTTGTTCGTAATGACACAATTTCTACTATTTTATATAGAACTTGTTAGTGATTTTTGTTATACATTTTTATAATTTATAAAAAATAAGTGCTAATGTTATCAATATTTAATGTATTATTAATTGCAGTTAGTTTAAGTGCAGATAGTTTTGCTATTGCGTTGGCTATTGGTAGTTTTTTTACTACTATTACTAAAAAAGAAGTTGCTAAACTGATTTCCGCATTTATGATAGCACATTTCATAATGCTTTTAATAGGTTGGTATGCAGGAAATATTATTGTTGATTATATAGATGCTTTGTCGCATTGGATTATTCTATTATTTCTTGGATTTGTCGGCATCAAACTAATATATGAAGCAGTAAAAAATAAAGATGAATTAGAGATAAAAAAAGATTTTTTTAGATATAGAAACATATTGACTTTAAGTTTAATTACAAGTTTAGATGCCTTAGCAATAGGATTTAGTTTTGCGCTTCTACATATTAATATATTGATACCGAATGTTATTATATCAGTTGTAGTTGGAATTATGAGTTTGCTTGGTATCTTTGTGGGCGGGAAGTTAAGCAAAATGTTTTCAAAAATTATGAAAATTATTGCAGGAATTATACTTATTATAATAGGTTTATTACAATTATTTGAACATTATTTTGAACATTATTTCTAAAACATTTTATGATATTAAATGAAATTAAAATATTAGATAGTAAGCGGCGCGATGATTATGAAATACTAATTAAGGAAAAATATGATTCTACTTTTATTTCATATTGCCCACAACTTAATAAATTAATTAAGAGTAATTCTTTTGAGAGTGTTTATTCAAATATGGAAGTAATTATAAATAAACATATAGAGGAATTAAAGTGTTAGATTAGTAATAAAACTTTCTCTGTCATACAGAACTTGTTTCGGTATCTTCTAATTAGAATCAGGAAATGCCGAAATAAGTTCTGTATAACATTTTAGAGATATTATATATTAAAAAAGGTTCGCATAGCGAACCTTATAAAACAATTAAAAATAACTATCTTCTACCTGTTCCGCTTCTGCTACTTGAGCCGCTTGAACTACTACCTGAACTGCTTCCGCCTCTTGACGAACTTGAACCCGAAGATGATGGAGTATAACTACCACTACTTCTTGACGAACCCGAAGACGATGGAGTATAACTACCACCACTTCTTGACGAACCTGAACCACTATTGCTCGATGAAGACGGAGTATAACTACCACCACTTCTTGACGAACCTGAACCACTATTACTCGATGAAGACGATGGAGTATAACTACTTTCCCTTGATGAACTGCTATTACCTGAAGTATTAGAGTTTCCTACAGTATTATATCTCTGCGAAGGAGTTGTAGTTCTTGTTGCCGAATTATCTGTCCGAGTTGTAGGGCTTGTAGTTCTTGTTGCTGAATTGTCTGTCTGTGTAGTTGTAGTTCTTGTTACAGAATTACCATTTCGCGTAGTTGTGGTAGTTCTTGTTGTCGGTTGATTGTAATTTGGAACTCTTGATACGGAACCACCGCCGCCACCTGTAGGTGTTCCTCTAACCGAATAAGAGTCGTTATTGTTATTAGGTACCGAACCTCTTGTTCTTGCCACTCCTGAACTCGCTCCCATACTACCACGAGTAGAGTATCTTGGTTTAGCGACATAATCTGCATATCTATTGCCATAATTATAGCCGTAGTAATAGCCGCTATTATGATATCCATAATAGCGATTGTATCCATAATAATACGGCGAATAGTAATGAGAATGCCAATATGACGGATAATACCAACTATAACGATAGTAAGGATTATAATACCACGAAGAATAATACCAAGGGTCATACCAGCCCCAATATGGATTGTGATAGTAACCGAAAGATACATATCCAAATGGTCTATATGAAGTCCTATAATAATTATCAGTTACGTAATAGTTATTAATTATAGTAGTTCCGTCTTCATCGCCTGTATGGAAAATATTTCCATTCATAATACCACCTTCATAAATTTCTTCTGTTATCGTTGTAACAGTGTCGTTATTTTCATTTACATTAGTGGTTGTAGTAGTAACAATTGTTTTAACATCTTTTGTTACTGTTGCAGGATTTTTAGTATAGCCGAATGCATCCTGCGAATAATAATTGTGTGTGGAGCAACTGGTAGTTATTGCAAATCCAATTATTAAAGTTGTTATGATAATTTTATTTCTGTGGGTGTTCATTTTGCCCTCCGTGTAATATAATTTTATGTAATATACGTTTTTATTTTAAATTAATTATTATGTTAAAAATTTAGACAGCAAAAAATTAAAAAGGTTTAAATTGTAAATAAATATCTCACTGCCTTATATTTAGTAATATACTTTATTATATTCTTATGCTACTATTATATAGTATTTCGGGGGCAAGGTCTGCATTATTTTCCCAAGCAATAGTTCTAAATGAAACTCGCACTGTATTAAACATTTTTTTGTCTTTTAATGCTCTAAATATATGACCTATTTCTAAATATGGCTTCATATCTAAAACTCGTTGTTCATCATTTTCGAATGTTAGCAACAAAGTATAATCATTTTGCGGAACAACCGCTTTTATTCCTATATACATAATTTTATTTTAGTGGTTCAACTTTAAATGGCAAATCGCCGAAAATCAGGTATATAATTACGTTGTTAATTTATTAAAATGCTAATATACGATTATTTTGTTATATTTTGCTTATTTCTTCCATTGACAATTTTGTTGCTAAAGAAATTTGCTCAAATGAGAGACCGAGTGCCTTTAGTTCTTTAGCGATTTCTAATGCCTTCTCTGCTTTTCCTTCTAATTTGCCTTCGGCTAATCCTTCTCTTTTGGCTTCACTTATAACACTAACCTCCGTTATCGCATCTATCCTACGCTTGTCGTATGCAAATAACTGCTCCTTACTATATGCTGCTCTTTCCATATAGCCAACCGCCTCGCGAGTTAATTCATTGCTCAACAAATCTTGTGAAACCTCTCGCGTGTTTTCGTTTATCTCCGTTAAAAAACGCAACCATAAATTATGTAATTTCTTCGCCGCTCTATCCAATGGCTTATACTTCGGCAATTCTAAAAAAAGAAATTCCAAGCCCTCAATTTGCTTTTCTGTATCTTTTATGTTTACGATTTTGTAATGATGAAAATATTCATCACGCATTTCTGGTGATTTTTCAAAGGTGTCATTTACAAAATTTAAAGCATAAACTGGATGAAGCAACTTAAAATCTTTCGCTTTATCTAATTGCATTACATATGCCTTCGAAGCATTAAGCAAAACACGACTTTTGAAACTTTCAGACCAATACATTTGCATCTCTACAATAAATTGACGACCTTTTGAATCAGTGCAACGAACATCAACTACAGTGTAGCGCAATATATCTGCCAATTCAGGAACTAATTCTCCTGTTTGATATTCAATGCTTACAATCGGATTTTCAAGCGGCAACATACTATTGATTAAACTCATACAAAGATGTTTATGCTCGCCAAATACTCGCTTAAAAGTTAAATCATTCTTCGGATCTAAATATTGTGACATAATATTTATTATCTAAATTGCTTTTATTAATATGCTAATATAACATTTTTTTCTAATCTTATTCCTA
>WRLB01000084.1 GCA_009777815.1 Bacteroidota bacterium
TTTACAATAAGTTAAAAGGCATTATAAAGATATTATATAAGAAATTAATCTACATAAAGTATTAAGCACAAATAAGTTCACGAAACGGAAAATGTTTATTTTAAAAAACATCCATTTCTTTTAAATTTTTATCAATAATGAGATTAGCATCAGTTAATTCTTGAACCTGCAGTATTGTAAATTTAGGATTGATTTCTTTTAATACAATGCCTTCAGCAGTTATTTCCATAAAACCCATTTCAGTAATAATAGTATTAACTTGTCCTGCTGCTGTGAGTGGCAGTGTGCATTTTTTTAGTATCTTTTTTTTGCCATTAGCGGTGTGTTCCATAGCAAGTATAACTCTTTTTGCACCAGATAATAAATCCATAGCACCACCCATACCTGGAATTTTTTTACCGGGAATCATCCAATTTGCAACATCGCCTTTTTCATCTACTTCTAATGCTCCCAATATAGAAACATCAATATGATTCCCACGAATAATAGCAAATGAAGTAGCACTATCAAAAGTAGATGCAAAAGGAAGGGCAGTTATATATTGGGCTCCTGCATTAGTATAATAAGGATTATGTTTTCCTTCTTCGGGGGTAGGTCCCATTCCCAACATACCATTTTCTGATTGGAAAGTAACATTTATATTTGCGGGCAGATAGTTTGGAATAATTGTAGGCAATCCTATTCCAAGATTTACAACATATCCATCTTTTAGTTCTTTTGCTGTTCGTTTAGCAATAATTTTTCTTATTATATTTTTATCCATAATATATGTAATTTATAATTAGACAATATACGTTTTTTTAAGCAACTTATAAAAAAAAGTCATTTCTGCTTTATGCTGCATAACAGAATGAAATAAGCACGGCAGAACATTTTTAGAATTAACTATAATACTTAATCTATTAAACTAACTACCTCATCTAAATTAGCACCTTCTCGCATTATTTTAAAATTATCGCTTACCATATCTATTACGGTAGATTCGCCCTTGAAGTTATAATTGTCAGATGCAACTACTATATCTACTAAATTATAAAACTTTTCTATAATATCATCGGGTTCTAAATACAAATAATCTTCTTCGCTTTCTGTATCTATTTTAGCGGAAATTGAGATAATTGGTTCTTCCATAACACTAATTATTGATTGTGAAATATTACAATCGGGAACTCTAATTCCTGCTGTTTTGCGTGTTGGATGCATTGCAAGGCGTGGTAAAAGTTTTGTGGCTGGCAATATAAAAGTATAAGGGCCGGGTATAAGTCGTCTAATAGTCCTATAAGCAAGATTGCTTACATTTGCATATTCAGAGATGTTAGATAAGTTATTGCATAAAAAAGTAAGTGATTTTTTATCTGATAATTTTCTAATCCATCGCAATTTTTCTATTGCTGCCTTATTTCCTAATTGGCATCCGAGAGTAAATCCTGTATCGGTTGGATATAGCATTACTTCGCTATTTCGCAATCTATTTACAATAATATTTAATTCACGGACTTCAGGATTTTTTGAATGTAGTTCGTATATTTCTGTTTTCATATTTTTGATTAAGCAGCATTTATGTAATGCAAAAATAGTAATAAATTCAGAATAATTTTTGTTATTTTTGCACTATGGAAATACTGAAAGTGGAAAATGTAGTAAAAAAGTTCGGCGACAAAATTGTATCTAATAATATATCTTTTACTATTAATCAAGGAAAAATATTCGGTCTGCTCGGTCCAAACGGAGCAGGAAAAACAACACTTATAAGACAAATATGTAACATTTTTCAGCCTGACGAAGGAACTATTACGCTGTTCCAACAAAAAATGTCACCCGATTTGCAAAATAAAATAGGATATTTGCCCGAAGAAAGAGGACTATATAAAAAAAGTAAAATTATAGACCAAATTACCTATTTCGGTGAACTAAAAGGTATGGCACATAAAACCGCACTCCAAAAAGCATATTTATGGTTAGACAAACTCGGAGCAAGAGGTTGGGAAAATAAAAAAGTAGAAGAACTTTCTAAAGGTATGCAGCAAAAAATACAATTTATTTCTACCGTCATTCATACACCTGATTTGTTGATTTTAGATGAACCGTTTTCGGGATTTGACCCTGTTAATACTGAGTTATTAAAGAACGTAATTTTAGAAATGAAAGCACAAGGAATAACTATCATTCTGTCTACTCACGTTATGTCGCAAGTAGAAGAATTGTGCGATGAAATATGTATGATTAATAATGGTGAAGCAGTTCTATTCGGGGCTGTCAATAAGATTAGAGAGCAGTATCAACGAAATATTATTCATATTGAATACAAAGGAAATATTGATATAAATAATTTAGAAAATGTTAATATTATTAACCACTCGGATGGCAGTATTACCCTTAAGATAACTAATTCTAATTTTAATAAAAAGGAATTTATTGCTATCTTAAATGAAAAAACAGATATTATTAGTTTCGCTATTGATACGCCAAGTATGCACGAGATATTTATTGACGTTATTGCTAAGTCCAACAGTAATGAAGCATTATAATGTGCTTCTAAAAATCAATTTTTACATATTATGCCCTATATTTGTCATACCGAATTTATTTCGGCATCCACTCTTTTTTATCGGAGATGCTGAAACGAGTTCAGTATGACTAAAAAGTTGTTAAATACGAGTAAAAATTAACACGGGGATTAATCCCCGTGTTAAAGTAGATGCCGAAATAAATTCGGTATGACAGATTGTTGAAAATTACATTTTAAATAATTTACTTCTTACTTTCTATTCCTTTGTTGAGAAATGTTGCGAATTCGTTTATGTCGCGAGTGAATGCTTTAGTTCCTATGAAATCAGCATCAGCCGAAAGTATTACATATAGAGGCAATGCAACAGAACCATACTTCTCTTCTTGTAATCTTTTGTTAGAAAAATAAGGTTCATCTCGCCTATCTGTATATAATTTTACTAATACAAATTCATTTAATAGCGAACTAATTTCTGCCTTCTTAAACATATTTTGCTCCATCCATTTACAATTAGTGCAAGCAAATCCTGTAAAATCTACAAATAATGGCTTACCTGTTTCTTTTGCAATTTGCAATCCTTCATCGTAATTATTCAGCCAATTTAACTTATTTTCAGTATTAGAAGTATTTGTTGGTTGACTTATTGCCCCGCCCATCATTTCTCTATATTCGGCAGGAGGAACGAAAGCATCAAAAGTGCCGCCGAGTGATTTTCCGAACATTCCTGTCAGAAAATAGAACCCAAGTGTTGCAAAAATTATAGACCATATAACTCTTGTGGCAGTTAATCCTTCTACTTTTGAATCGTGCTGAAGACGGAAGACACCTAAAGTATATAATACTATTAATAAGCAAATTGCTACCCAAATTGCAAGAAATAATTCTTTCGGCAGAATGCCCCAACTCCAAGTTAAATCAGCCGTAGAAAAGAATTTTAATGATACTGCAATCAATATAAAACCCATAACGACTTTTACATTGTTCATCCAACCGCCTGATTTTGGCATTTTTTTCATTGCCGTTGGGAATAGTGCTAATAAGAAAAAAGGAGCAGCAAGAACACCAGAAAATCCAAGCATTCCAATAATCGGATAAAACCATTCGCCATCACTGGCAGCAAGCAACGCCGAGCCAACAAAAGGAACAGTGCAAGTAAATGATGCAATAGAAAATGTTAATGCCATAAATATAACACTTATAATTCCTGTTCCATCGCTACTTTTTTTGTTTAATTTATTCATAAGACCTGACGGAAGTTGTATCTCAAATGCACCAAATAAATTAAAAGCAAAAACTATAAAAATAGTAGCAATAAATAAATTAACCCAACCACTTGAAGCAAAACTTTGAATGCCCGTAGCACTAAAAATAAGTGAAATAAGGAAGCCAAGTCCCGTGAAAGTCAGCATAATCCCAATAGCATACACAGAAGCATCTTTTAATGGATTAGTTTTTTTCTTTTCTGCCCTTTTAGTAAAGAAAGATACCGTGATAGGAATCATCGGAAAAACACAAGGTGTAAGCAACGACAACGCTCCCGCAATCATAGCAAACCATAAAAACGACAGAAAACCTTCTTCTTTCTTTTTATCAATTTCTTCTTGTGCTTCTGTTTTTTGCATAGTAGTTGGAGTAGGAATAACTAAATCTTCTGTTATTTCCAATGAGGGTTCCTCTAATAAATCCGTATCAGGAATAGTTTCTGCTTCCGCTGTAGTATATGCGGTAGATGAAATTATTCCTTTATAATATTCAGGTGGCAAACAGCGAGCGGAATCACATAATTGCATATCAAGAACTGCTTCTAATTTGTCAACCGCAAAATTAATTTTTTTCTTTGCTCGGACAGGCACGTTTAACTCAAATGACTTTTTGAAATAAGTTACATCCATTTCGAACTCTTTGTCATATTTTTTAAGTGGTTTGCTTGATTTTATTTCTCCTGCAATATCAAGCCATCCTTCAGGTACAAAAGATATTATAGTAGTATTAGGACCAATACCATCAGCACCTGTTTGCTCTTTTATATCATAAGCATACCAAGGCGAAGGCAACTTTATCTGAATACGAATATTAAAATGCTCATCTTTTTCTACTTCAATTTTTTCGGGTTGAGCGTTAATATTCACTTTTGGGGTTTGTGCATTAGACGAATACGCACATAACAAAATTACAAATAAAACAACAATACGTTTCATAAAACAAATAATTATTTACATTTAAAAAAATACAAAAATAATGTTTTTTAATAATTTATAAATTTGTTTGAACCAATATTCTATCTATATAACCTTAATTAAATATTTTTCTTATTTTAAACCTTTTAATAAATTATTTATACTAATATATTATAATGGAATTGCCAAAAGACCCAACAATATTAGAGTTTTATGAAGAATTTGTAGATCAATGGATCACAGATATAAATGAGCAATGGAACGATTTATTTGCATCTAAAAATGAAGGAAATAATTTTTATCGTTTTGCTCATACATTAAAAGGTTCGGGATACCAATTTGAAATAATGCCACTCGGTGATATGGGAATAGAACTTATGCGCCTTATAAAAGAAGAGCAATGGGAAGTTATACCACCATACAAAGAAAAATTGATGGCAGTATTGATAGAAGCAAAAGAATTATACAATAAAAGCATTGCAAAATAATTTTTTTGAATAAAAAAGATTTTATAGTATAATAAAATAAAATTATTTTATTATATTTGAAAATTATTAAATTGATTGTTTTATATTTTATAGAAGGTAAGTTTATGGCTAAATACATAATACCTATATTTTTAATTTTTAATGTAGCGATTTTTTCACAAATTAAGATTGCTATACTACCGTTCAGCAACTTGGATGGAAATTCTGATTATAACAAGTATTGTTATGAGATTCAGGATTCATTAACAAAAGCATTTTTAGAAGTGGATGTAGATAAAAAATTCATTGATGTGTTATCATTAGATGAAGTTGATAATGCAATGAGCGAAATGAATTTAGATGCAAACGCACCAAACTTCGACGGACAAAAATGGAATGTTTTAGAGATATTAGAATGTGATAGAGTAATATCGGGAACGTTCCGAATAGTAGGTGAAAGATTTGTTATTAATTCTTACATTTACTATCCCGAAACTCGCGTTTCTGACCAAACTCATCAAGCAAAAGATATTTTTAAAAGAGAAGA
The DNA here is from genome assembly GCA_009777815.1 of Bacteroidota bacterium. Classification (GTDB taxonomy): domain Bacteria; phylum Bacteroidota; class Ignavibacteria; order Kapaibacteriales; family UBA2268; genus WRLB01. The sequence continues at coordinate 5,701 of WRLB01000084.1, forward strand.
AAAAATTTTGGAAGCAATACCTATAATAGTAAAAAAACTTTCAAAAGCATTTATAGCAGATTGATACTATTTGCTATTTTTTCTTTTTTCTGAACTGGGATTTCATTAAGGTTATAAGATTAGCAAGAATATTCTTACTAATCTAAATCTTTGTTAATCTTGATAAAATTTCGTTTCAACGCTGTCATACTTAACTCGTTAAGGTATCTATCATACAATAAGGGATGCCGAAATAAATTCGGTATAAGAATAAAAAAGTTATATTGTGATATATTGTTGTGGTTGCAATAAATTATTAACTATTTATGGATAATGAAAACAATGTTGTTAAACAAGAATTATTAGATAAAGTTAATGAAATTCCTGCTTTGCCGGGCATATATCAATACTTTAATGAACAAAGAAAAATTATATATATCGGTAAAGCAAAAAATCTAAAAAATAGAGTCCGTTCATATTTTCATTCTACGCATTCGCATTCGCCAAAAACAAAAGCATTAGTCGAAAAAATTGTTGATATAGAAATTATAATTGTTAATTCGGAAGTGGAAGCACTTATCCTCGAAGACACATTAATTAAGAAGCATAAGCCGAGATATAATATTTTGTTAAGGGACGATAAAACATATCCATATATCAAAATTACAAATGAAGTTTATCCGCGAATATATATTACTCGCAGTTTTGTTAAAGATGGTGCGAAGTATTTGGGACCATTTACGGAGTTGCGAGCAATAAAATCAATGCTGTATGCAGTTAAAAATATATTTCAAATTAGATGTTGTAAGCACCAAATTAATAAAGAAACGATAGCAAAAAAAAGTATGCGTCCTTGTCTTAATTTTCATATTTCAAAATGTCAGGCACCTTGTGTTGGCAGTATTTCGCGGGAAGAATATAATAATAATGTTAAGATGGCACATCAGGTTTTATTAGGTAAAACAAAGAATTTAGCAAAGCAATTAGAAGTGAAAATGTTAGAATATAGCGATAAAATGGAATTCGAAAAAGCAGCAGTTGTTCGCAATCGTTTGAAGTCATTAGGCAATTATACAGCAAAACAAAAAATAGTTTCTCCCGAACAAAAAGATAGAGATTTGTTTGGTATCGCAAGAACAGGTGATTATGCTTGTTCGCTTGTATTTATTGTTAGGGAAGGGAAGTTAATCGGTAAAAGACATTTTATTATCACAAAAGCAGAGTTGGAAACATCCGAAGAAATAATTCAAAAAACATTAGAAAAATATTATTTGGAAACGGATTTTGTGCCGCGCGAAATTGTTATTCCAAATGAATTATCACAAATGGATTATTTGCTCGATTGGTTGGGTAAAAAGCGTTTAGAAAATTGGCAAAACTACTATGAAAATATTGACGAAAACAATGTTTATTACACAAAATCGGATATAAATCAAGTTAAAAAAGATATTGAAAAGTTAAATGCCGATTCTATTTCTATAAAAATTC
>WRLB01000085.1 GCA_009777815.1 Bacteroidota bacterium
GAAATGTTTGATAATATACTATTATTGTTTTTTAACAGAAAGCAATTCAATACAAGTATTTAGTAACCAATGCCTCCACAGGAGGGGAACAGTTCCCCTCCTGTGGAGGGGTGCTTGCTTTAGCAAGCGGGGTGGTAAATAAACACGGGGGCAAGCCCCCGTGTTAAATCTGTCTTGCTGAAATGAGTTTAACATAACAGAATATTTTAACATACTTCTACACTTTATATTCGTCCCAGCTTTTTATATTGATGTCGTTGATGTTGCATTCGCATACTGCATCTAAAAATGCAATAGCAAGTTGGGCATTAGTGATTAAAGGTATATTTCTGTCTATTGCTGTTCGGCGTATTTGATAATCACTATTTAACTCGTCTAATGACATATCTTTTGGTATATTTACAACTAAATCAAATTCGCGATTATCTAATTTAGTTATTACGTTTTCATATTCTTTTTCATCGCCCCAACGCACCATTGTTGCAGGGATTTCGTTGTCTTCTAAATAACGTTGCGAGCCGCGTGTAGCAAACAAATTAAAACCTTTATTTACTAATTTTTTGCAAATAGGGAGCAATTCTGCTTTTGATTTCGGTTCGCCTGTTGATAACATAATGTTCTTTTTAGGAATAGTGTAGCCGACAGAAAGCATAGAAGTAAGCAATGCTTCGTGTATATCTGCTCCTAAACATCCTACTTCGCCTGTTGATGACATATCCACACCTAATACAGGGTCAGCATTATACAATCTGCCAAAAGAAAATTGCGAACACTTAACACCTACATATTCTAAATCAAACTCTGTTTTATCGGGTTTAGAAAAATCTAATCCCAACATTATTCTCGTTGCTGTATCAATAAAATTGCGTTTTAATACTTTTGACACAAAAGGAAAACTCCGCGATGCACGTAGGTTGCATTCTATAACTTTAATATCGTTTGATTTTGCTAAATACTGTATATTAAAAGGTCCTGATATATTTAGTTCTTTTGCAATCATTCTGCTAATTTTTTTTATTTTGCGTGCAGTTTCCATATATATTTTTTGTGCGGGGAACACTAATGTTGCATCGCCTGAATGGACACCTGCGTATTCAATATGTTCAGAAATAGCATATTCTATTATTTCTCCTTCTTTTGCTACGGCATCAAATTCTATTTCTTTTGCATTGGTATGGAATTTAGAGACCACAACGGGATACTTTTTGCTAACATCGGCAGCAAGGTCAAGGAACTTTCCTAAATCTATTTTATTAGTGCATACATTCATTGCGGCACCACTCAATACATAACTCGGTCTAACTAATACAGGAAAGCCGACTTCATCTATAAAATTATTAATATCTTTTATATTAGTTAATTCCTTCCAAGCGGGCTGGTCTACACCAATTCTATCAAGCATTGCTGAAAATTTATGCCTATTTTCTGCATTATCTATACTTTTTGCTGACGTTCCCAATATCGGAACTTTATAACTATCCAAACGCATAGCAAGGTTATTTGGTATCTGTCCACCTGTTGAAACCACAACGCCAAACGGCATTTCTAATTCTACAATATCTAACACTCTTTCTAACGTCAGTTCATCAAAATATAATCTATCACACATATCATAATCAGTAGATACCGTTTCAGGATTGTAATTTATCATAACACTACGATAATTACCGACTTTACGTATTGTATTTAGTGCTTGAACGCTACCCCAATCAAACTCAACAGAAGAACCAATCCTATATGCACCCGAACCAAGAACTATAATTGATTTGTTATCGTTCTGAAATTCTATATCGTGTTCTCTTCCGCTATATGTAAGATATAAATAATCTACATTTACAGGAAATTCTCCTGCAAGTGTGTCTATTTGTTTAACAACAGGTGTTATTTTCAACCATTTTCTATAATTACGAACATAATCAATATGCTTATCATCTTCAAACTTATCTTTCCATAATGCTCTTGCTATTTGAAAATCTGAAAAACCTTGAACTTTTGCTTTTAGTAATAGTTCTCTATCTAATTCTATTTTTGAACCGATAGGTATTGGAAGTTGTTCTAATTCTTTTTCGGTATCTATAATATTTTTTAATTTGTATAAGAACCATTTATCTACTTTTGTTAATTCATATATTTTATCTACACTAAATCCTGATTGCAATGCTTTACTTATCATAAATATCCTTTGGTCTGTCGGCTTATGCAATGCTTCTTCTATATCTATGTCTATATCTTTAATATCATCTTTGTCTGCTACGAATTTTTTATTTGATACGAAGCCGTGCATTGCTTGTCCTATCATACGCAATCCTTTTTGTATTGCTTCTTCGAACGTTCTGCCGATAGACATTACTTCGCCTACGGACTTCATACTACTGCCAATAATTCGTTCTACGCCTTGGAACTTTCCTAAATCCCATCTTGGTATTTTACATACAACATAATCTAATGCGGGTTCAAAAAATGCAGGAGTAGTTTTAGTCATTGCATTCTTTATATCAAACAATCCGTAGCCCAATGCTACCTTTGCTGCTATAAATGCTAATGGATAGCCCGTTGCTTTTGATGCTAACGCTGATGAACGACTTAACCTTGCATTTACTTCTATTACTCTATAATCTTCGCTTTCGGGGTCCAAAGCAAATTGGATATTACATTCACCGACTATGCCGATATATCTAATTATGCGAATAGATAATTCCCGAAGTTTGCTATATTCACTTTTTGTAAGTGTTTGAGTCGGAGCAACAACTATACTTTCGCCTGTATGAATACCAAGAGGGTCAAAGTTTTCCATACTTGCAACAGTAATACAATTATCAAATCTATCACGCATAACTTCATATTCTATTTCCTTCCACCCTTTCAAACTCTTTTCAATTAAGACCTGCGGAGCAAATGAAAATGCAGTTTCTAATAATTTATTTAATTCTTTTTCATCATTACAGATACCCGAACCTAATCCGCCCAATACGTATGCTGCACGAACAATAACAGGAAATCCTATTTCATTTGCTGCTCTTTTTGCATCATTGATATTATTTACTGCTTCACTTTGAATTGTTTTGACGTTTATTTCATTTAATTTTGATACAAACAATTCTCTGTCTTCTGTATCCATTATTGCTTGAACAGACGTCCCTAAAACTTGAATATTATACTTTTCTAATACTTGATTCTTATAAAGATTAACTCCGCAATTTAGTGCTGTTTGTCCGCCGAATGCAAGTAAAATACCATCAGGACGCTCTTTTTCTATTACTTTTTCTACAAAATGTGGCGTTACGGGAAGAAAATAAACTTTATCTGCTATACCTTCAGATGTTTGAACTGTTGCTATATTTGGATTTACAAGAATAGTATAAATACCTTCTTCTTTAAGTGCTTTAAGTGCTTGGGAGCCGCTATAATCGAATTCTCCTGCTTCACCAATTTTTAAAGAACCAGACCCCAATACAAGAACTTTATTAAGATTATAAAATGACATAGAACTATTATATTTTTTACAAAAATAATAAAAAGTTTTTTAAATAAATGTTATGCTGAATTTATTTCGGCGTCCCAACAAAGAATAAGGGGATTCCGTGTCAAGCACGGAATGACAGAAAAAGCATCACGGGGGCAAGCCCCCGTGTTAAATAATCGTTATTTTAACACAGGGATTCATCCCTGTGATGTATAATTACATAAATTAAGAGATGATGCAAATAAATATGAAAGATATGTAATTATAAACTAATTCTCTGTTAAATTATGTATTTTATTTATTCTAATTTGATGTCTGCCGCTTTCAAATTCGCTATTTAAAAATACATCAACAATGCTTTTTATAGCATCAAATTGCAGTATTCTTGCACCCAAACACAGTATATTAGCATCATTATGCTTAATTGCCATTTCTGCCATTTCTGAATTAAAACAATTTACTGCTCTAATTCCTTTAATTTTATTAGCAGTAATAGTCATCCCCGAACCTGTTCCACATACTAAAATGCCTTTACAATTAGGATATTTTGAGATATTTTTAATTATTTTTTTCGCAACATCAACAGCATAATCAGGATAATCTACGGAATCGGCGGAATTACAACCAAGATTTTGAACATCATATTTCTTTTCTAAAAACTTAATTATATTTTCTTTCATTTCATATCCTGCATGGTCTGAAGCAATAAATATAAGTTGTTTAGAGTTTATTTTTTCTGTTATTTTATTAACATTCTGCATTTTCTTATTAACAATTTATTAACAAATATACACAAAAATAAGAATAAAAAATGTTAATAATTTGATAATAAGTTTATAATTTTGTTAATAAGTTTTGAATATTCTAAAATTATTAACATTTACATCAAATTATTATTTTTCTTTTAACAAAAAAAATATGCTTATTAACAAAATTATAAAATATGTAACTATTTGATATATCTACACTTATACAAATTAAAAACAACTTTTTAACATATAAACATACATAACTATAACAATAATATTTTTAAAATTTATTATATTATTATTATGGTTTTGTGTTGCATATTTATATATTTTTTTATGATGTTTTTTTTATAAAAAAAAGTTATTTTTGTAATTTGTTAAATATATACAAGGGAAAACAATGGAAGAGAATAATAATTCCAATCAAAATAGCAAAAATAATTTAGAAGAAAATGGTTCTTCATCTAATTTTTCTAATAATTTAGAAAATGAAAAAAATAATTTAGAAGCAGATAAATTTGCTAAAGAGCAAGAAAAATATAAGCAAATTATTCAACCGCCGAATGTTGATGTATTAAATGAAAATCCATATATATGGAGGATTGGCTTCGGTAGAAGATTAGGTGCATATCTTATAGATGGAGTATTTTTCTTTTTACTATTTTTAATTTTTGCAGTATTTACAGAAGTTACAGATAGAATTATGGATATGTTTGGAAGTGACATAGATATGTATAGTGATCCTAATAAAATGGATGAAATAACTATGGGAATGGTTTTGTTTATTAATGAAACATTTATTCCATTATTTTTGGCAGTTACTTTTATTTATCATTCATTAGAAGTAATATTTGCTCAATCAATAGGTAAAATGCTTCTTGGAATTAAAATTGGTTCTGAAGATAAGAAAAATGCTTCATATAAGCAATTATTATTGCGTTATGCTTTAAAGAATAGCAGTAGTATATTTAGTTTGTTAGCACTAATAACTTCATTAGCATTTATGAATACACTTGGGACTATAACAGGAGTTGTGTTCTTTATAGGATGTTTCTTTGTGTTGAGTGTTAAGAAACAAGCGCTATATGATACAATTTCTAAAACAGCCGTATATTTTAAGGACGAATTAGAGCAATTTAATAATGCAAATAATAATTAAAATATACAAGTGGTTTTTGTATGTTCCACGTGGAACATATTTAGTAACCTATAAAACATTATGCCGTACTTGATACGGCATTTTCTTATTCTTTATTATTGTTAGCCGATTTATTATGTGTGGCAATCTATTTAGTATTTTATTTAGATTGCCACACAATTCCTTTTAAAATACTCGTAATTACGTAGTCAAATGAGAAAATGCTGTGTTAAGCACAGCATAAAGTTTTATAGATTGTTTTTGTATATTTATAGGTTATATTATATAAAATTGTTCCACGTGGAACATAATTTTAATTAAAACAATTTGCTAACAATATCAAAAAAGAAAATATAATCTTGCAAAGTTAATTGTTCGGCTCGCATTTTTAAATAATTTTTATTATGATTTGATAAATGAATTGCTAATTGATTTTTATCTACATTATGCAAATTAAAATAGTTATTTAATGAATTAGATAAAACTTTTCTACGCATATTAAAAGCAGATTTAATAAACTTTAACAATGCCTCCTTATTTATATCTTTATATAGTTCCTTATCAAATTTTATTAAAACGACTGAAGATGTGACTTTTGGCTTCGGATGAAAAGAATTAGGACTGATGTTAAAACATATTTTAGTATTTCCGTATAATTTCAAAGCCAAAGTAGATATACCATACTCTTTTGTATTTTCTTTTGCTATCCATCTTTTTGCTACTTCTTTCTGAATCGTTAGCACAGCACAATCAATATTATCTGAATTGTTAATCAGCCAATACAAAATATCCCCCGTAATATTATAAGGTATATTTCCAATAACAGAAATATTTTTATTTTCCTCTGAAAGATTTATATTTCTAATATCGGAATGAATAATTTGTATATTAGGAATATTATAAAACTTTTGTTTAAGATAATCTATACTTCTTAAATCTATATCAAAACAAGTAAGATTAGCACCTTCATTAATAATATGAGTAGTTAAAGCCCCCATTCCTGGTCCTATTTCGTATATATTTTTTCCTTCTATATTGCCGAGCAATTTAACAATTTTTTTTGCAATTTGCGGTGAACAAAGAAAGTTTTGACCTAAATATTTTAGTGGTTTTATTTTATCAGACATATTATTTTATATTTTGTTAAGCAATAAATTATATAAAATATTATACAATAATATATTGTAACATATTGATTTTTAAGAAGATACATATATTTATATAGTTATTTTGATTTATCAATTATTTTATTTTTTCTATTTCTTCTATGGATAGTTTTGTTGCTAAAGAAATCTGCTCAAATGGAATACCAAGTGCTTTTAGTTCTTTTGCTATTTTCATTTTTTCTTCTATTTTACCTTTTGCTTCGCCTTCAATTAAACCCTCTGCTAAACCTTCGGCTTTACCTTTTGCTTCGCCTTCTAATTTAGCATAATCCAAACAGTTCTTTAAATCACGATATGAATTTAAATTGTCTACATATGACCGCTGCTCTGAAGGATTTAATTTAGAAATTTCTGCAACCAAAAACATCTTCTCAAATATTCTACCTCCCAATTTATCAGGTATGTTATCCAATCTTTTAAGATTCTTTAATACATACATCCACTTATCAAAATGCGTCTCTAAATCTTCTACTTCCTTAGTAAATTTAGGCATAGATAAGTAAACAAACTTCAATTTTTTGTAAAATATTTTGTGCGTTTCTATGTCCGAAAGTATAACATCATA
>WRLB01000086.1 GCA_009777815.1 Bacteroidota bacterium
GTGCATTCAGACGAACTTGTTGTTTTTCAAAGAAAATGATAAATCATATTAAGGCATTTAATTTAGGATTCTATTACATAAATTTCGGTTATGTATGAGTATCATACTTTGGGGATCACAACCTAAAATTATAATAACGAAATGCAACACTAACAGCAGGGGCTTCGGTTTTGCTGTTTTTTTTATTTTGAGCCTTGATTTTATTAAGATTATTTGATTGCATAGATATTCTTGCTAATCTTGATAAAATCCCTGTTCAGAAAAAACATTTGGAAATTAGAAAAAAAGTTTATTTTTGCAAACAATATTATTTATCAAAAGGAAAATTAAAATGGATGAATTTCTTTTTTATTTTACAAAATGTTTGAAAAATTATGCAAACTTCACAGGAAGAGCAAGACGCAAAGAATTCTGGATGTTTGTAGCAGTAAATGTTGCCATATCCTTTATATTAGGTTTTATTGGGGGAATTATCAGTGATATCTTAGGAAATATCGTTAGTGGAATATATGCAGTAGCCCTTGTAGTTCCTTCTATTGCAGTAGCTGTTCGCCGTCTTCATGATATAGGCAAAAGTGGTTGGTTTTACTTTTTATTGTTAGTGCCAATCATTGGAGCAATTATATTGATTGTCTGGGCTTGTAAACCTGGCGATGAGGGTGAAAACGAATATGGTCAGGATCCTAAAGAAACATCCGAAGTATAATACAAACATTTTGCATATAGCGAATAATTTGTCGCTATTTTAGTAGGTTACACTGCTAATTTTTATACCCCGCCAATATTATATTAAACAACTCGGCGGGGTTTTGTATAATTATTAATTACTATTTTCTTGGCACAAGATTGACATTATCGCCCCAACGCATCTGCTCCTCCATCCTGCACGACCACACAAGTTTATCATTCCAAACGCTAATATCAGGACAACCATCACACATATTGATTCGTCCATTATCATACACATCGGCGGGCTGTATAATCATTATAGATTGGAATCTGATACGCGAAAAAAACGCCTTCGGATTAGTAAAAAGCGATTTAAAATAATTTTTCATTATTGTTCGAATGCCTTTATCAAAAGGTGCAAGCAGAAAATATAACCGTCCTCTTTTTAACCATTTTGTCTTCGAATACGCAAGATAACTGCCTGTTGTTAGATGTTTTGTTGTTTGCACTATTTCCATAAACTTTTGCCCAACATAACCGAATATTTGATACTTATTCCCCAACCTTCCCGTGAGCAACCACTTCATAGAACCCGCATCTTCGGTGCCATTAAGAAACGCACAAGGCATAAAATCAGGATACAATTTACGCATTTCTTCCACTGCCTCGAACGAATTTATATTAACTCTTCGGTCGTCAATTTCTTTAGTGTAGGATAGTTCGTCCCAATAAACTTGCTTGTTGCCAACAAAAGTATCGTGCAATCCATTAATAATTCCCATCCTATACAAAATAAAAACCATAACATGTATCTTATCAAAATGTTCCTGTGCGAATTGTGTTAGTTGCGGTATATAATGAATATTTTCAGGATAAACAGTCAGATTAAACGAGCAAGATAACTTCCCCTTTCCAATTTTATGCAACATATTAGCAATTTGCAATCGTAGTTCATTAAGTTCAATTTCATTTTTCCCTTTCCAATTTGGTCGTTGTTGCCCGCTATCAATATGAAATGTAAAACCATCCACGCCTGCTTCAACAAGTTTTTTCAATAGTTCTTCTGTTAGCGTAATTGCATTTGTATTTATTACGGGCTTCCATCCTTTTTGCCTAACCATCCGAACAATCTCGCAAATATCGGGGTGAAGCAACGGCTCTCCTCCAGCAATAGATACTCCATCGGTTCTGCGATATTTTTCGAAAACATCTAATTCGTGTGCTATTTCGTCTAATGTTTTATGTGAATTTACTCTATTTTCTCTGTAACATCCATCGCAATATAGATTGCATTTACTTGTCGGTTCAAGCCACGATATAGAATTATCAGCGAGGTTCCAAGGCAGCCGATACAGATTTTTTACATTCAATTCTTTAGTCATTTTTCTGTTATATTCTACAAAAATAAGTTTTTTTCGATTAAAAAAAACGTATATTTGTATTTACTATAAAGAAATATAATGGCATTTAGCAAATATAAAATACTTTTTCTTATTGTTTTACTGATTTTAACGGGATGCAAGTCAGCAAACCGAAAAAAAGATTTTGCAATGATGGAAGAGCAAAAAGAACTATTAGAAGAAATAATAGGCAATGATACTACTCCAAAACCCATTTATATAACAGGAACTAAACCTGTTTGGGAAGCAGAAGCAGATAAATTGCTATTCGATATTTATAGAATAAAAACCGATTATTATCCTGATTCTATCCAATTTCACGCAAGAGTATATGACTCATCGGGCAACTTTATAACTAATCTTGCTAATCCATATAAAACACATAATGATATAGAATACTTTACAGCACTGAACGAACAACTCGGAAAACACTATAATATAAGAGAAGAAAATATTCCACAATTTACTGTTCGAGAGTTTGGAGCAGGTGATTCTATTCCTTTTAATATCGCTCTTACTGTTGATTATAGTGGTTCTATGATGCCTGTTATGGGTGCGATATTTGAAGGAACGGAAATATTTATTGATATGAAATTTCCGACAGATAATATAGCACTTGCAAGTTTTAATAGAAATTTTATTCTAAAATCGCCACTCCAAAATGATAAACAAAATCTACTAAAAATATTCCGAGAAAAGAAAAATGAAGGCAAAGGAGCATTCTCATCTGTTAAAGAAGCAATTATTAATTCTGTTAGAATATTTGAAAAAGCAGACCTTGATGACCCGCGAATATTAGTTGTTTTTACTGATGGCGATGATAATTATTCTAAACGAGGGTTGGGGGAAATAATTGCAAGAGCAAAACGCGAAAATATTAATGTTTTTGTTGTTGCATTTGGCTATCCGAAAAGTGCTGATTTAAAAATTATAACTTCTAACACAGGTGGAAAATACTACCAAGTGCATACCAAAGAAGAAATGATTAAAGCATTTCGCGATATATATTTAAGTTTGAGATATTATTATTTATTTACTTATAAGCCGCCAAAATTTTGGGGATGGCACACTATATTTGCTGATTTGAAAATGCCTTCTTTTAGAGATAAAACGCTTGTAGCAACAGGCGAATATGATACATCAGATTTGTGGAAAGACGTAGGTGATGAATTTACTTTGCCTATTTTATTTGACTATAATAAGTATGATATTAAGGAAGAATCAATTCATTTGATAGATGAAATTGTTGATAATATGTTGTCACGTCCAAGATTACGTTTAGAAATACAAGGACATACGGATAATATTGGTGGCGTTGATTTTAATCAGGAGTTATCAGAAAAACGTGCTTTTGCTGTTTATGAAGCAATAATTTCAAAAGGAATTTCTGAAGACAGATTACGTTATAAGGGCTTTGGATTATCACAGCCCGTTGCAACAAATGATACCGAAGAAAATAGAGCAAAAAATCGTAGAACTAATTTTGTCGTATTAGCAAAATAAGAAAATGAAAGGTAACCACTAAAAATATCATACTGAACTTGTTTCGGCATCTCATAATTGTTAAATATATTGCATATTCATCACGGGGGCAAGCCCCGTGTTAAATAATTGTCTTTTTAACACAGGGATTCATCCCTGTGTTGCATAATTGCATAAAAGATGGAGATGCTGAAACAAGTTCAGCATGACAGATTAAATATTGAAGCCCTTTGTTGGTCCTGTTCTTAAAATATATCTATAAAAGAATTCTGTAAAGAAACCTATTCCATATCCTAAAAGTTGTGTAAATGATGTCAATATGGATAAAATGCCAATAATAAAACTCTTATTTTTTATTGCGGAATCGCAAAAAACTAATAAAATATATAATGCTAAAGGCAATATAGAATAAGGACATATACAAGTTAATATCAAAGAAAATAAAACAAAAAAAGAAAATAATGTAGGTAGGTAAAAAACTAATTTTGAAGTATCAGGATATAGTTTATTTAAAGTTATTCTCGCTCTGCCAAACCAATAAACTTGTTTGAAAAACTTTTTCAAACTTGTTCTTCTTTTGTGATACACAAAAGCGTTTTCAATGAATCCAACCTTATAATTGTTGTTGTAAAGGCGAATTCCAAATTCAGTATCTTCTCCGTTCCTTAATTTAGAAAATCCGCCAAGTTTATCATTAATTTCTTTTTTTACGCCGAAATTACATCCACGTGGTGAATATCTTTTGCCGCTTAATGATTGTTTTTTAGTGCGAATTCCACCCGTAGTAAAAAAAGAGGTCATTGCATAATTTGTTGCTTTTTGCAATTTATTAAAAGAATTATGTGCTGCATCGGGTCCGCCAAAGGCATCTAAATTTTCTTCTTTTACTTTTTTGTGCATCTCTTTAAGATAATGTGGTGGCAAAATACAATCGGAATCTGTTTGAATAACCATTTCGCCGTTTGCTTTATCATAGCCATAATTTCTTGCCATAGCACAGCCACCATTCTCTTTCACATAATATTTAATATCTATGTTTTCTGCGTATTTATCTACTATTTCCTTGCAAGGAATAGTAGAACCATCTTCAACTATTACGACTTCGAAAGGGATTTCTTCATCAGTTTTTTCGAAGTTTGCAATACTATTAAGAAGTTCTTCAACTTCATCGGGTCTGTTATAAACAGGAACTACAAAAGAATATTTATATTGTTGCATAATAATTAAATATAAAAGTAAGTTTGCAAAAATAATAAAATATTCTAAAAATGCTATACCGAACTTGTTTCGGTATAACATTTTTAGAGATAACATTGTATAATTATTTTAGAATTTCGTTAATATCACAAAACATTTCTTGCACTTCTTTTGAACCATCAACTTCGCTCACAAGATGACGTTTGTTATAAAAATCAATCAATGGTTCAGTCATTTTTTTATATATATTCAATCTATTTTTAATAATATATTCTTTATCGTCATCCCTCTGATAAAGGTCTTCTGTCTTGACGTTTGGCGGTGGCGGATTGGATATAAGATTATAAATGTTGCCTGTATTTTTATCAATTCTTCGTGCTACAATTCTTTTAATTATTTTCGCATCGTCTATATATAAGTATAATACTTTATCAATTTTTTGGTTGTTATCTGATAGCAATTTTTCTAAAAATGTTGCTTGTTCTATAGTTCTTGGATAGCCATCAAATAATATTCCATTATTTTTGATATTTTCTATATTAGTATCCGATGTGAGAAACTCTTCAACCATTTTGTTAATTGCATCATTGGGCAATAATGCGCCGTTATTAATAATTTCTCTAATATATTTAGCAAAATCATCAGTTTTGCTCATTCTTTCTCGCAACAAATCGCCTGCATAAAAAGGAAATAGATTATACAGTTTACAGATTTCTTTTGCTGCTGTGCCTTTACCTGCTCCTGGCGGTCCTAATAAAATAATATTCATAAATAATTTTTTATATAGTTGAAAAATTACATTTTTTTTAATATTTTACAAATATAATAAAAAATAAATATATATTGTATAACCTATAAAATAAAAAGATATATTCTGTACTGCCGAACTTGTTTCGGAATTCACTAATTTTATGTAGATGCCGCATCAAGTTCAGCATGACACATATTCAAATAACATATTTTCAAATAACATCTACAAATATACAAAAAAAATGCAAAATATAAATAGCTCGTGAGCCGTTTTTATTCTGCAAAATTGAAAACGAATTATTTTATCATACAATGCCATAAAGACGAGGTATTTATATGTTCCCACGAGCCGCAACATATTGCTCGTGGCATTGTATATAAAAAATAACGAGTTCCCCTTGTGGAAACATAAAGTTTTCAATTTTGCATTACAAATATAGTAAATTATTTTGAAATATATAATGTTTTTTTTTTTAATCTTTTATATTCATACTTTTTCGTATAAGTATTTTGTAAATAATAATTATTTTAATGTGTTAATAATTAAAAATATGAGCAAATTAGATAAAGATTTTAAAAATGCTATAAGCCAACTATCATCTGTAGAAAAAGATAAATTGATTTTTCGTCTACTTAGGAAATATCCTGATGTTGTAGATAAACTTCAATTTGAATTAGTTTCAAAAGATAGTAAAGAAGATAGAAGAGAAGAAGCAAAAAAACAAATACAAAAGATTTATATAGATATGACTATTGCCCGTGTTAAATATTCTACTCCCGGAATGTTGATGATGGATATGCGAGATGCAAGCGGAATAGTCAATAAACATACGAAAACAACAGATGATAAATATGGCGAGATTTATTTACATATTTTTATAATGAAAGAATATTTGAAGATGTATAATAATCATTTTATAGATTCATCAGCACAACAAACTAATAATTTTAACCTATATTGTATTTCTAAAATACTTAAAATAATGGTTTTATTGAAAAAGATGCATGAAGATGTGCAGTTTGATTTTGCAGAAGATATTAAAGAAATAGGGAATTTGTTTAATTGTAATCCTAATTTAAGAGAATTAGCAACAAAAAAAGGATTCTATATTAATTGGCTAACCGAATATAAAATCCCTGAAAATATAACCGAAATAGAGAAAAAAATAAAACAAACAGAACAAATAAAAGGAAGTAAATTTTTATATATAAGGTAACTATAAAAATGTTATGCTGAACTTGTTTCAGCATCTCCATAAAATTAGCAATTATACCACAAGGGGGCTTGCCCCCTTGTTAAAAAGATGATTATTTAACACGGGGGCTTGCCCCCGTGTTAACTTTTTTCTAAAAAAATAAACATTTGGAAATTTCATTTAAAAAACTTATTTTTGTATTCTATAACATTGAATTTTTTTTATTAAATATTAAGGTACTAAAATGTTAAACACAACAAAGTATCAAGGGAACGGAGCCCTTATAGAACACTCCGATTACACCTCTTCCTATGCCGATGTTTGTAGTGATATTACTACAAGCAATGTAGTGGAAACTACTACACGGGGGGGGGGGGGTTTT
>WRLB01000087.1 GCA_009777815.1 Bacteroidota bacterium
AATTAGCAGCCAATCTGGTTCTATATGACATTCTCTATAATCTGTATATTTTCCGTGCAATTTATGGTCATTATGTTTTGCATCAAGGCGATTTCCATTTGCTAATTGATACACAATATTATCAAGCAATTCCATATTATAACCTCTATTTTCGCATAATTTATATGATTTCCTATAACTTTTATTTCTTCTAATTCTATATTTCATCGTCATCCCTGTACATATCTTCTAAATATTCTTCGAAAGAATTATATGTAACATACTCTCCTGCTTCTAATTCTGCTATTGCTCTATCCAGGGCAGGAATAGTTTGATATTGATTTAAATCAATATATTTTGTTTTTGGCATTTCTAATTCTAATGTTTCCATAGTATTGTTTATTAAATAATTACAAAAATAAGTAAAATTATTTGTATTTTTTTTTATTTGTTATTAAATTTTTCTATAAATTGATTAGGCGAAAGTATATCAATATCTGCGTCAATAAAACCATTCTTATCACGAGAAACAATATAATCAGCATTAAATTCTTTAGCGCATTCTACTTGCAATGCATCTTCAAAATCATCTATTATTTCATTCTTTAGCGCTTGTTTTACTTGATGTTTGCCAATTGTAACGATGTCAATATAATCAAGAATATCAAGCAGCATTTCTTTTCGTTCTTTTGATGAATACACTTTCCGAATTATAAAGAAGATATTTGAAATAGTATGTGGAGCGAGTGCCGATTTATGTTTTTCACAAATAGCAAGAACTTTGGATGATTCTTCATAAAAATCATTTCTTTTTAACAGGACATCTATGATTATATTAGCGTCTATGAATATTCTCATATTTTTCTTCAATTGATTTTATATAATCTTGTTTCCAGTTGTAATCTTGTGGCATTTCTGTTTGCATTTTAACAACTGCTGACAATAGATTTTTAGGTTTATTAATTTTATTTTTATTTATATTATTCATTTTCATTTACTTTATTTATAACAATAATTAAAGTTAGTTCTTTTTATTTAATAATTACAAAGATAAGTAAAATTAGTTTAAAGTTTAATGTTATTTCTTAATTCGGTAGCATTTTTGCTTATTTGTTCTATTGTCATTCCTTCAAACAAATTTTCTTGCCATTTAGTATAATCAAATGGCTCTCGTTGTATTAGCATTACAAAACGCTCTGCCTCAATCAAACCCAAATGTTTTGTTAGTATTTCCATACCTTCTTGTCTTATAATTGTATCTGTTTTCATTCGAATGGTCTATTAAAGCAACAATTATCTAAATATATTCTATTTTTAATCAATGTTAGTTCTTTTCATTAATAATTACAAATATAAGGTATTTTTTTAGTTAAAATAATGAATTATAATCTTTTATACTTAAATTTATTTCATTTAATATCGCTCTTATTAGAGGACGAGGCAAATCTTTATTTAAATGAAATGGAATAGTTGTTGTTCTTCCGTCAGAGTGGCGATAAAATGCGTGACTTCCTTTTTGTCTAACCTTTTCAAAACCTAACTGAAATAAAAGTCGTTCCAAATCAATTGCTTTTATTAGTTTTAATTTGCTCATATTTGTGCTAATCCTACAAAAGTTGGTAATGAAATTATTTCTTCATTATCTAATTCTTCAACGCATAAATCTATTACTTCTTTTAATTTTATATGTAGTTCATCTAATGTTTCTGCACATGTATGTGCTCCTTTTAATGTTGGAACGCTTCCTATATACATTCCACTTTCTTTATCTTTTTCTATATACGCTGTAAATGTTTCCATAGTTATATTTTAGTTAATAATTACAAAGATAAGTGTTTGTTAGTTAAAATTAGTATAAATTGTATCTCTTCTGTCTAAATCAATTAAAGTAATAATATTATTATCTACCACAAATATTATTCGCCATCCATAAATATATTTACATTTCCAAATGTTTTTATATCCTATAAATTTTTCTATTTTATACTGACTTTTTATATTTGGTTGCAACCACGAGCCGTCCTCTAATATATCTTCTACTTGTATAACTTTTTCAAGCACATTTATTAATTTTTTCTTAACGAGATATCTTGAATTTTTAAGATATTTAGGTGCAAATTCTAAATTAAACATCATCTAATCCTTGCATTATATATTTCATTTTATCTTCTTTTGATTTAAATGATATAGCAAGTCCTGCGTTATATTCTGCGAGTGCTTCTTCAAATGAAGCAATTAAATATCCATCTTCATCATAAAGATTATTTTGTTGTAATTCAATATTATTTTGTGTTATTGTTTTTTCTAATTCTAATGTTTCCATAGTATTGTTTATAAGTTATTTAATAATTGCAAAGATAAGTGTTTTTTTAGTAATCGTATTCAGAAGTCAAATCGTTATTATACAATCCCAAACAATGAAAACATAAATCAGCATTTTCGCCCCAAAATATATTGCCATTATCTATATAAAATTGCTTAAACAATTCAATACTTCTATATTTATTGTAAATTGGTGACGGATATTTTTTCAAAAACTTGCCTATATCTATCGTTTGATAAGTATTATCATTAAAAAACACCATTATTTTATGTTTTTCAATATACTTTGCATCAACGACTTCAATAAAAACTTTATTTATATTTTTTTGTTTTTTGGTCATAATATGCATTAAAAATTATATTCTTTTTGTTATTTTAATAGTAGTTACAGGAACTTTCCAAATATTTATTTGTGTCCATAGTTGAATAATAGTTTCTTTAAATACGGATATAAATTTTTTCAAATCACGCAATTTTGTAGGCGAAAACTCTCCTTTTACATTAGAATATATAGTTCTGTATATTTTTACTTCATTGCCGTTATATCTTGCATGAACATGGATTGGTTCGTGGTCATTATTATAAATATATATTGATATTCCCATATATTCATATATTTTTGGCATATATTTCCTCTTTAATTTAACGACATAACAAAAATAAGAAAAAAACATATTAAAAAAATATGTCATGCCGAACTCGTTTCGGCATCCCCTTTTTATAATTATGAGATGCTGAAATAAGTTCGGAATAACGCAGTAACTTCTCCCGCCATAATTAGCAAACTAAATTGTTAATAACTCGTAAGTAATAATAAAATAATTAACTAATGGAATTGTTAATAACTTTTTTTTGAAAAATTAAATTCTTTTATTTATTTTTGTGATTCTAAATGTTCTAACTATAAAAATGAAAATAAATAGAAAATATACAAAACAAAATATTAATCCTTACGATTTATTTGAATATGATATTCGCTATTCTATACTTAGAAATCCTAATGGTTCTGTGGTATTTGAGATGAATAACGTAGAAGTTCCGAGCCATTGGTCGCATCTTGCATCGGATATTCTTGCACAGAAATACTTCCGCAAATCAGGAGTGCCGCAGGTTGATGCTAAAGGACATATTGTAAAAGATGAAAACGGAAAAGCCATTTTAGGGGGCGAAAACTCAATAAAACAAGTAGTTCACCGACTTGCAGGAACTTGGACAGATTGGGGAAAAAGGTATGATTATTTTGATACAGAAGAAGATGCCTCCGCTTTTTACGATGAAGTAGTATATATGCTATTAAATCAAATGGCAGCCCCGAATTCGCCGCAGTGGTTTAATACAGGGCTTTTCAATATGTATGGAATAAAAGGTAATAAGCAAGGTCACTATTTTGTTCAAAACGAAACAGGAAAAACTTGTGAATCACAAGATGCTTACTCTCGCCCTCAAACTTCTGCCTGCTTTATACAATCAATAGACGATGATTTAGTAAATGAAGGAGGATTGTTTGATTTATTGTGTAAAGAAGCACGTATATTCAAATATGGCAGCGGAACGGGAACTAATTTTTCTAAAATAAGAGGTGCTTCGGAACAACTATCCGGAGGTGGCGTTTCATCGGGGCTTATGAGTTTCCTTAAAGTGTTCGATAGAGCGGCAGGAGCAATAAAATCTGGCGGAACTACAAGACGTGCTGCTAAAATGGTTATACTTGATATAGACCATCCTGACGTGGAAGATTTTATAGAATGGAAATCAAAAGAAGAAGATAAGGTAGCAAGTTTAGTTGCGGGGTCAAAAGTTATTGCTAAATTTATGCAGGAAATAATAGATGAATCTGTTGTAAATGGCTATGACCCCAATAAAAATAAAAAATTAAAAGTTCTTATACAAAAAGCACTTAATAGAGGTGTCCCTTTAAGCACAATTAAAAAAGCATTAGACCTTGTGTCCTTTGGTTTTACTAAACTTGATTTTACTTCTTATGATGTAGCATTTGAAGGCGAAGCATATCTTACCGTTAGCGGACAAAACTCTAATAATTCTATTAGAGTTACTAATGATTTTATAAAAGCAGTAGAAGAAGACGATATTTGGGAACTACGTTATAGAAAGAACGGCGAAGTTTCTAAAGTTGTCCGTGCAAGAGACCTATTTGAAAAAATTAATATATCGGCTTGGATTAGTGCTGACCCTGGAATACAATTTGATACTACTATTAATGAGTGGAACACCTGCCCGCGTTCGGGACGTATAAATGCCAGCAATCCTTGTAGCGAATATATGTTCCTTGATGATTCTGCGTGTAATTTAGCAAGTATTAATTTAATTAAATTTTGGGACACAGAAAAGCAAACATTTCTTATTGATGAGTATAAGCACGCTATTTATATTTGGACGATAGTTCTTGAAATATCTGTATTGATGGCACAATTTCCTTCTAAACGAATTGCTGAATTAAGTTACGAATATAGAACACTTGGACTTGGATATACTAATTTTGGTTCATTATTAATGGTTGCAGGCATACCGTATGATTCACCGCAAGCATTAGCAATAACAGGTGCTTTATCTTCTTTACTTACATCAGAAGCGTATTCTACATCAGCACTATTAGCACGGCAATTAGGCACCTTCTCGCATTATGAAAAAAATAAAGAAGATATGTTAAGAGTTATTCGCAACCACAGAAATGCTGTATATAATGTATCTGAAAATGATTATGAACAACTAACAATAAAACCAATAGGTATAGATGCTAACTATTGCCCCGATTATTTATTAAAAGAAGCACAAAAATCTTGGGATAATACTTTAGAACTCGCCAATAAATATGGCTTTCGTAATGCACAAGTTACAGTTCTTGCACCTACAGGAACAATAGCATTAGTTATGGATTGCGATACAACAGGCATAGAACCCGATTTTGCAATAGTAAAATATAAGAAACTTGCAGGCGGCGGTTACTTCAAAATAGTTAATAAATCAGTTAAAATTGCTTTACAAAAATTAGGATACACAGAAGAACAAATATATGATATTGAAAAATATACGCTGGGATATGCAACACTTAATTATCACGATGAACTTATATTAGAAAATTGCCCTGAAATTAACACTCAAACACTCAAAGATAGAGGAATTACAAAAGATATTATAGCAAACATAGACCAACATTTAAAAGATACTTTTGATATTAGATTTGCATTTAATAAGTTTTCTATATCGGAATCTTTATTGCATAAATTAGGTATAGCCAAAAAAGATATTGACGACTCTAACACCAATTTTCTTTCTTTGCTCGGATTTACAGAAGAACAAATAGAAATAGCAAATAATTACGTCTGTGGAACTATGATGTTAGAAGGGGCGCCACATATTGCTACCGAACATCTACCTATTTTTGATTGTGCAAGTAAATGTGGTAAGAGTGGCACTCGTTTTATTTCTCACATGGCTCACATTAGAATAATGGCAGCAGCACAACCATTTATTACAGGTGCAATTTCTAAAACAGTTAATATGCCTGCTAATGCTACCGTTGATGAAATATATAATGTATATATGACTGCTTGGAAGATGATGCTAAAGTCAATTGCTATTTATCGTGATGGCTCTAAACTTTCGCAACCACTTAATTCTTCTATGTTAGACGGATTAAATGAAGTTGTTACATTAGGTGATGAAAATACATTAGACGAAACATTAGGACCAAAAGAAATGTATGAAATGTTAGATAAACGTTTGACAAGAAGAAGATTGCCTAATAATAGACGCGGTAGAACACGTGAAGCAAAAATCGGCGGACAAAAGATATTCCTTCGCACAGGCGAATATGATGACGGAACAGCAGGCGAAATATTCCTTGATATGTATAAAGAAGGTGCTGCTTTCAGAGGTATGCTCAATAGTTTTGCTATACTTACATCTAAAGCACTACAATATGGTGTCCCGCTTGAAGAACTTGTAGATACGTTTATTTTTACTAAATTCGAGCCACAAGGTATAGTTCAAGGACACGAAGCAGTAAAATATGCTTCATCTATATTAGATTATGTCTTTCGTTCCCTTGGCTATGATTATTTGGGAAGAACCGACTTCGTCCAAGAAAAACCAAAATATAAAGAAGCAACATCAGATGCTACAAAAAAAGCAGAAATTAATACTAATAATACAAACGGCTACTCAAATACACAAAATGATAATATACAAAATAAAAAATCTAATGTAGATTTAATTTTAGAACAAGCAGGAGTTCCCATAGAAGAAGAAAATAGTCCGTCACTTTTTGAAAAAAACAATATAGGAACATATACCAGCATTGATATATACAATGCAAAAACAATGGGTTACACAGGCGAGCAATGCACTAACTGCTCCTCAATCCGAGTAAAACGGAACGGCACTTGTCTGCTTTGTGAGGATTGCGGCACCACCAGTGGCTGTTCGTAGTAGTAAAAAAAGAATGTTATGCCGAAACAAGTTCGGCATAACAGAATAACCACCCCGCTTGCTAAAGCAAGCACCCCTCCCGTGGGGCATTGGTGACTAAATACTTTTGAGTTTAGAATTATTTATTATATTTGTATTTTTTTTATTAAATATAGGAATTTTTTTGTATGGAATGTACACATTG
>WRLB01000088.1 GCA_009777815.1 Bacteroidota bacterium
CTTCTTCGTCTAATTCTTCTATATACCCAGGGATAGAAGAAAGATATTCATAATCTGAGACATATTCACCTCGTTCCATTTTTTCTAAAAGCAGTTGCGTTTTAGTTTTAGCAGGAACAAATTCTTGTCCTATTATTCCTAATGTTTCTAATTCTAATACTTCCATAATAATTTTAGATTTTATATTCTCAACAAAAATAAGAAAAAAAGTGAAAAATTGTTTGCAAAATAACTATTTATTTTTATTCGTAGTGCGACCACATTTGAAGTATTTTAATTTTATATTCATCTATTTCATAAACGAGGCGGTGTTTTATATTTATTCTGCGTGAATACCTATTAATGAAACCAATCATTTTTTCATAAGGTGGCGGATTTTGGAACGGATTGTTAGAGATAATTTTAATTAACTCTGCTGCTTTGTCTTTTAATCCAATTTCGTTTAACAATTTAGCATCTTTTTGCGACCTTTTAGTATATTTTATTTTGTACATTGTTATTCCCATTCTAATTCATCTGAACATTCTTCCCAAGGTTCTTTTGATGCTTCATCTATTGCTTCCATACATCCGGGGATAGAAGAAAGATATTCATAATCTGAGACATATTCACCTCGTTCCATTTTTTCTAAAAGCAGTTGCGTTTTAGTTTTAGCAGAAACAAATTCTTGTCTTATTATTCCTAATGTTTCTAATTCTAATACTTCCATAATAAGTTTAGATTTTATATTCTCAACAAAAATAAGAAAAACAAATGAAAAATATGTTATATTGTTTATTTTAATTGTTATTTTTTCTTATATTTGCAATGAATAATTATTAAAAATATATGTTATTATTTATTTTAATTGTTATTGTTGTTGTATCTACGTGTCTTGGGGTAGCAGATGGATTTTCTTATGTTCATGGTATTTTTATTATTGTGGGAATAATAGGAATAATTTTTGAATTTGGTAGAATGTCTGAAAAAAGATATGATGAATATATTGAAACAACCGAAGAATCCGATGATACAGACGAACAACCCGACAAAATAACAAACGAAGATTTTGCTGATTTTTATCCTGAATTTAATCCTTTAGAAACAGAAATACCTTTTTATACACTTCCATATCAAGAAGAAAATAATGAAATAGAAGAACAAGCATCAGTAAATTATCAATCCAAATATGAAACTACTTATGAAAGAAATGAAGAAGAAAAAAATATAAGTGGTCTAATAATATTTTTATTAGTTGCTACTATTGGCTCGTTGCTATGGATTTATTATGATAGTAGAGAAGTTAATAATGTGGATACTTATACAAATTATTTAAATTATCAAAAGAATTCAAATGATTATTTTTATACTGATATAGACACCTATAACGACACAGATACATTTATATCTTTTGAAGAATATTTTCAATATTATATGCGAGAGTATTTGCAAAGCAGATATGAAGGAACAGCACTATTGTGGGAAGTTCGTCCTATTGATGATAGTTCTAAAGTTATGTATCTTATGGGTAGCATACATAATGGTAATAAATATATGTATCCGCTTAAAAGAGTTATTATGGATGCTTGGAATAATAGCACAGCACTCGCTACAGAAATAGAAGGCAGTTTAGACCTGTCAAGTTTTATACATAAACATAATTTAGTAGATTATGAAGTGCCATTATATGATAAATTGCCAAACGAATTGTATAAAAAAGTTTGGTATTGTTTAACAAAAGATGGTAGTTCAGATAATTATATAAATAGATTAACTCCACTCGGTGCATTATATATTTTGGAATATGCTCTTGAATCTGAACTTATATATAAATGTTTTAAAGAGTTAAATAATGAAAGCTCAGCAACCTCTACATCTAATATAGATAAAGAAACACAAGTAAATAATGATGATACAACATTTATAACAATAGATACTTTTAATATAGAACTTCCAATAGTTAATATAGAACTTCCAATAGATGATATATATCCTCCAAAGCCCGATATAGATATTAAAGATGTTGATGATATCCCCGGTATAGATGATTATTTTAGAAAACAAGCAAAAAAAGAACGCAAAAGAATATATGCTTTAGAAACTTCCGCTTCACGATTAGCAGCATTAAAAAAATTAAGAACTGAAAAGAATATGATATTATATATGGAGCAGATGTTTAAAGATGTTAATTTTTGGGTTGGCTCTTCTATGTCTGATTTTTATTTTTATTGGCGGACGGGAGATTCATCTAATGCTGCTGCACGTGTTCCTCGGCAATGGCAAGATACTACATCTATTTATGGCGTTCCATTTCATAATAGGAACAAACAAATGGCATCACAAATAGAAAAATTATTTAACAGGAAGCAAACTTTTTTTGTTTTAGCGGGTGCGAGTCATTTTCTTAATGAAGGCAATATAATAGACATATTGCAAGCAACAGGCAAGTATAACATAAAACGTATGTAGTAAATAGGAGATGCTGAAGTAAATTCAGATGACCGCTATTTTGATAAATAAACTTATTTTTATATAATAAAACTCACAATGTTATAAGATGAAAATCATTGACGATAAATATATTTGCGAATTGTTAGAAAAATATGCTAATCCTGATTCTAATCATATTAATGAAATAATAGAAAAAGCAAAAGAAGCAAAAGGTGTTAGTTTAGAAGACGCTGCTATGCTAATAAACGCTAATAAAGAGCAGGATTTAGAAAAGTTATTTGATACAGCAAAAGAAATAAAAAATAAAATATATGGCAAGCGTGTGGTGTTATTTACGCCGCTTTATGTTTCTAATTACTGCACAAATGATTGTCTTTATTGCGGCTTCAGAGTTAATAATAAAGGGATGAAGCGTGTTTCATTGACTCAAAATGAAATAACAGAAGAAGTTATTGCGATATTAGAACAAGGTCATAAAAGAGTATTGATGCTAATGGGCGAGCATCCTAAAAATGCATCGTTGGATTATTTTATTGAGTGTATCAATACGGTTTATTCTGCAAAAGATAGTAAAGGGAATAGTATTCAAAGAATAAATGTAGAAATAGAGCCGCTTTCGGCTGAAGAGTTTCAAAAATTAAAAGATATTCCTATCGGCACATATACGGTTTTTCAAGAAACATATAATAAAAAAACTTACGAACAGGTTCATTTATCGGGCATAAAAACAGATTATAATTGGCGATTAGAAGTTATGCATCGTGCTTTAAATAATGGCTTGCACGATGTTGGAATTGGTGCGTTGTTCGGATTATATGATTATAGATTTGAAGTATTGGGATTGCTATCACACGCAATGAATTTAGATAAGGAGTTTAATATAGGTCCGCATACAATATCTGTTCCGAGGTTGCAATATGCACATAATGCTCCGTTAAGTGCTATAACTAAATATGCGGTGAGCGATATTGATTTTAAGAAAATAATAGCAGTATTGCGTTTAGCAGTTCCTTATACGGGGATGATTTTATCTACTCGCGAAAGAGCAGAATTAAGAATGGAACTTTTGGACTTAGGTATATCACAAATAAGTAGCGGTTCAAGAACTAATCCAGGCGGCTATAAGCAAGCATTTAATGAAGTAGATAGTTCTCAATTTAATTTGAACGATGGACGCACAAGCGGAGAAATAATAGAAAATATAATAGATTTGGGTTATATTCCTTCGTTTTGCACTTCTTGTTATCGTATTGGTCGTGTCGGCGAAAAGTTTATGCAAATAGCAAAAAAAGGTGATATTAAATTGTTTTGCCAGCAAAATGCTTTAACAACTTTGAACGAATACTTAAACGACTACGCTAATGAAAACGTCAGAAAAAAAGGAAAACAACTAATCCAAAATGAACTAAAAACTACGCCAACAGATAAATCATTAGTATAAGAGTTATTAAAGTAAGTTCTAAAAATAGAGTTTTCATTTTCTGTTATGCTGAATTCATTTCAGCATCTCTTTATTTTATGTGAGAATATACCGCATTAGGTATGGCATTGTTAAGATTTATGTGTAAAAAAAATAACACTTATAAAATAAAAATATTTTTATTTTATGTATTTGTTTTTCTAAAAAAACGTATATTTGTATTTTATAATAGTAGTTATTGTAAAAATATTAATCAGTAAATTAAATAATTAAATATAAATTGACTTATGAAAATTAAAAACATTGCACTCGCAATAACATTCATCGTAATAATTATAGGTAGTTTTACTACATTGACCGCCAAAAATAGTATTAATGTAAAGCCAGGCGGTGTCTACGAAATAGTAGAAGTATTAGATAAAGTACCGAATCAAATGACTGATTTTATCTTTTTAGATGAAGATGGAAATAAATGTTCTTTATCAGAATACACAAAAGGACAATATGTATTCCAAAACTTTTGGGGAACTTGGTGTCCACCTTGTAGAAGGGAAATTCCTGATATTATTAAATTGCAAAATGAACTAAATGGCAAAGTAATAATGGTCGGTATCGCACTTGAAAGAGATGCTAACCCGAAACAAACAGTTATGAATTATGCAAAAAATAATGGCATAAATTATATTAACTTTGTCGGACCAGGAGAACTTGTTCGCAAATTAACTTCCACCTATGGCGGAATTACATCTGTTCCTACAACACATATTATCAACAAAGATGGCAAAGTTGTAGAAACATTAGTAGGAGCCCTTACTAAAGATGGATTCCAAACGGTTTTGGATAAAGTAATGCAATAAGTAACCTCTAAAAACAAGAATTTCCACATTCTGTTATGGCGAATTTAGTTCTGCATTCTCTAATTATATTGCGTCATTGCTAGCAAAATCTGTGATTTCACGTGGCAGTATATTGTCATTTTATAAATTTAGATTGCTATGTATCAAAGATGTTAGCAATGACAGACCACAATCAAAGTGTGCCATATTAAATACGGCATAAAGCATTTTTTATTGTTCAGGGCAAGTTTATAGATGCCTAATTGTATTAACTATCCTACTTCTTTTACATTAATATTTTTAATGAAAGGTTGTGGAATTGCAATTATATTCATCTCTCCAAATACTGAATGCTTCTTATATGCTTCTATTGAAAAAGCAGGAACATACAATGTAACATTTGTTAAATCTATACCACCAAATGCCTCAGCACCTAATGTAGGCAGAATTGGTCCTAATATAATTTCTGTTAGTGAAATGCAATTATTAAATGCCAAATTCTTAATTAGAATTATTTCAGTCAATGATATTGCTGTTAATTTAAAACAACAATTAAAGGCATTCATTCCTATGCTTGTTGCTTTTGGAAAAGATATTTTTGATAAATTATTGCAAAATTCAAAAGCAAAATCTTCAATGTGTGTTATATTGTCACAATCAATATCGCTCAATGTTGGACAATAGAATTCTCTTTTTCCCATTGCTTGATTATTTGCATTGGCATAAATAGAACTTTGTTTTTTTAATTTAGCATTAATACATTTATCTACATTATTACATTCTTTATAGTAATAAACTCCGCTTTTCATAACAACATCACTACAATCGTTTGCATTATAAAAATTTACTAAATTTTGTGATAAAGGCAACATAAAAAAATAAAATTATTACTAAAACTTAAAACTATATAATTAGTTATACGAATAAAAATTATTTTTGTTTCAAATGAAAAAAAAAAGTGGCATTGTTATACTCTCCTCTGTCATAGATTGTTATATTTTTATTATTTTTGTATAATTTTTAATATCAAATTAATATTAAATTATGTTAAAAGTAGATATCAACGATGCAGATAAAAAAATATTTCAAACAGAAATATTTAACCAATTTCATCCCATAGTGATGCGTAAAATGGATGCATTGCGTTTAAAAAGTTTTGGATTAGCTAACTCTCTTATTTGCAAAATACTTAAGATTCATTATAATACGCTCCTTAATTATTTTCATCAGTATTTAGAGGGTGGCATAGCACGTTTGCAGGAAATAAAATTATATCGTCCAATTAGTTCATTGAGCGAGCATTTTGTGACTATAGCATCTTATTTTTCGGAAAATCCGCCGAGTTCTATCAGCGTTGCTTCTGCTAAAATAGAAGAATTAACGGGCTATTGCTCTTGCACAGCGGAATGGCTATAATACAATTATTTCGCATCGTTCTGGCGAGACAGAAGATTCTACAATTTCTGATATTGCTGTTACAACTAATTCAGGACAAATAAAAACAGGTGCCCCAAGTAGAACAGATAGAGTTGCAAAATATAATCAATTATTGCGTATAGAAGAGATGCTTGACGAAGACGCTATTTATTCAGGCAAATCGCCTTTTAATATGTTTTTATAAGATAAATATTTAATTTTTGTGCTTATCACAACATAACTTAACACGGGGGCTTGCCCCCG
This sequence comes from Bacteroidota bacterium, assembly GCA_009777815.1. Classification (GTDB taxonomy): domain Bacteria; phylum Bacteroidota; class Ignavibacteria; order Kapaibacteriales; family UBA2268; genus WRLB01. The sequence continues at coordinate 6,367 of WRLB01000088.1, forward strand.
TGTTTGCTTTTTTCAAAAAAAATAAAAATTTGGAAATTTCATTTAAAAACTTTATTTTTGTGTTCTAAAAATTAGTTTAACAAATTATATAAGAAATTAATATGAAAAAAACGCTATTAGTCACGTTTTTATGCGAAACGCGTAAATTTGACGCGAAATACCTTAAATTTTTGCTATTTGCTTTAATTCTTTGCTATTCTCCGCTTTTTTACACTAATGCACAAACAGGATGCCCTGTAGCCCCTAGCACCAAAGCAATATCAAATTTCCAATTTAAAGAAGAAAAATGTCCAACTTTTACAGAAATTGAATGTAATGAGGTAGAAAATATCGGCACAGAATCTTTTAGCGGCTGCACCAGTTTAAAAAGTGTATCAATGCCGAATGCTATAACTATTAGCAATGGTGCTTTTTATGAGTGCCATAATTTAGAAAATGTGTCGTTTCCAAATGTTAAGAGTGT
>WRLB01000089.1 GCA_009777815.1 Bacteroidota bacterium
TTGCCTTCTTATAGTCCGAATCTAAACATTATAGAGCGTTATTGGCGTTGGTTGCGGAAGGATTGTTTGAATTGCAAGTATTATGATAACTTTGCGAAGTTTAAGTTGGCGATAGAAAATTCATTATTAAAGACAGTCAGAAAAGAGAACAAGGATGCATTAAAAACATTACTAAATCTAAAATTCCAGACATTCAAAAACAACAATCTATGACAGAGGAAAGTATAATACATTTTTGTTTTTGGATTTGCATAATGCAATGGTAATATTATATAAAAATATTTTTCTTATTTTTGTAGGAACTAAAATTGTTTTTATTATTATTTTTGATAAAGTATGAAACAAAATGTAAATTATAATAATTCTGAATATGCTTCCGCTACTAATTCAGAACACAACACAGAAAATCATAACGAAGAAAATGCTAATGTTTTTGATGAAGTATTTTCTAATTTAGGTGACCATAATGGCTTTTATGTTGGTCCGTATCATATATGCGACCTGCCGTATATTTTTTGGGATGACGGGCAATTACATTGCTACGCTAATAAAACTTCGTTAAAAGAAGCAGGTGTTTTCACAGAAGTGAATCATAAGATAGTTAAATCAAGTGATGGCGAATCCCCGCAATTAGATTTATCTGTCACTAATTTAGTAATGTTCCAATGGATAGCAATGTTTTTTATATTTGCTGTATTTAAAATAATTTCCCGCAAAAAAGTTTGCAAGCCCGATAAAGCACCGAAAGGTTTCTTTGCCAATGCGGTAGAAAAAATTATAATTTATGTCCGAGAAGAAGTAGTATATTCTAACTTTTCTGACAAAAAAATTGCAAAATCATTAACTTTTTATTTTGTTGCTACACTAATTTTTATATTAGTTATTAACCTTTTAGGGCTTCTTCCCGGCGGTCATACAGCAACTGCCGCTATACCTGTAACTGCCGCTCTGGCAATAGTAGCATTCTTTGTTATTAATGGTGCGGCTATAAAATATTCAGGTGTAAAACATTGGTTCAAACACTTGCTTGGTGGCGCTCCGATAGGACTTGCTCCGATTATGATACCGATTGAAATACTGGGGCTAATTATCAAACCATTTTCATTAACTATACGTCTTTTTGCTAATATGACAGCGGGACATATTGTTTTATTTTCGCTATTAGGTTTGTTATTTTTCGCTAATACTTATGTTTTATCGCTTGCAATAGTTCCTTTTTCGGTATTTATTTACATATTAGAACTATTAGTAGCATTTATTCAGGCGTTTGTATTTACTATGTTGGTATCTATTTATGCAGGGCAATCAATAGGCGAACACTCACATAAAGAAGAACATTAAATAACAATTTAACCGACTTTGCAATTAAAAAAATGTCATGCCGAACTTGCCGGCATAACATAATTAGTGAAATATTGTATAAAATAAACATGAACAACTCTATTTTGTAATATATGAGAGATAAACAAACAAATCTTACGCCTGAATTATTTAATTATATAGAAAATAATTTTAATGCAGAAAATGATTTTTTGCGAACTTTAGTTAATAATTGCTATTCAGAAGCAGGTATTCCGCAGATAAATATTACAGGATATCAAGCCAATTTTCTCCAATTTATTATCAAATTAATTGATGCAAAAAACATTTTAGAAATCGGCACACTTGCAGGATATTCTGCAATATCTATGGCATTAAGCGGAAATAATATAAAAAAAATTATTACAATAGAAAAAAATACTAAACATTATAATTATGCTAAACAAAAAGTTAATGAAGCAAATTTAACAGATATTATAGAGTTAGTAAATGCCGATGCAAAACAATTTCTTAAAAACTATAATAAAGATTTATTTGATTTAGTATTTGTTGATGCCGATAAACCGAACTATAATAATTATTTAGAACTTGTTACGCCTTTGTTACGACATCGTGGGGTATGTGTATTTGATAATGCTTTTGCATTTGGTTTTTTATTAGATTCTGCCCCAGAAAAAAATGAAGATTCTGTTAAATCTATTTTAAGATTTCATAAAAAATTGTTAGCACGGAAAGATTATTTTACAACAATAGTTCCAATCGGAGACGGAATGCTGTTGTCAGTTAAAGTAAGTTAGAGTGCAATTTAAATAAAATTACCCCTTTTTTTCATTATATTTGCAAATGCAACAAATTAGTTTAACAGGAAATGCAATAAAAAATATAGCAATGTTCGGTGAAAAACTACCATTGCCAATCTATTTTATAACTGCTGTTTCAATAATATCTGGATTTAGTTTAGCGGCATATTTTAATGTAGAAATGTATTTTGGACTTGCAGTAATTGGTGTTGCTTTATTGTGGATAATGATACATTATCCGAAAGTTTGGATATATTGTGTAGTAATTGGTTGTGTTTTATTTTTTGAAGAAGATGAAAAAGGAATATCGGCTGTAGATGTATTTGCTTCGGTTCTATTTTGCCTATTTCTAATAATATGGTTCATAAATAAAATATTTGTAAAAGTAGAAAAGAAATTCACAACCAATAATGGACAATCAACATTAAAAACAACGATATTAAGCGAAAAACTTTTCTTATTATTTTTCTTTTTCTTATTATTTAATTGCGTAATAGCAGTAGCAAATGGTATTCCATTCATAGAATGGATAAAAGAATTTATGTTCTATATAATAATGTTATATTATTTTCCTGTTAGAGATTACTTTAATGATAAAAAATCAATAATCATATTACTATTAATATTTGCTTGCGTAGCGATTCGGTTTGATATAAGACAAATAATAATGTTTGCTAAATTATTAGGAAACGTTAAAATGGCTTGGGAAATAGGATTAACCGAATGGAAAATAAATCACGAATTTTATTCAGCCGTTATACTAATAGGAACAACAATATTCTTATTTATGAAAAACAAAATAGGACAGATATTTACATATTTTATTGTTCTTCTAACTACATTTACATTGATTTCAACATTTGCTCGTGCGTATATGCTTGCAGTAGTTTTCCTAATGTTAGTATTATGTGTATATCTTCGCCCCAAACAATTTTTACAATTATTAGCAGTTATTATCTTAACATTTGCAACATTTTTTATTGCATTAGAAATCTATTTTCCTGCACAATCTAAAATGGTTCAACAATTTGTTATAAATAAAATAGAGACATCAACACAAGGTAAAAAAGACCAATCCGTAGATAGCAGATTTAGAGAATATCAAGAAGTTGCTAAAGAAATATATCAAGCACCAATACACGGTCACGGATTAAGAAAAGAATTCTCTTTTTATTTTGCAGTTAAAGGTTATAATGAGAGAAAAAGTTTTATTCATAATGGATACTTGGACGCTATACATAAAACAGGAATACCAATGGCTTTACTATTTTACACTGTAATGATATTATTTAACATTAGAGGTTATATAGTTGCTTGGAAATTAAAAAGATATTGTGCCAAAAACAGAATAAATAAACGTGACCAACTACATTTCTGGACTGCGTTAGTTATAGGTTCTTCACTTACAATAACTATGTTATTTATAGCAAATATGGTTACTTCAAGTTTCACAGTGCGAAGTAGTTTAATCGTAGTAGCATTTAGTTTAGCATTCGTTAGTATAGCAGAAAAGAAGTATAACATAGCAATCAATTCAAACAAATTCTAAACAAAATATAAATGTTTGGAATAACAGATAATTTTAATTGAAAATTGGTAGGAATTTCTCCTAAACAGGTAGGATTTCCTCCTCATTGGGTAGGATTTCCTCCTCATTGGGTAGGAATTTCTCCTCATTGGGTAGGATTTCCTCCTCATTGGGTAGGATTTCCTCCTCATTGGGTAGGATTTCCTACTCATTGGGTAGGAATTTCTCCCTTTTGGGTAGGAAATCCTACCTGTTTAGGAGGAAATCCTACTAGTTTTAGTTTTTATCTAATTAAAGTTTTTATATATTTAGTAAAGCGAGATTATTAATTTGGTATTAAATTAGTTAAGTCCGAGTAAAAAGTTGTTAATACAAACAAATCAACACGGGGATAAATCCCCGTGCTAATGTTAAAAGAAAAAGTTATATTTGTATAAAAATAACAGGGAAACTAAAAATGAATGTAATTACTCATAATGACCTAAAACAGAATTTAGATATATATATGGATAGAGTTATTCAAGGACATCAGCCAATAATTATTTCTAAACAAAATAATGAAAAAGTAATGCTAATTTCTGTTGATGAGTATAATAGTTTGGTGGAAACAAATTATTTGCTTTCAAATGAATCCAATTCAGAACATCTAAAAACATCTATCGCACAACATAAATCAGGTAAAATAATATCAAAAGCATTATATGAATAAAAACTTCACCGATGAAGCGTGGAACGATTATCAGTATTGGTACGAAAATGATAAAAAGATGCTAAAGCGAATAAATATGTTGATTAAAGACATTGATAGAAGTCCATTTGAAGGTATTGGTAAGCCCGAACCACTTAAAGCAAATTTACAAGGATATTGGTCACGTAGAATAAACGATGAGCATAGGATCATATATGCTGTTGAAAATGAGCAAATTGTGTATATTTCTTTTAGATTTCATTACAAATAATAAAAAAGGATTGCGAGCAATTTAACACGGGGGCTAGCCCCCGTGTTAATAATTTATTCAGATAAATTTGTTATTTTTGTTCGCAATGATAAATTAGTAAATTAGTTTTTTAAATAAATTTAAGGTAAAATTATGGTGTCGATAAGACAACTATTAGTAGCAGCCGTTTTATGTGCTGTAAGTTTTTTAATAATTTCCTGTGGTGGAACAAAAGAAGATGCTATGGATAATCCACGATTCGCAGAATTGCAAGCGTTAATAGATGAATACGCTCCTATTAAAGTAGAAGCAGATATAAGTCATCTTACAGAAAGAGAGCGTTTGCTTATAGCAAAACTTGCCGAAGCAGCAAGGATATGTGATGATATATTTTGGTTGCAATCATCTCACGATGCTTTAGCAATAAGGGATTCATTAGCAAATATGAGCGATAATGAATCAAAATTGCTGACCGAATTGGTTCGCATTTATTATGGTCCTTATAATAAAATGGACGAATATAAAAGGTTCGTCGGCGAAGGACCAGAAAAGAGACCTGATGGTGGTGGTTTCTATCCTGAAGATATGAGCAAAGAAGAGTTTGAAGCACATATCAATAATAATCCACAAGATAAAGATGCTTTTGAAGGTCTTTATACAGTTATAGTAAGGGATGAAGATGGCAATTTGCAAGCAGTTCCTTATCATAATTATTATAAAGATATGGAAAGGTTAGCAACCTTGATGGATGAAGCAGCAGATTTATGCGACAATCCATCATTAAAAGAATACTTGCAACTTCGTGCTATTGCATTTAGGACGAGCAAGTATGAAGATTACTTTAAGAGTGATTGGGCTTGGATGGACTTAAAAGATAATAATATAGATGTTATTATTGGTCCAATTGAAAGTTATGAAGATGGCTTGTTTAACTATAAAACCGCATTTGAAGCAAAGGTTTTAGTTAAAGATATTGAAGCAACCAAAGAATTAGATATGTTTAAAGATAACATAGCAAAGTTCCAAGAGCATCTTCCTTGGGATAAGAAGTATTTCGTTTCTGCACAAGCAGATGGGACTGTGCTTCAAATAGTTAATGTTGTTGCTTATACGGGTGATTGCAATAAAGCAACAAAGTCAATCGCTGCCGCACTTCCAAATGACCCTGCTGTTTATGAAGTGAAAGGCGGCAAGAAGTCAATGTATAAAAACTTAATGGAAGCAAAGTTTGATAAGATATTGAAGCCAATAGCAGATATAATGATTGCTCCCGATATGGCACAATATGTTAATAAACATCAAATGATGAGTTTTGTTACATTGCACGAGATTTCACATAATTTGGGTCGCGGCTATGTCTATAAGAAACCTAATCTAACAGTTAGAGCAGCACTCAAAGAAAAATACTCACCAATAGAAGAACTTAAAGCAGATATTTGTGCTGTTGTAGGTCAAAAAACTTTGCTTGAATTAGGATTGATTACAAAAGAAGATGTTCGCGATGCAATGGTAACATTTGTTGCAGGTTTGTTTCGTTCAATGCGTTTCGGTTCACAATCAGCACACGGAGTTGCAAACTTTATTCAGTTTAGATACTTATTAGAACACGGCGGTATAGAAAAAACTGAAGATGGATATTATACTTTTGATGAAGATAAGTTTTTTAGTGTTGCATCCGATTTAGCAAAGTATGTATTAGAATTGCAATCTGAAGGCGACTACCAAAAAGCATCCGATTTAATAAAAGATTACGGCGAAGCAACCCCCGAAATAATGCAAGAATTCGAAAGAGTAAAGTCCGTCCCAAGAGATTTGAACTCTACCTATATGTATTAGGATTCGTAGAAAAATTATATAAAAGAGATGAAAGTATTTTTCATCTCTTTTTTTTTAATAAGGTGATTCCGAAACAAGCGAGGCATCATATTTTTAACACGGGGATTTATCCCCGTGATGAATTGTGTGCTTTCTACATCTTTGTAAACTTATAGTGGTGGCGGGTGCGAGGAGCTGACATTATGATTATGTAAGGACCCGATGCTAAATTAGTTGCTGGAAATTCAAAGTCATATAAAGTAGATATGCGTGTGTTACGCCATTCATGCAAAATAACTGAACCACCTAATAAATCAATTATCTCAAGTTTGTAATCACCTCGCTCAACACAATAACATTCTATATATAAAATGTCATTCACAGGATTTTCC
>WRLB01000090.1 GCA_009777815.1 Bacteroidota bacterium
CCGTGTTCAAATCAAAAGTAGAACTCGTTCCACTAAAATACAACTTCGCCGCATCCAAATTCGTCAACGCATTCTTCTCTACGAACGTTATCTGATTTAAACGCTGTGTCGGTGGCATATCACCCGCCGTAGTGATGCTCAAATTCAATACAGGAACATTCTTCTTCGCCGGCTGGGAAGTAGTAATACCAGGCAAACTTACCTTCGCACCCTTGTAATAGTTCTGAATATTTGGATGATCCTCGCTCTCTATTAAAAATCTTGAAATTGGAATAGCACTACCACTAGTATTTGTAGATGTCCAATTTCCAACACCGTATTTAACATACCAGTTATTAAAAGGCGATGTTGCAGTATTATTATACCCTATGTAATTTATACCTGCAGAATTAACTGAAGATGCATCATTTCTAATCCATAGCACACCAAGATTAGATACGCCATCATACTCAAAAGGAGCATCGAAAATAAAATCCGACCAACTAAAGCTTGTTTTATTATTAAGGACGCTTAGAGTAAAATCAGATTTAACCAAAGTCCATCCAGCATTAATGTAACAATTTATACCAGTAATGCCGGAAGTAGGACAAACAGTAGTATTAAGATGTTGAGTAGGCAGATCAGAAATAGGTAAATTCCTTAATAGCAAACTCATATTTTGAACATTCATATCGTTTCCTCCACCAGCATTATATGGGGTCGATGTCCAAAGCGATGCCGAAAGAAGCGCCCCAGCTTCAGCATTAGTCATATCTGCATTTCTCAGGATATAAAGTGTCGCTGCATGACTGCTAGAACCTGCTAAGTCATAACCAATAAACATATAATAGTTCTGGTTTTGAGCAGAATAATACGGTGCAGCAGAATTTACAATAGGATTACCACTGCCATCCACCGGGCCCGCATAAAGATAATCCTGTGCCACCGTTTGTGGCGTGAATATAGCCAGCATCATCGCAATACAACTTGCCAGCATAAAAACTTTTTTGAAAGATTTCACCGAGTTATTGTTTATTAAGAAATCTTTCGTGGCGTTCTTCGTCTTCTGAACGCCCTGTCGTGACGGCATCATCGCCCTATGGCTAGCCATCGTTAAAACTTTTCTGAAAGATTTCGCGGAATTATTATTTATAAAGAAATCTTTCGTGGCGTTCTTTGTCTTATGAACGCCCTGTCGTGACGGCATCATCGCCCTATGGCTAGCCATCGTTAAAACTTTTCTGAATACATTAAGATAGTAGTTATTCATTTTAAAGTCCTCTAATATTTATTAAAAAAATTTATATCCAAATAATTGAAAATGTAAAATAACATTTTTATAATACAAATATACTTTTTTTATATTAAAAAAAACACTTTTTAAAAAATAAAAAATATTTTTTATTTTGAAGTGTTAATTTTTTTTAACACAGAACACGGAGATTACAAGTTCAACACGGGGGCAAGCCCCCGTGTTAATATATCTGTTATGCCGAAACAAGTTCGGCAGGACAAGTAATTTATAAAAAAAACACGGGGATGAACCCCCGTGATAAAATAATATGATAGAAATTTCATTAATTAATATGAATGTATTTCATTACTAATTCGCGAATTTCTTTTGTTTTACCTTCAAGTTTTTCGCTTAAGTTTTTGTCTTTATAGGATTTTAATTGTTCTATTGTGCTATCAAGTAATCCTTCAGGAAAGACATCGTTTGCTTCAAATATCTTACGTTTTTTAGATAATTGTTCTGCTGATTCTTCGCAAGATGCAGGAAGTGCGTTCAAACTTTTAAGAAGTTTAGCATTTTCTTTTTTGAATATATTTACATTAACATATAATTTGTTAGCCATTTCTATAGCGTTTTTCATAGTTAATCCGTGTTGAGCAGCAACTAAAATACCTGCCATATATAGATACAAATCAGCAGAGCCATCTCCACTACGAATTTCTACTGTTTGTCGTCCTTCAGTATATTTTGCTGCATCCTGAACGGGTGGATTAATTTGATTAATCATACTTGTTTTGCTTGTCCATCCGAGCGGCACGCGAACTAATACGCTACGATTTCTGTCGCCCCAACAAATGTTAGTAGGTGCTTCTTGATGCGGAACGAGACGCAAATATGAAACAGGAATCGTATTGCCAAATGCAGTTAGAGCATCAGATACATCAAGCACGCCTGCTATCATTTTCTTTGCTTCATCGCTTAAAACATTATTTTTAAGCATAATGTTTTTGCCATTTTTGAGCAACATCATATGTATATGCAGTCCGCTACCTGCTTTACCGACAGTTATTTTCGGTGCAAAACTTATATTGAGTTCATATTCTTTACACAACTGGCGAAGCACCCATTTAGCAATAAGCATCTGTTCTACTGCTGAACTTGGGTCACAAGGTAGAAACTCTATCTCTTGTTGCTCATAATAATATTCGCCGTCAGTAAAGTTACCTACTTCCGAATGACCATATTTAATTTGCCCGCCACAACTTGCAATAATGCTCATCGCTTCCGTTCTAATATGTTCAAATTTAGTATATGGTGGTGACTCGTGGTAGCCCCTTTGGTCTGTTGCTTGGAATTGGTCATTGCAATCAGAATCAGCATAGATATAGTATTCTAACTCACCCAATGCTTTAAACTCTAATCCCGTTTTTTGCTTAAAAACCTGATGTGCTTTTTGCAAAATATATTCAGGTGAAGATTTTAATGGATTACCTGCACTATCAAAATAAGAGCAAAGGATATCCAATGTTGGAATAGAAGCAAACGGATTAACAAATGCAGTGCAATATCGCGGCACAACATATAAATCGCTTGAACCTGCTTCTATAAATGAAAATAAACTTGAGCCGTCAACACGTTCTCCTGTTGTTAGAATTTCATTAAGATATTCTACGCTGTTGATAACAAAATTAAGTGTCTTTAAGCGACCATCAGCAGCAATATATCTGAAATTTACCATTTCTATGTTATTGTTAACAATAAAGTTAATAATATCATCTTTTGTAAATTCAGATGTTGGCTTTTTCAAAAATTGAACTAATTCGTTTGGATTTAGTTCATAAGCGTTGGTGTTTTTTTTAGCCATTTCTTACTATATAATTTATAAAAAACTAAATACTATAATTATTAAAATGCAAATATAAGGTTTTTTAGTAAGATAATTTTTAAATAATTTAAGATTATTTAGCACGGGGGCAAGCCCTCGTGTTAATAAATACGAGTAAAATGTTTGTAAAATAAAGATGTATTTGTGATTAATTTAACAAAATATTTATATATTTGCTTTGAATTATTAAAAAATTAATCGTTATGAAAAAACATTTAATCTTACTTACTCTAATTTTAGCAACGCAAAATGCAAATTCACAATTCGGCAGCGGAAATGGAACTTCTGCAAGTCCTTATCAAATAACAACAAGACAACATTTAGAAGCACTTGCTACTAATGTAAATGGCGGCAATCCTTATACAGGCATACACTTTAAATTAATGAATAATATTACTGATGGTGTAAGAAGTGTTATCGGGAATAGCATTCGTGCATTTCAAGGTGTTTTTGATGGACAAGGTTATGCTATCACTTTAGCAATAAATAGAGTAAGAGAGGATAATGTAGGTTTGTTTGGCAGGGTATTTAATGCTACTATTAAAAATGTTAGTGTAAATGGAAATGTTATTGGAAGAGATTATGTTGGCGGAATTACAGGAAGTGCTCCTGGTCCTTATTCATCAATAGTAAATTGCATAAATACAGGAAATATTAGCGGAAATAGTTTTGTTGGCGGAATTACAGGAGGTGGCACGCAAATAATAAATTGTATAAATACAGGAAATATTATCGGTGTTGATTTTGTTGGTGGGATTGCAGGAGGAGGTTTTTCAAAACAAATAACAAATTGTATGAATTTAGGTGATATAAGTGGGAAAGGACATATTGGTGGGGTTATTGGATGTGATAATAATAGCGATGTTGTAATTACTTATTGTGTTAATTATGGATTTGTTAAGGGAAAAGATACAGGCGTAGGCGGAATAAATGGACATTATTATCATACAATAAGAAACTGCATAAACACAGCAGTTGTAGAAGGCGAAGATGCAAGTGTTACAGGTCCAATACAAGGAAGCCCTTAATAAAAGATAAGAGATGCTGAAATAAGTTCGGCATCTCCATATTTTAATTAGTTACATCTATCTAAAAATATTTCGGCAAGCATACACCTTGCACTACCGCCGCCATTTTTTTCAATAGTATCTAATTCTGAATAAATAATATCATTATAATTTTTTATTCTTGATACTTGTTCTTGGGTTAATGACCTGAAAGCAGTAGTAGACATTACTAAAAATTGAGTTCCTTCTTTATTTTTTACTTGTAGCATATTTCCTGCGAAATTATTCATTTGTTTAGTTGATATTTCAATAATTTCTTTGCCTGAATTTGCTAATGTATTAGTAACAATCTGCCGATGTTGTGCATTTTTAATAGTATCTAAACATATAACAGCATATTTATCTGCTACACACATCATCACATTAGTATGATAAATTTCTTTATTATTATCGTCCAAAGACACAAATGAAACACCTTTGAAGTTCATAACTGCACAAAATTTATTAAATGCTTCCTCGTTAGTTCTTGGAGAAAGACAAGCATAAGCAATATCATTTTCTCTGTCTAAAACCATACTGCCAGTGCCTTCTAAAAAAATGTTATCTTTTTCAAAATGAGTAAAATCTATAGTTTCATCTATTTTGAATTTTTGTTTGATTACATTAATTACATTTGGCTTTCTTTCTTTTCTGCGATTTTCTGCAAACATTGGATATAAACAAATTTTATTGTCTTTATGAAAAGAAATCCAATTATTAGGGAATATAGAATCAGGTGTATAAGGGTTGGGAGTATCTTCTACCACAGTTAAATCAATTCCATAAAACTCTAACTTTTTTGCAAAGTTATCAAATTCTTTTGCAGCATTTTTCTGTGCAATATCTGAATGTCCAGCAACTTGAAAAGCATTATTCACTGCTGTTTCTTGATTAAAACCAAAATTTACAGGTTTAATCATTAATAAATTAGAAGTATTTTGCATATAATTCTTGAAAATATTTAGTATTAATTCAATCTAATATACGTTTTTTTTAATTATTATAGTCACTTCTAAAAACAGAAAATTTTTGTATTCTGTTATGCCGTGCCTGACAGCATTGTTTTAACTTTTAATAAAAAATACCTTATATTTGTAAAAAAATGTAATCAAATGTAATCAAATGCAAAACACCAATGTTATTCATTTAGAACATATTTCTAAAATATATAAAATGGGAGAAGAATTAGTTTATGCTCTTCGTGATGTATCCATAGATATTAATCATAATGAGTATGTAGCAATTATGGGACCTTCGGGTAGCGGTAAATCTACAATGATGAATATACTTGGTTGTTTAGATATTCCTACGAGTGGTAGTTATAAATTAGATGGAGAAGATGTTAGCCAATTAGAAGATAATCAATTGGCAAGTATAAGAAATAAAAAAATCGGTTTTGTGTTTCAAAGTTTTAATTTACTTGCCCGTCAAACAATTTTAGATAATGTAGAATTGCCTTTAATTTATTCGGGCATTTCCAAATCTAAACGTAAAGAGTTGGCACTAAAAGTGTTAGAAAGTGTTAAATTAGAAGACAGAATAAAACACAAACCAAACGAACTATCAGGCGGTCAAAGACAACGAGTAGCAATCGCAAGAGCATTAATTACTAATCCTAAAATAATATTAGCAGACGAACCAACAGGCAATTTAGATTCTAAAACAGGTGACGAAATTATGTTGCTTTTTTCTGAACTATGGAAGAAAAATAATACTATCATAACAGTAACCCATTCTGAAGATATAGCAAGGTATGCACACCGAATAGTGAAAATTAAAGATGGGCTAATAGAAAGCGATATGGTTAATAATTCGCCGATTTTTGCATAAGATTATCGGCAAACGTGCATACTGAACTTTTTCATATCTCTACCTATAATATAATGAATAAGGATTGTAGTAACCTGAATAGCCATACATACCACTTTGAAAATATTTGTTCCCATTACGGATATTTATAAAATCTGTATATTTCATTCCTTATTGGATTTTGTTCGTAAGCATATCCAGTATTAGAATAAGATGATATTAACCTTAAAGTAGTATCATTCTCTATAATGTATTGTCTATAATTTATAGCCCAGCTGTTTAGACTAGCCCTTGCTGCCGCTTGTGCCTTAATAGTATCACCTGACAATTTATAATATCCTCCGTTGTAATAATTAAAACGACTAATATGTTCTTGAATTCTTTCGTGTGTACTAAAACAACCGAATGTATTATATTCACTATTTTTTGAAAAAACAATTGGCAGATAACGCAAACTATCATACCTATAATCACCCGTGCTTTGATTTATACGATAAGGTGGAGCATAATAATAATAATAACCGTCTAATCTTATTAGAGTATCAAGTCCAGTATATTTTCTTTCAAAATTTTTAGATATATACTTATACTCCTCATAATTTCTACAAGAGGCAACAACGAGGATAAAAAAAATAAACATTAATTTTACTTCTTTTTGCATATTATTTCAGCCCTCCTTTCTTTTCTAATATCTTCCAATGCTTCATCTAAACCATTCATTTTTTTTGCTTTAGGTCTGGAAATAGAAACAAAAGGTAATGTTTTAAC
>WRLB01000091.1 GCA_009777815.1 Bacteroidota bacterium
CAAATGAATTTAACTTGAAATCAAGTGGAATTAACTTGAAGTCAAGTGAAATCACTTGAAATCAAGTCGAAATCACTTGAAATTAAGTGGAAATCACTTGAAAAACTCCGACTTTCACTTGAAAAACTCCGACTTTTACCTGAAAAATACTATAAATAAGTATAAAAAAACGCTGTCATAGTGTATTTGCTTCGGCATTTAGTAATGATTTAGGAGATGTTGGAATAAGTTAAGTAGGATAGAGTTTTTAATTAGGATATGCTTAAATAAATTCAGCAGGATAGAATGTAAATTTCTAAAATACTTCGGATATTATTCCGCCGCCGATTAAAACATCATCATCGTATAATACAACAGATTGACCTAATGCTATTGAACTAATTGGTTCGTTAAAATTAACTATTAGTCGTCCATTTTGTTCTGATATTGTTCCTAATTTTTCTTTACTTTTATATCTAATTTTGATATTATAAACTCCTTCTTTTAATTTTTCATCATTTATTATATTGTAGTCGGCTGCAATTAGACCTTTAGAATAAGTGTTTTCTAATGTTGCTACTTCTATTATATTATTTTCTACATCAATTTGCTTCACATAAATTGGTTCTTTATATGCAATACCTAATCCTCGTCTCTGCCCGATTGTATAATACGGAATGCCTTTATGTTTGCCTATTGATTTGCCATTTATTATAACATCGCCATCAAGTATTATGTCATTAATAGATGCAGAATATTCTTTAATAAAATCGTGATAATCATTTGAAGGGATAAAACATATATCTTGCGAATCTTTTTTATCAAATACGGGGAGTTTTTGGTCTTCGGCATATATTCTAACATCGCTTTTATTAGTATATTCTCCCAAAGGAAATATTATTCTTTCTAATTCATTTTGTCCTAATCGCCATAGCATATAAGTTTGGTCTTTGGTTAAATTTTTACTTTTTTTAAGTATATATTTTTTATTTTTTTCATCATATATTCTATTTGCATAATGTCCTGTTGCTACTAATTTTATATCTTTTCCATCTGCTATTGAAAATAATTCTTTAAACTTTATTTCCTTATTACACAAAACGCAAGGATTAGGTGTTCTTCCATTTCTATATTCTTTATAAAAATCATCTTTAACGATTTCTAAAAACTTTTGCGATATATCTTTTATAATTAGTTCTATTCCTATAAATTCACTTACTAATTTTGCATCTTGAATTGCTTGTTGGTTATTTGTATGCATATTTAGAAAGCAACCAATCACTTCATATCCACTATTTTTCAGCATTAAAGCAGTAGAAGAAGAATCTACTCCACCTGACATTGCTACTAAAATTTTTTTCATATTCATTTATATTTTTGTATGTTGTGCGTTAATAATTTTTTTTTATTCACGGGTTTAGAATTTAGTGCTATTATATTACTTCCAAAGCATTCTATCTATAGAATAACGTCCAGGTCCAATAATCAATATCACAACATAGAATGTAAGATAAAGCAATGGTAATTCTTTCGCTGCAAAGGACTGCCCCGAATGAGCAACAAAGATAGCAACACCCATAGCAATAATTAAAGGAAATACAGATAATCTTGTGAATAATCCCAATATTAGCAAAATAGAACAAAACATTTCAGCAAAAATCACAAGCGATGCAGATAAAACACCACCTATACCTATTGGGTCAAAACTCTGACTCATTTCTGCAAAATTAGAAAACTTGTACCATCCGTGTGTTAGCATCATAGAACTAATAGCAATGCGAAGCAAAAGTAATCCAAGAGAAGGTAACGTTTCTGTAACGCTTTTTGCTGATAAAAAGTTTTGTAATGGTGTTTTAAAATTAAAAATATTCATATTTTACTTATAACTTAATACTTTAAAAACAATTAGGATTACAAAAATACACTTTTTTTAAATAAATAAAATAAAAAACAGCATAACCGAAGCCATGCTGTTAAAGGTATTAAATTTTTCAACAATTTATGAAAAATCACATAACAAAAAAAATTTTTGACTTACTTATTTGTACGAGGAAGTAAGCACCCCTTATTTTACTATGTTTAGACGCTATTTAATCTTAAATTATGTAAAATTACATAAATCGGATGCAAAATAATCACCTTTATATTTCTTATTTTATTCTTAATCGCTTTCGCTTCCTATAATTGCTCCTGTGCCTATTTCTGGTCCTTCAACAACGCCTACATTAAAACTACTTTTTATTGTTGTTATTGATTCGTCTCCTAAATGTCTTACTATTCCGCCTGCCCCAAAATTTCCTCTAATATGTCCATAATTCGCACAATGAGAAATTACAGAATTATTCCATATACACCCTGCAATTCCACCAATATGATCTTCAAAATCAGTAAGAGTTTGAGAAATACCGTAAATACTGCCAACATTTATACAATTTTCTATTAGCGAATAGTTATATATAATTCCTACAATTCCGCCAACATCTCCATTCCCAGTAATGTTTCCTGTATTTATACAATCTGTTGTTGTTGATGAAAAACTTAATAAACCCACAATTGCACCAACAACTAAATTTCCATAAACAGTTCCTGTATTTATACAATTTTTTATTGTTAAATTCCTTGAATATCCTACAATTCCGCCAACTGCTTGTCCACCATTAACAAATCCTCTAATAATAACATTTTCAATCAAAGCATAATATACATTTCCAAACAAACCAACATACTCGTCTGATGGCTTATCTATTGCTAAATTAATAGTATAACCTTGTCCATTAAAATTGCCTTGAAATGGACGTAAGGGGGTACCAATAACCTTAGTAACAGGGGCTGTAATATTGTTCATTACTTTAAAGTGTATCCCAGAACTCCAATTATCAATTGTATTAACACTATCGGCTAAGTTTTCTAATTCAGTTTTATTTCTTATCTGATAAGGATTAGAAGAACTGCCATCACCGACAAATTGTGCATTAAGATTTGGTATTGCTAAAATTATAGCGAATAAAGTTATATATTTTTTCATAATTATTTATTGATTATTAAAAATACAAATATACGTTTTTATATACAAAGATATTAGTAAAATAATTTTATAAACAAAAAATATTATAAAAAAACCTTATATTTGCAATACTATTTAATAACATTATAGCAATTTTATGACAATGGAAAACGAAATCCCATTTTTTTACAACCTTGAAACCGCACTAAAAAATCCTGAAAAGGTTTTAAGGTTAGATATGCACTATAAAGGACTAACCGCTGTTCCTGTAGAAATAGCGAAGTTAACAAATCTCCAAGAACTTTGTCTGTGGAACAATAAAATTACAGAAATCCCAAGTTTTTTGTTAGAACTAAAACATATTAGAAAACTTGATTTAAGTGGTAATTCTATATTAAATATTCCTGATGAGATAAACAAATTAGCAGAGTTGGAAGTTTTAATTTTGAGTTGGAACAAACTAAAAGAACTTCCTAAAAGTATTGGAACATTGCAAAGTATTAAAATACTTGGATTAGGCAATAACGAAATAGAAGTATTACCTGCTGAAATCGGAAATATGTCAAGTTTAGAAGAGTTAATAATTTGCGAAAATCCATTAAAAGAACTTCCTGAAAGTATCGGAATGTTACATAATCTAAAAGTCCTAAATGCTTGCAGTTGCAGAATAAAAGAACTTCCTGCAACTATTTGCGATTTATCAAATTTGAAAAAATTAGAGATGCATCAAAATTATATAAGCAAACTTCCTAATTTAATAAATAAATTACAAAAGTTAGAAAAATTGCGTGCATATAGCAATCTAATTACTAAATTACCCGATGGTATCTGCGAAATTTCTACTTTAAAGAAATTAATTCTATTTAATAACGATATAGAATATATGCCTGAAAATATAGGAAATTTATTTAACTTAAAAGAGTTAGATTTAAGTTCTAATGAGTTAAAAACATTGCCTGAAAGCATTAGTAATTTTAAAAACATTAAAACTATCAATTTAGGGAAAAATAACTTCAGCCAAGAAGAAAAAGTAAAAACGCAATCTTTACTTCAGCATATATCTATCAATTGGTCGTAATCTGTTAAATTATAATGTTATACCGAACTTATTTCGCCATAACAAACAATAACACGGGGATTCATCCCCGTGTTAAATATGTTATTTTAATTTACTATTTTTGCAAAAATGAAACAATCAGCAATTATTTCTAAATCAGAATTCCTTCTCGGCGTAGTTGATGAAAATAAGTTTCCTGTTTTTGAACTTCCTGAAGTTGCTTTTATTGGACGTTCTAATGTAGGAAAATCATCACTTATTAATAATATTGTAATGCGAAAAAACCTCGCTAAAACAAGTTCAGCACCAGGAAAAACTAAAGAAATTAATTTTTTTAAAGTAGAAAATAAATGGTTACTTGTAGATATGCCTGGATTAGGATACGCTACTATCGGTAAGACACACCGAGAAAGATGGGCTAATCTAAATTATTTTTACTTGCAAAATAGAAGCAACTTAAGATTTGTATGTGTGCTTGTAGACAGCAGACATGACCCAATGCAAAATGATATTGCATTGATTGAATTTTTAGAAAATATTAACAAGAAATACCTAATAATATTAACTAAATGCGATAAACTTTCTAATAAAAGCATTATTGAACGGAAGAAACAAATAGAAAACATTGTTGCTTATTGTAATAATTGCATAGAGGTTTTGCCATATTCTTCTGTATCTAATATGGGAAGAAACGAACTTATAGGCATCATTAAAAACAATACAACTAATATCCAACGTTATGAAACACATTCCGAAGATGTATAAACAATGTTATTAGTGTAATTTGAGGATCGGTATTAGCATCTATTTTATGAATTGCCTCTTCCACATAATTTATTGCATCGCAATAATTAGCATCAGGATAGCCGATATTAAACTTTATCATTCTATCTTTTTGGTCTGTATTGATTATATTAGCATCGGAGCCAACCATTGATATCTCCATCACATCACGCAGCCAAATAACAAGCAAATTAAGTAAAAGTTTATTAAATTGCTTCTTATCCATCTTAACATCTTCTGCTAAACTTTTATTGCTAATTGCATCTGATAACTCCAACCGATAAACATTTTTCTTTAACGCAATACGCAAAATATCTACTATTTGCGTCCTCAAACTATTCATATTATTATTCAGCATATCTACCGCATTTGTGATTGAACCTTGCGAAAGTGCCGCAAATAACTTGCTATCCGACTCGCTACGATGATATCTCTCCTCTATATATTCTGCTATCGCTTGCAACGGCAAAGAACTAAAATACATCATCTGACAACGCGATTCTATTGTATTTAGCAATTTATCTTTATTAGAAGTAGTAATAATAATCGTTGTATCCTGCGGCGGTTCTTCAAGCGTCTTAAGAAAAGCATTTGAAGCAGCAGTATTCAACCTCTCACCACCCGAAATAATAACGAATTGACGACCCCGATCATTACTTAAAGAAACGCTCTTTTTTATTGCACGAATAGTATCTATTTGTATCTCGTGGGCTTTCGGTATAATAATTTTATGATAAATATTCCTCGCCTTTTGCGAAATCTGCTCGCTAATTATTGAATACATTTCGTCATTTAGGTTAGTTTTTGCAGGATAAGCAAAAATATATTGTATATTCGGATGCGACAAATTAATTGCCATCTTACAACTTTTACAACTATCGCACGCATTAATACTCTCGTATTGAGTCCCATCAACACTGATTTCAGACATAATTCGCGGATGATAACAATTTGCAGTTTTCGCCAACTCTATTGCAAAAGCGTCTTTGCCTATTCCTTCACGCCCTACGAAACAATATGAACTTGCTAATTTATTAGTTGCGAGAGTGTTTTGTATTAATCTTTTTTCATTATTTAGTGCTACGATTTGATTCCAAGCCATAATTTTTGATATTCATTTAAGATAATTTGCTCGCAATTTACTAATTTTTTACATAATTTTGCTCGCATTTACTCAATTTTTACATAATTTTACTAATTTTTACTCGGATTTACCCGTCATGCTGAACTTGTTTCAGCATCCCCATCTTTTATGCAATATATTTAACTATTATGAGATGCTGAAACAAGTTCAGCAAGACATTTATAAAAATCTGTCATTCCGAACTTGTTTCGGAATCTCATTTTTAATTATGAGATGCTGAAACAAGTTCAGCAAGACATTTATAGAATTTGCAATTTCCGTAACGTTTTTGCAATTTATTTAGAGAATTCCCAATTTATCTATTGTTTAAGCGATTTATATACCAAAAAACCAATTATATAATTGAAAAACCAATTATATAATTGATTATTGCATTATAATACGCAATTTCCGATTTATATAATTGATTATTGCATTATAATACGCAATTTCCGATTATATAATTGCTTTTCCGATTTATAAATTGCTTTTCCGATTATATAATTGCTTTTTCAATTATATAATTGCTTTTTCAATTATATAATTGCTTTTTCAATTATATAATTGCTTTTCCGATTTATAAATTGCTTTTTCAAT
>WRLB01000092.1 GCA_009777815.1 Bacteroidota bacterium
TTATATAATTGAAAAACCGATTTATATAATTGGTTTTTGGCTAATAAAACGCAATTTCCAATTATATAATTGGAAAAGCAATTATATAATTGGTTTTCCGATTATATAATTGGTTTTTTTCTGTATAAATCGCTTAAACAACAGATAAATTGGGAATTCTCTAAATAAATCGCTAAAACGTTACTAATAATTAGAAAAAAAGTTGTGACAAAATGTCCACTTTTGCTCGGTAGTAAATTAAGTTAGCATATTGCTAAATCCGAGTAAAAATTAGTAAATTACGAGCAAAATTGAGCAAAAGTTAGTAAAATCCGAGCAAAACTTAGTAAATTATTAGCAAAATTATTAAGTAAAAAAATGCGATTATGAAAAGTAAAATACATATAATTAGCGATTCTGAAAAGTTGCAAAAGCATATCGCTATCCGCAAATCAAGAAGTAATGAACTCGTCCTAATAAGCAATAAAAATAGTGTTTCAAGGGGGGCAATTAGAGGTAAAGTGGTTTCAATTGTTGGTAAATATGTTATGGTTGAGGCAAAAATAAATGGTGCGTTGGAAGATGTTCGCTGCGTTCAAACAGGCACGATTATTAGTAAAAGTAAGCATTCTAATCTTATTGCTGCGGGTGATGAGGTGTATTTTGATTATAGTAATTCGGGGCTGAGTAAGGTGGTTAAAGTTTGCGATCGGGTGTCGAAGTTTTCACGTATTTCGCCTTCAAACAGGCATAAAGAGCAGGTTATAGCGGCGAATTTGGATACACTTATTATTTTTGCGTCTGTTTTTGAGCCGATGCTAAATACGAGATTAATAGATAGATATCTGGTTGCTGCACGGCTAAATAAGATTGTTCCTTTGATTTGTATCAATAAGATTGACCTTTGTAGTGTAGCAGAGTTGAGCGGGCTTATGTCTGTATATAAGAAGTTGGGGATAGAGGTTCATTTTATAAGTTCGCTTTACGGGGGGGCAGAATTGGATAAACTAAAGGCGAAAATTATAAATAAGAAGTCGGTTATTTCAGGGAATTCAGGGAGCGGGAAGTCAACTTTTATGAACGCTTTGCTCGGCTATAAGGCACAAATTGTTAAAGAAATTAGCGATAGAACTAATAAAGGTATTCATACGACCAGTTTTTCGCGATTGTATAAATTAAGTCGGAAGGGCTGGATTATAGACACTCCTGGGCTACGTGAGTTTGGTATTTGGGATTTAGATAAAGAAGAGATTGGTGTAATTTTTCCTGATTTTAATGATTATTATTTGCATTGTAAATATACATCTTGCACTCACACACATGAACCTTCCTGTGCCGTAATTAATGCAGTGGAAGATGGAACGATAGACGCAGAACGCTATAATAGTTACCTTAATATCTATGAAAGTTTAGAAAAGTAAAAGAGAAGGGGGGAATGTTGTTAGTATTTAAAGAAAATATAAAAAAGTCCGATAATTATCTTATATTTGTATATATTTTTTAATTAATTATTTCA
Organism: Bacteroidota bacterium; assembly: GCA_009777815.1. GTDB lineage: Bacteria > Bacteroidota > Ignavibacteria > Kapaibacteriales > UBA2268 > WRLB01. Next base: position 1,496 of record WRLB01000092.1, read on the forward strand.
ATTTATGAACCAACTACAAAAAGAAATACAAGAAAAATCTAAAAATATAGAATTGCAAGAAAAGTTTATAGTTCTTCAAATAGAAAACGAAAACTTTGTAATTCCTTTAGAATACGTTAGTGAAATTGTAAAAGTAAAAGACGTAACCGAAGCACCACACCAGCCCGAATGGGTCAAAGGAATTATGAATCTTCGTGATTCCGTCATCTCATTAGTTGATACCCGAAAAAGATTAGGACTAAAACATACAGCAGATGAAGAAAGTATGTTCGTAGAAAAATCTAAAGCAGCACACCTGAATTGGATTAAAAAATTAGAAGAAGCCGTTATAAACAATACTGCTTTTAGTTTGACTTTAGACCATACAAAGTGCGATTTCGGTAAAGCAGCAATACATTTGCTTGCAAAAAAAGATTTAGATACAAGAGTTAGAAGAAAACTTTTAGAATTAGAACCGACACATCATGCTGTTCATAATGAAGGAAAAATAGCATTAGAATTACTAAAAGAAGGGAAAAAAGAACTCGCTTTAGAAAAAGTAGAAAAAATAGAAAACGAAATTGTTCCTGAAATTATTAGATATCTTGACGAGTTGAACGTTATTTTTCAATCTAAAGTAAAAGATATTGCGGTTATTATAGAATATAAAGGACATCATTTTGCTATGTTGGCTGACGATATTACTAAAATGAAAACCTTTAAACCCGATAACAAACAAAAAGGGGCACTTACTGACAATCCCTTTATTAGTGGTGTTTTTGATGATAGCGAAGGACTATATCAAGAACTAAATCTAAAAGGCGTTCTAACAGGACAAAACGATGAACTGCTTATAGAAACAGAGCAACCATTAGAAGAATAACTAAAGGTGGCATCTAAAATGTTATTTAGAACTTATTTCGGTATCTTCTAATTATCGGTATAACATAATTTAGAAAATTTTATTTTTACGAAGTTACATAAATAAAAAAAATAAAATTTGGAAAATAGAATAAAAAAGTTTATTTTTGTATTTTATAAATTTGATTTATGTTATTTTATAAAAAGGAGAGGTGGCTGAGTGGCTTAAAGCAACGGTTTGCTAAACCGTCGTAGGGCTTATACCTCTACCGCGAGTTCGAATCTCGCCCTCTCCGCAAAAAAGAATGTTCATTAGAACATTCTTTTTTTATGCACTCTATAAATTAAATAACTCGTTATCGCTGATTTTTTTCAGCATCCCCTCACATAAAATAAGTAAATGCCGAAATAAGTTCGGTAGGACAGCATTTCGTTATCTAATGTTTAAAATGGCGGATACCTGTAAAGCACATTATAAGTCCGTGTTTATTTGCTTCGGCAATTACTTCAGGGTCTCTAATGCTTCCGCCGGGCTGGATAATTGCTTTTGCACCTACATTTACGGCTTCCATAAGTGCATCGGGAAAAGGAAGATAAGCATCTGAAGCCATTACAGAACCCGTTAAATCAAGTCCACTTATTTTTGCTTTTTCTACTGCAATACGCGAACTATCTACTCGTGACATTTGCCCCGCACCTATTCCTAATGTTCTATCTTTTCCTGCATAAACTATTGCATTTGACTTAATATGTTTGGCTACTTTCCACGCAAAAAGCATTTTTTCTAAATCTTCGGATGTTGGCTGTTTATCTGTTACAACTTTAATTTCATTGTCAATTAGTTTGGTGTCTTGTTTTTGATATAGCATTCCATTCGGCAGAGAACGAAAATGTATGCCAAATGATTTTTTTATATTATTATAATTTGCAACAACTAATCGTCTATCTTTCTTTTTAGTTAATATATTTAGAGCGGCGGGAGTAAAACTTTCAGCAATAATTACTTCCATAAATACGGAATGAATCTCGTTTGCAAAATCTTCATCCACTTCACCATTTAAAGCAACAATTCCCCCAAATGGAGAAGCAGTATCTGTTGCAAACGCTAATTTATATGCTTCAGTAAAATTATTTGCAGATGCAACACCACAAGGATTAGTATGCTTAACAATAGCAACACTCGGCTTATCAAACTCTAAAATTAATTCACAAACCGCATTAATATCCATCACATTATTGTAAGAAAGTTCCTTGCCGTGCAATACTTTAAATTGATTAAGAAAATCGCCATATATTGCTGCGGGCTGATGTGGATTTTCACCATATCTACAATTTTGCACTTTATCATAAGTCAAAGTAAGTGTTTCAGGAAATTCTATTTTGTTTATTTTATTAAAATAACCTGAAATTATTGTATCATAATGAGCAGTATGATTAAACACTTCGCCCGCAAGTTGCAATCTAAAATATTCAGGAATAGTTTGATTTTCATTTAAATGTTCTAAAATTGTTTGATAATGATTCGGATTAACAACAACTGCTGTCCAACGATAATTTTTTGCAGCAGAACGCAACATTGTAGGTCCGCCAATGTCAATATTTTCAATCATTTCAGAACTAATTTTACATATTTCTTTTTCTTTTTTAAGAACTTGTTCGAAAGGATAAAGATTAACAATAACTAAATCAATAGACGCAAGATTATGTTCTGTCATCGTTTTAATATGTTCGGAATTAGAAAGGTCGGCAAGCAATCCTGCGTGAATAACGGGATGTAGGGTTTTAATTCGTCCATCAAGTATTTCGGGGAAGCCCGTCAGTTCGGAAACATTTTTAACAGGAATATTATTTTCTGCTAATAATTTTTCTGTTCCGCCAGTGGAATAAATAGTAATTCCAAGTTTATTAAGTTGTGCTGCAAACTCAACGATTCCTGTTTTATCTGAAACAGAGATGAGTGCATTTTTTATTTTATAATTATCGGATATCATATATTTCAAACTTTATTTATACAAAAATACGTGTTTTGTGAAATATTTTATTATAAATTTTGCAAATTCATCGGCGTGGCAATCTTTTTTTTGTTATTTTGAACTTGTTTAGGCATCCCCTTAACAAATATGTTCAACTTACTTTAATCTTTTCAATCTTTGGGTGGCGGTTTTGCCGAATTCGTCATCGGGACGTAGCATCTGAATGATGTTATATAGTTCTTTTGCATCGTCTATATCGCCTTCTCGTTCGTGTATTTCACCTAAACTTAATAAGCCAAGCGAATACCAATCTTCGTAGCCCGCAAATTTATCGTATATGATTTCAAAACATTCTTTTGCTTCTTCTATGTTATCCATTCGCAAATGCAACTCGCCCATTCTATATCTTGACTCGGCTGCAATATCGGGATTATCATATACTTGAGCAATTATAGAAAACTCTCTTATTGCTTCCGTATTCATTCCAAGAAACCTATAATACATAGCAATACGGTAGCGACTCTGGTCGCCATAATCGGTATCGGGATATTTATCTGCTACTGTTTTGAATTGAGTCATAGCACCTGTTGTGTCTCCGACAGCCCAGAGCAGCAATGCTCTTTCAAAGCCCGATTGAGGTGCAACATCGCTGCTTGGAAAATCATTTTCTATCATAGTTAAAATAGAATGTGCAGAATCTATCATATTATGATGCTTAAGCAGAAGACCATATTCTAATAATCCTGCGGCAGCATAATCATTTTTAGGAAAGTTTGTCTTTAATCTTAAATACGTTTTAGATGCGTTATCAAAATCGTTTGAAACAGAATAACTTTTGCCGAGCCAGTATAATGCTTCGGCTGTTTTACTACTTTCAGGATACTTATTTGCAAATGTTTCGAACTCGGATATAGCATCATTATATCTTCGACCCGAATAAAACATTTCTGCTTTTTTATATTGAAAATCCTCTATAAAAGGCGAAGTCGGATTAGTGCTTATATAACTATCTACTATTTCAAACGCCTCGCTATCTCTATCAAGTATTTGCAACGTTGATTGAATACTTTTGATTGCCTCTGGCGCTAAATCACTACTCGGAAACTGATCCACTACTATCCTATAACCATCTATTGCCTCTTCATAATTTCCCATATTATAGTAGCAATCAGCAATAGCAAAATATGAACGAACTACTAATTTACTTTGCGGATATGTCTTTATCAAAAACTCAAAGTTCTCTATACTTTCTGCATATCTTTCCTGCTGAAAACGTATCCAAGCAATAAGATATAAGGCATTTGGAGCAAGATTAGATTTATTATAATTTTTAACAAAGTTCAATGCTGCTGTAATAGATTGCTCATACCTGTTTTGACGATAGAGAGTATGTGCTAATTGATATGCCGAGTATTGTCCTTCTTCTGTATTAGGACCTTGCTTTGCTGCTCTGCCATAATATTCCGATGCTCGTGCATAATCTTTTATTCTATAATAACCATCTCCTTGACGGGTTAATACTTCGGTTGCGTAGTTAGACGCAGGAAATTCTTTAACTAACTGGTCAAACACTGACGAAGACCTATTAAAGTTTTCTAACCTAAAATAACTCCAACCAAGACCATATAATGCTTCTTCTCTTCTTGGCGAACTCGGATAATTAGTAATCACTTTTTCATAATTATCTGCTGCATTTTTTAACATATCTGACCTATAATATGCCTCTCCCAACCAAAAATATGCTTCATCTAATTTATCATTACCATACAATGAACCTATTGCAAACAGCGAGATAATAAAAAAACTAACAATTCTATATTTCATATCGCAAAAATAATGTTTTTAAATATATTTTTTACACGCAGTTATGCAACAAAAAGATTGGTAATGCGTGCAAAAAATCTGTCATGCGTGCGAAAAATCTGTCATGCTGAACTCGTTTCAGCATCTACATAAAATTAGGAGATGCTGAAACAAGTTCTATACAACAAAAAAACCTTATTTTTATATAAAAAAACGTTTTTTTAATATTTTTTGTATTTTTGTATTTTATTTTTAATTTATAGTTATGAAAATATTTAAAAAAGTTCTTTCTATTGTTGGTATTTTAATTATTGTTCTGCTACTTGTTTCGGCAGGAATATGGGTTTATTATGGCGGATTAACTACTATTGTTTTTTCTAATCCACAGCAGGGAGGCGAAGTCC
>WRLB01000093.1 GCA_009777815.1 Bacteroidota bacterium
TTCATTTATTTTTCAACAAAAAAAATAAAATTTGGAATTTTCATTTAAAATATTTATTTTTGTAGTTTATTATTTATTTAAGATATAAAATATGTTTAATTTTAGTTTAAAATTAGTTTTGATAGCGTTGGCTATCGGTTTAATGTTTGCTGCTTGCGGTGGCAACAAGCAACAAGAAAATGCAGAAACAACTCCTGAAAATACAGAGCAAGTTGATAATAATGGAACAACACTTAAAGACCTGAACGACAACAACTGGCAGGCAGTAATCAAAGATAATTTTGGAATTGATATTGCAATACCTTCAGGTTGGAAGTTCGAAAGTGTAAATAGTCCAAACGGTGTAAATAACCTTGTTCTCTTGTTTTCTATCGGCGAAGGCACAACAGGTGCAGATGAATGCAAACGCCTTTTTGAAGCAACTAAAGCACTATCCCCACACGGCAACTACAAAAACAATCCTAATTGGGAAGCCGAAACAGTTAGCGCTGGTGATGTTATCAACGATTTTAGCAGTTTGGAAGGACTGTATTCTGACGGCGATGTAATTACAAGTTGGAGTTTTACACTTGATTCAAAAATGATAATGGTTCTTTTCAGTGCTACTTCCACCCGTGCTGAATATACATTTACCATTAACAACAGATAAAGCAACAAGGCAGAACTTTAATGTTTTATTTCTTTTGGTTTAGTGACGGTTATTACTAACGCCGTAAAAAAATATAAGCAGCAAACTGTATTTTAACACGGGGGCTTGCCCCCGTGTTATTGTAAATAAATTAGAAATAGTTATATTTGTAAAAAATATTATTTAGATGCATTGGATAATAAAAGTATGAAAGTAGTAAAATTATATTTGTTTTTGCTGTTATTAATTTATGCTTGCACAGATAATATTAGCAAAAATACAATGCCCGAACAAGATTATAGCGACCAACCGGACCAAGTTTGCTATAATATGGATTTTGTTTTTTTTGACTCATCTTACACCAAAACAATAATTCATTCTAAAAGAACAAGGGTATATAATAAGAAAAATGAAACAGTATTAGATAGTGGAGTTTTTGTCCGTTTTTTTAACAATATCGGTGTGCAGACAGGAATATTACAAGCCGATATAGTAGTTATTGATGATATAACAAAAGATATGTTGGCAAATACTAATGTTGTAGTTATTTCGGATAGTAGCAATACAAAATTGGAAACTAATGAATTAAAATGGCGGCACAACGACAGAAAAATATATACAGACGCAAAAGTAAAAATAACATCGCCGAATGAAGTAATAGAAGGAATTGGTTTAATTAGCAATGAAGATTTGTCTAATTATAAAATATATAAAGTCACAGGAATTAGACAATAAAAAAAGTGTATTTTTATAATATACATATAAGATAATTGTTATGAAAAATATAGCAAAATTTAATTATACAGAATTAATTAAAGTTTTTAGTTATTCTAAATTAGTAAATATAGATTCCACAAATTGGAAAGCAATAGGTGTATCAACTGACTCTCGCACGTTAGAAAAAGATAATCTTTTTGTAGCGATATTAGGCGAAAGATTTGATGGACATAATTCATTAGAAGAAGCATTTTTGCGTGGTGCGGCGGCTGCTGTTGTTTCGCAAAGTTGGTTTGATAATAACAAAAAAGATGTTATTAAATATCCATTAATTGTTGTTAAAAATACAGTAGAAGCACTGGGCGAACTTGCTAAATTTCATAGAAATAGGTTTAATATTCCTATTATTGCGATAGCAGGTTCTAATGGAAAAACAACAACAAAAGATTTAATCGCTTCTATATTATCAACAAAATATAAAGTCCTTAAAACATATAAAAGTTATAATAATCAAATTGGCGTTCCTTTAATGCTATTGCAACTTGCTAATGATTATGATATTGCTGTGTTAGAAATAGGAACGAATACTAACGGTGATATAGAAACATTAACCGAAATTATAGACCCAACCGATGGTTTAATCACTAATATCGGATTAGAGCATCTTGAAATGCTTATAGATATTGAAGGTGTAGAAATTGAAGAAACATTTTTGTTTACTTATTTGAATAAAAAAGGTAGAAGATGTTTTGTTAATATGGACGATGAAAGATTGTCTAAATACGATGAAATTCTTACCAATCATTATCCCTTTGGTATTATGAATGATACCGAGCATATTCTAAAAATAGAGTTTGATTCTGCCTTGCATCCTATAATATCTATTTATAACAATGATACAGAAGAATCAATAATAGTTCGCCTTAATGCTACAGGAATCGCTGTTGCATATAATTCTATTGCAGCAATATCGGTAGGACTTGCTTTCGGTCTAAACACTTTAGAAATAGTAAAAGGGCTTTCTAATTATCAGCCCGATACTACTAATCTATACGGCAGAATGATTGTTGAAACACATAAATGTATGTATATTCTTAATGATTGCTATAATGCTAATCCTTCGTCTATGGAGTTGGCTTTGCAAACTTTACATATGTTTAAATACGGCGACACTAAAATTGCTGTTTTAGGTGATATGAACGAATTAGGCGTCAATTCTAACGAAGAACATATAAAAACAATAAAATATGCACTCGAACTCGCAAATGAAGTTTTTGTGATAGGACAAAATATGCAAAAAGCAGCATTCGAAATAACACAAGAAAACTCCAACGCTAACTTAAAAGTATTCGGAAATTATTATGAAATTGCATCTTATTTTAGGATGTTAAATACTAATAATGCTGCAAAATCAAATGCTATTTTAATAAAAGGTTCAAGAAATGCAGAAATGGAAAGATTAGTAACGATGCTTAAAGATATTTAAAAAAAATCTCCATTTTCGTGACTAATATCTCCATTTGGTTGAGTTATTTCCCCATTTAGTAGAGTAATATCTCCATTTTATCGAGTTATTTCTCCATTTACCGAGTAATATCTCCATTTTATCGAGTTATTTCCCCATTTAGTTGAGTAATATCTCCATTTTCGTGACTAATATCTCCATTTTATCGAGTTATTTTTTGCATGTCATACTGAAAAAAGTTTGCACGACAGCAAAAAAATTAACACGGGGGCTTGCCCCCGTGATGCTTTTTTAATAACTCAAGTTCATTATGGCATTTTTAGAAGTTTTCCTTATTCAACTAAAATTTCAAGCATTAACATCAAAATAAAACCAATCATAACAGATATTGTGCCGTAATTAGAATGTTCGCCAATGCGTGATTCTGGTATTAGTTCTTCTATTACAACATATAACATAGCCCCTGCTGCAAATGATAATAGCCAAGGCATATATAAATCAACTACCGAACCGATGAATATCATTAAAAAACAAAATATCGGTCCCGTTATTCCTGATAAACATCCTAATAAAAATGATTTAGGTGTTGATATTCCTTCTTGTTTTAGCGTGACAGAAATAGCAGCCGATTCAGGTATATTATGTATTCCTATTCCGATAATTATTGCAAAAGCAGGTGATTGTAGAAGCGGAATATTTTCTTTAGCAGTATAAATAAAAAGCGAACCTACTGCCATGCCTTCAGGAATGTGATGCAATACTATTGCAAATAGCAAAAGTGATATTCTTTTCATTGAAGTAGGTAGTCCTTCGGTGATGTTAGATGCAGGATGAAGGTGTGGTATAATTTTGTCTAATAAATATAAAAACAGAACTCCAATAGAAAAACCTCCTGCTATAGGTAGCCAGTTTGCTATTGTTATTTTATTTGCTTCTTCAATTGCAGGGACTAATAATCCGAATACAGCAGCAGAAATCATAATTCCTGCCGCAAATCCAAGAAAAATTGTTTTGAATACTTTTGTTTTTGTTTTATGAAAGAAAAACACAACAGATGCACCAACACAACTCATAATAAATAAAAAACTTGTTCCTATTGCAAGGTATAATAATTCTTTCATTTAGTGTTTTTTTATTATTAAATGTTTAAATTAATCTATAAAAATAATATTTTTTGCATTCTAATATACACAAAAAGCAGAACGTTTTTGTTCTGCTTTTTTGTTTGCGTTGTGTATTTTTTAGTTTTTTTTTATAAAAAATTAAATAAAAACATCGTCTTGGCGCAGATAACCAAGACAATTATATATTAGGGTTTTATAGCACCTGATTGGCTGGTGCCTTCTATAATTCCGATGTTTACACAATTTCTTATATCAATATTATTGTTAGGACCAACAGTAATGCCGCCCGCAACATCTCCTTTGATGTACCCAACATTTATGCACCTGTTTATAATAACACGATTGTTGTAATCGTCACGTAAGAAAGCGGCAATTCCAGCAGCAGGATATATGTGACCAGTTGATGGCACACTTTCTATATTTCCCATATTTATACAATCTTCAATAAGAACAGTATCAATGTCTCTTAAATAGTCAATTTTTACAATGCCAGCATTTGATCTTATTCCTGGAGTAGATGTAGGAGTAGAGGGAGGTATAGTCCTATGCTCTGCATATATATTAACCATACTTATACAATTTTTCATTATAAATTTTTGGGAAGCATAAGTATTATCTGAAAACAAATCACTTGTATAGGTACCTACTATACCGCATATTGTCCCTGACGTTGTAGTATTGTGGTTTGTTCTGATGTATCCATTTACAATGAGATTTTTTATTTCTGCATTGCCTCTAACCTCAGGGAACAAACCACAATTACCATAACAAGGTACGTACCAAAGATAATATTCAGTTATTATATCATCTGGTGGAGGTAAATTTAAATTAAATGCTAAAGTAATTGTATGCCCCTGTCCATCAAAACTACCTTGGAAAAAACGTGACTGACCAGCAAAATACTTTCCATTCATATAAAGTATTGGACTATCATGTCCAATAGGTCTTGTTACTGAAGAAATGCTATTCATTAGTATAAAGTATTTCCCCCTACTCCAATTAACATATGTTGCTGAAGATTTTCCAAATAATACAGAGTCCGCAAGCGCCATTAACTGTGCATGATTATATATTTGATACGGATTATTTTTAGTGCCATCTCCACCACCAAAAGGACCATATTGAGCAAACAAAAAAATGCCCGATAAAATAAATATAAATAAAATTGAAATTAAATATTTCATATATTCTCCTATAAAATTATTGTATTTGTGACTGCAAGGCAGCCACAAATACAATAAAAAATATTAATCGCAAAACGATTCACATTTAATAAAACCATTATTAAAACTGCGCATGCTTGCAAGATATTTTATAAAATACATAAATTCTTCTTTAATAGCTTCTATATCTATAGGCATACAAGGTCGTAATTGTGGATTATTATGAAGATATTGTTCAAGCAACTCATGAAACTGTTGTGATTCTATATATTCCATATATTTTTCCCACAACTCTGGCGAACCCGAATTTATATAATCTTCTATAGCAGCAGAATCTATTTCCTCTTTTTTCATACTGTCCCTCAGATATTCTAAAAAATCTCCTACACCGAATAAGCCATTAAGTTCCGTAAAATGCTTCTCGGCAGGACAAACTATGTCAGGGGTAAAAGATGAATCTTTTTGAGCAACTAAAATCGGTGGAGTTGCAGTACTGTCCCACTCATAAGACCAATAAATAGAACAAAACTCATAATAATCAATGCATGGAGCAAATTGAGCAGTAAAATATGGGTCATGATTCAGCATTTCGCCGGATCCCCGAGGCACACATACAATTGATGTAGGAAAAATCCAACTTCCACAAGCAAAATGCCTGGTTACAACTGTACTATTTACACCGCAAACTAAAATATTCGGGAACAGATACATTAAGGCAGCTTCCATACATTTCATATGTAAATCGTAGTAAAGAGGCGGTTCACACGTTAGAGTAGGAGAAAAAATAAATGTATTGTCAATATAAAGTTCATAGGATGTCGGCGTGCTACAATCACATCGCACACAATACGTAAATGTAACAAAACAGTTAGAATATAAAGGATATTCTATTGTCATTGTATGGGGACCATAACTCCACGGAGTCTGGCAAGTATCATTGATTTCTATAGCAGGACAACTTGCTTGTAATATACCATTTGTTGATATAAAAAAGAGAAGAAGGAATGTCGATAAAAACAACAACATTCCAGTCGTTCTACATCTCTTAGAGATGGTTGCACATTTGCCTCCTTCTTTATTATTTGTGCTGTTAAATGATGACTTACCTGTCATCGTGCTATTTAGCAACCTACTACTAAGCACCCCGCTAATAGTAGTATTTTTAGTTGCTTGGACTTCGCTTTGGATCCCACAATTTTTAGAAAATAAACTTTTCATAAAAAATAACCT
>WRLB01000094.1 GCA_009777815.1 Bacteroidota bacterium
AACAGATTACAAAATTAAACTTTTTTTTATTCTAATTTCCAAATCTTTTATATAAAAAACTTTTTTATTCTAATTACAAAGAACAGATTACAAAATTAAACTTTTTTATTTATCAAATATAACTTTTTTCTATAAAAAACAACATTGTCATTACGAACTCGTTTCAGCATCTCATATTTTGCTCGCAGGACAGGATATGGAATTTTCTATTTTAACGCCTCATTAAAAAAATCATTAACGGGCTTCAAGATTTTAAATTTTGTTATAGCATCGTTAATAAAATTATCTACATCATAAACAATTTCATTCTTATAATTATAAAAAATATCAAAACTTTTCAGTTTTATTAACTCAATATACTTATCGTTTATATCAAAATCACGTGGGGCAGATTTTAATTTATCGCCGCCAAAATGACCGAATATTTTTTTATAATTTGGTTTATTAATTAGTGTCATTAGTTCATCGCCACGGTCTGAAATAGCCATTCGTGCCTTTAACAACCAATCCGATTGAGGAATATGTAATCCACCTGCTATTAGAGAATTATTGTTTTCTAAATGGACATAATATCCGCATTTCCAGTTTTTTCTGCCACCTTCGATTATATACGCACCAAAATTGGTTTTATAAGGAGTTTTATCGTTAGAAAACCTAATATCTCTATTTATGCGAAAAATACATTCTTTGGCTGTAAGTCCAACTACGCTATTATCAAATTTAGCAATATGCTTAATAAATTCATTTATCAAATCGGCATGATATTTTTTTACTTCGTCATATTCTTTTCGGTTATCGTTGAACCATTCTCTTGTATTATTAGCATTTAATTTTTTCAGGAAGTTAATTATTTTTTTAGTATCCATATAGCAAAAATAGTAATACTTTGTCCAAAAATATATTTTGTAATACTTGCATTTTTTCTTATATAATGTCTTTCAATATATGAAATCTTATTGTAAATATTTAAAGACATTATATAATATTGCCACAAAAGATTCTGCTGATATTAAACATTGAGAGTGTTAATTATTTTATCTTAAAGCGTTTTCTAATTCTGTTTTAGCATCTGTTTTAGCGTCTCTATATTTTACTATTAAAGGCGTAGAAATGCTTAATTTATTTTTTAATCCAAAATTAGTATTTATACCTCTGCTTCCTTGCACTACGACAGCATTTTCAGGTATTTCAAGCGGATTAGTTAATATATTTTCATTTACTAAATCATAAACTTTTGTAGAAGAATTTAAAATTACGCCGCTACCAAGTATAGCATTTTGTTTAACTATAACGCCCTCGTATATCCCGCAATTTCCGCCGACCATAACGTTGTCTTCTATAATAACAGGATTCGCTCCTATCGGCTCAAGCACCCCTCCAATCTGTGCTGCTGCACTAATATGGACGTTCTTTCCAATTTGAGCACAAGTTCCAACTAATGCGTGGGAATCAATCATAGTGCCTTTATCAATGTAAGCACCGATATTTATATAACAAGGCGGCATACATATTACACCCTTACCAACATAACAGCCATTCCTAATAGCCGAGCCACCCATAACAACTCTAACATTATCCGATAAAGATAATTGCTTTAAACCAAGCGTATCTTTTTCAAAATAATTAAAAAGCCCGCCATTAACTTCTACTAAATCGCCATATTTAAATAAAAGAAGAATGCCTTGCTTTACCCAACTATTAGTTGTCCATTTATTGTTTTGTTTTTCGGCAGAACGAATTTGCCCTGTGTTCAAACTTTCTAAAAAAGATATAAGAACACTACTAATAATGTTATCTTTAGAACTATTTGTTGTAAAATACTTTTCTATTTCTCTTCTTATTGAGTTATAATCCATTTGTATATTAAAATTTTGTTCTATATGATTTTTTTATATTATAAGGTATTGTTAACCTTTAAAAACAAAACATTTCGTATGCGACATACAGTTCAGAACATATTTTTACAAGCCGATTTCCCGCTTGCAAAAACAGAGTGTAGTATAACAAAATTAGTCAACTAATGATACACCCATTGAACGTGCTGTTCCTGCAATCTGACTAATTGCAGATTCTATTGACGAACAATTCATATCATTTTTTTTAATTTCGAATATTTCTTCGCACTGCTTACGAGTAATCGTTCCGACTTTTTGTTTATTAGGTGCCGCTGAACCACTTGTTAAATTAAGTGTTTTCTTAATCAATACAGCGGCAGGTGGTGACTTAATTATAAAAGTAAAAGTTTTATCAGAATAAAAAGTAACAACGACTGGAAGTATAGTTCCTTGTTGTTTTCCTGTTTTTCCGTTAAATTGTTTTACGAATTCCATTCCATTTAAGCCACGTTGTCCGAATGCTGGACCTACGGGCGGTGCCATAGTTGCTTCGGCTGCTTTTAGTTGCAATTTAAATGCACCTGCGATTTTTTTTGCCATTTTATTTTATTAATTTATTACAAAAATAGAGTACAAAAATAAACTTTTTATTTCTAATTTCCAAATTTTTTATTTTTTTAATCTTTAAAGAAGAGATTATCTACATATATAAAACTTTTTATTCAGGAATAATTTTAGTATCTACTTCTTTTTTTTCGTTTTTTAATAAACTGTGTTTAGATTTTGCTTCTAATATCATTGTTTCATTACGTTCTGCTAAATTTCTTATTCTTTCTATTTCGCTATTTAACAGATTGATTTTCTTTTTAACTTCTAATTTCTCTTGTTCTAATTTTTTTTCTTCTTCTAATAAATCTTTTTCGCGTTTTAATTTTGGTAAAGTATCTATTTTTATTATTTCTAAAAAATATTCAAAAAATATTTTTCTATATTTTCCTTTTGTAAATCTTTCTACAGGATATTTATCTATATGTGTTTCTACATCAGATATGTATAGTGGTCTTAATTCAACAAAAAAATCCCTGAAATCATTTGTTAGCACCATAAAATGTTCAGAGTTAGTTAATTTATTTTTTATAATAAGTTTAATATACCTCACATTATTATCTGCTAAAATGCCCTCCGAAAAATAAAAACTATAAATGTCGTTACCTTTTATTTTATTAAGCGCAGGATAGAGAACATTAGCAACATATTCTTTTATTATATTGAATTTGTTTATTACTTCTTCATAATTAGGCGTGTTTTTTGCTAATTTATCTGCTTCAACATCTATATATTTTTTTACTCTTCTATTTTGAGTTCTTATTAATTTGGCGACATCATTAACGTATTCTTCAGTTGTTGGTATTTTCATTTTTCATAATAATTAAAGTTAAAAAAATACTCTACAAAAATAAGGATTATATAAAAAGTTTCCTCTAAAAATGTCATACCAAAATAAATACAGCATAACAGAAACAAGTAAGGTAAAAACCTTAAATTTTACGTTCCTGGTTTTTTGCGTCTTTGGAGTTTTGTTTGCTTTTCTATTTTTAATTTAATTGCTGCGATGCCGACAGATAATTTGCGTGAAGCAGCAGGATTAATAACATTTTGCTCGCCTATTACCATATTAGTAGAGCCACCGCCATCTAAATTATGTGCATTATAACAACCTATATATTCCATAATATCCGCTAATTGAAATAATGAAGCACCGATAGTTCCATCTTGTTTATTACTACCCGGCACAGCAACAAGAAAAAGTTTTGTTTTATTTTTATTATATCCTATTGCAGTTCGCGGCAATGCAGGATTTATAAACTTTTTTCTATAAATATCTTCTTCGGATGTTTCAGGTCGGGCTATACCATCTCTAACTAATCTCGGCGGACCACATACAGCATTTATAAACACTTCTGACTCGTGCTGATTAGTCCAAAAATGCAAATTAACGATTTCTCCAATATCGGGCAAGTTCTCTTTTTCCGTATCTTTACCAATAGATATAATACAGCCAAAATCAGGCATACCAACGCTCCCACTTGTTATATTTTCTACCTTGCAGCGAATAAAAGTATTTACAGCAGGAGTATCTATATAACGAAGCACAATCTTATCTAAAAAGTATTCCGATTTAGATGCTCGCTCTGCTTCTAAAATGCTTTCATTCTGTAATACACTTGCTTCTACACTTTCAGTAGAATCAACTATTTCACCGCTAACAAATAAATTATCCATACTGCCAATCATTAGTTCCTTAACTTTTTTAGAATTAATATACGGAATTGTATCACCGCTAAACCTATTATAACATATCACTCCATTAGAATCTTTTCTATGATTAACATCAGAAATAGGTATCCTATAACTTCCATTCTTTGTTATCATCTCACCTTGTATATTAAAAAACCCCATAAATGGTTCACCATCTTCATTAAAAAACGTGCTTGTCCATTTCTTATATGCACGCATTTCAGCAATTTCGCCATCTATAACAGTCGGACCCATAGGATAATTAGTTCCCCCCTTCCAAAAGTTAGCATTCACGCCTGCTACAATTTCTTTTTGCGAAGTATCTACTTTAGAATTACTTAAAAGATTAGTTAATGTTTCCAACTCAACAACATTATTCCCGCCCTTAATAACACTTACTTCTGCTTTACTATTATTAAGGTCAACTTGAATAATATTTACTTTATGCTTAACTCCATTAATAGTCGTTATTAATTGTTTATAACTTATACCACTTGATAGCAAAGTATCTTGCAAGAAAATATGTGAATTAGGTGGTGTATTTTTTGTAGGTGTTTTCTTTTTAGTAGTTTGTTTTTTAGCGGGTGCTTTTTTAGTTGTAGTGGTTTGTTTTTTAGCGGGTGCCTTTTTAGTTGTAGTAGTTTGCTTTTTTTGTGCATGTATATCTATATTAGATACTGCTATTAAAGAAAAGCAACAAAAAACTATAATTATATTCTTAATTTTATTAACTATTTTCACAGCATTTTCATTAATTATTTAACTTACCATTTACAATATACGTTTTTTTGAGAAAAGAGTGTATATTAGATATTTCAAAATATAAAATGTAAAGTATGAATACTATAATAATGTGTGTAGAATATGATGGAACAAACTATTCTGGTTGGCAAGTGCAATCAAAACAGAAAACAATACAAGGAACATTAAACTATGCAGTTAAAAAAGCATTTAACAGAGATTATAATGTTGTTGGGGCAGGTAGAACAGATGCAGGAGTGCATTCTTCGGGGCAAATATGCCATTTTAATTATGATGAAATTAAAGTTCCAAGACATAAAATTCGTCTCGCTATAAACCAAAAACTACCATTAGATATACGAGTTAAACGAATATGGTTCACTGATTTAGAATTTCATTCAAGGTTTGATGCTGATTTGCGCGAATATAGATATAGATTTTCGCGACATACAAGTGTTTTCAATAGGCGTTTTACTACTTTTATTCCATACCAATTAGATATTAATTTGCTTTATGAAAGTGCAAAATTATTTGTAGGAAGGCACAATTTTTTCTCTTTTTCTAAAAATCATTCTCAAATACCTGATTATTATTGCGATGTTAAAAAGTGTGAATGGACAATGGAAAATGAAAAATGTTATGAACTTTCTATAATAGCGGATAGATTTGTGTATGGAATGGTCAGAGGATTAGTGGGAACTATGATAGATGTTGCTCGCAATAAGAGAGAATTAAATAGTATTATTACAGCATTAGAACGCCAAGATAGGACACTTTGTTCATCACTCGCACCATCATACGGATTAGATTTATATCGTATATATTATAAATCGCCATTTGATTGCTTAACGATAAGGTAGGGCAACCTATAAAAATGTTACTCTCTAATTTATTTCAGTATTTCCTCGCATATAATTATGGAGATGCTGAAATAAATTCAGCATGACCGCTTAATCTGTTCTGTCATTCCGAACTTGTTTCGGAATCCCTTTTTTATCGGCATTGGTGACTAAATACTTGCGAGTTTAGAATTATTTATTATATTTGCATTTTATAAATTAAATATAGGACTTTTTTTTGTATGGAATGTACACATTGTGGCAGTAGTAAATATATAAAGAATGGTGTCTACAAGTGTTCTCAGCGTTATCGCTGTAAAGAATGCAATCGTTATTTTAGTGATAAACTTCGCAAGTTCACATATGCCGATAAGCGTAAAGCGTTAGTTTACACTTTTGTTCTTTTTCTCGGAACTCTTTTGGGGTTAATCCCTGCAATGAAGAATGAGAACGATGGTCATTATAATAAACCAAAAAGCCTAATAATGCATCCTTCAAATCATCTATATCTTCATACAAAGAACCCT
>WRLB01000095.1 GCA_009777815.1 Bacteroidota bacterium
GTTGTCAGTTTATTTTATTTTTTTATTCGAAAAAATCAATTATTTTTCGTTTAAAAATACAGCATAAAAATCTAACCTTCCAACACGACCTTCCAACATTTTCTTCACACATTCCGCACAAAAAAACACTTTTTGGCGAGATATTGAACATTTTTCGTAAAACCGAAAATCACTATAAAAACCTGTAATCCCCTTATATATTGTATTCGTTGGGCTTTTCAAAAAATATTGCTTTTTTTTCTTACAAAAAAAAACGTATTTTTGTAAAAATGATTTTGACTGACCTTAATGAACAACAAATAGAAGCAGTAACGACCATCAACGGACCACTGCAAATTATTGCAGGAGCCGGAAGCGGTAAAACACGCGTCATTACTTGTAGAATCGCTTATTTAATAGAACAAGGCATTAAACCATGGAATATACTCGCCCTTACTTTTACTAATAAAGCTGCAAAAGAAATGAAAAATCGAATTGCTGAATTGTTAGATGAACAAAGTGCAAATGGGGTCTGGGCAGGAACTTTTCATTCTATATTTGCACGCATTTTAAAAATGGAAGCAAATGAAATTGGGTTTGATAGATATTTTACAATATATGATACTGACGATTCTTTAAGAGCATTAAAGAATACTATTAAAGAGCAATTTTTAGACAAAGAATATAAACCAAGTTCAATACTTAATGCAATATCTAAGATAAAAAATGATAGAGTTACTCCTCAAGAATATATAGAAACTCTTAATAGAATGTCTAAATTTAGTGTTGCAGTTGGAAATTGCTATAGGGGGTATCAAAATTATCTTAAAAGAAATAATGCAATGGATTTTGATGATTTGTTATTAAACACATTGCTATTATTTTATAATAACTCAGAAGTGTTATCAAAATATCAAAATAAATTTCGTTATATTTTGATAGACGAGTATCAAGATACTAATAAGGTTCAATACGAAATTATTTATAAGTTAGCCCAAGCAATGCAAAATATCTGTATTGTAGGCGATGATGCCCAAAGCATTTATAAGTGGCGTGGTGCAGATATTTCTAACATCCTTAATTTTAATAAAAACTATCCGTATTGCAAAACTATAAAATTAGAACAAAATTATCGTTCAACGAAAAATATTCTTGCTGCTGCTGATTCTGTAATTAAACAAAATAAAGAACAATTAGCAAAAAAACTTTGGACTGATAATCCGGAAGGTGAAAAAATAAAGTTATTAAAATTCAATGACGATAGAGAAGAAGCAGAAAATACTATTCGCAATATAGCAAACAAAATAGGGGAACAAAGTTTAAAAAACACTGCAATTTTGTATAGAACCAATGCTCAATCGCTTGCCTTTGAAAAAGCGTGTAGAATATTCAAGATTCCTTACATAGTTGTAGGCGGAACGTCTTTTTATAAACGTAAGGAAATTAAAGATGTGCTTGCGTATTTACAAATATTAGTAAATCCGAATGACAATATTTCTTTGCAACGTATAATTAATGAGCCGCCAAGAGGTATTGGCGGAACAAGTATAGAAAAAATAGAAGGATTTGCTAAAACCCATTCTATATCCTTTTTTGATGCACTAAATCACTTAGATAAAATAGATATAAGACAGAAAAAAACTATTGCCAATATCAATCTGTTTATAAATTTAATTAACAAACATAGAGAATTAGTTAGGCAAAATACTCCACAAGAAGTATTTAATATTTCTACTATAAATACATATAATAATTTAGAACATTTGTGTAATATAGAATTGAAACAAATTATAGACCAACAACAATTAATAAAACGTCTTTCTTCTAATGGTTTCAGCAAAGTGGAATATGTTTCAATGGTCGGTGAATATGCAGTAAGAGGGAATATTATAGATATATTCCCGCCTAAAATGTCCGACCCAATAAGAGTAGAATTATGGGGCGATGAAGTTGATTCAATTAAAGTATTTGATATAATGTCGCAAGAAACAAAAAAAGAATCTAAAAAAATTAGTTTTACTGATTCTATGATTGATTTAGAAAAACAACAAACAAAAACTCCTTTTTTTGAAGAGTTATCTGATAATCCTTTTGTCAATTATATAGCAAACACAGGAATAATATCTTATTATGAAGAAGTCGGCACATTAGAAGCACAAGATAGAATTAGAAATATAAAACAATTGTTACTTGATATTATTAATTATTTTTTAAAATACCCAAACGATACATTGCAAAATTATTTAGAACAAATTTCGCTGACCACAGATATTGATATAAAAGATTTAAACGCCGATGTCCTTACACTAATGACTGCTCACTCTGCAAAAGGATTAGAATATGATTATGTTTATATTGTTGGAATGGAAAATGATTTATTCCCATTGCCTGCAAGAGATGGAGATGAAGATAACACCGAAGAAGAACGGCGTTTGTTTTATGTAGGTATTACAAGAGCAAGAAAAGAATTAACCTTGTCTTACTGCGATAGAAGACAAAAGTTTGGAGAATATTCATCTAATAAACCTTCTTTTTTTCTTAAAGAAATAGAAAGAGATTTGCTATTAGACGAGATGGAAAACACTTTTCTTTATGATTATCAAAAAGAAACTTTTAGTGAAATTAGACAACCATTTTTCCCTAAAAAACTACCTTTCCAAGCAAAGAAAGAATATCCTGTATTTAACGATATGCAATATGAAGATAATTATTCGCAAATACCTAAAAGCAACCCTTTTGAATCTGTTCCATACAAGCCGGGCGATATAGTTCAGCATAATCAATTCGGATTAGGAAAAGTAATTGCTTCTTCAGGTTTAGGCGATGGCTTGAAATTAACAATACACTTCGGAAGCGTAGGCAAAAAGCAACTAATAGCCAAATACGCAAAATTACAAAAAGTGAAAACTACTGAATGAATTTCATTTTTTTATATAAAACACGGCATTTTTATAGGTGGCAATTATAACTCAATATGCAATTTAACTATATTAGGTTGTTTTTTGTCTTCTTTGCGTAGATATGAAATCAATTCTTCTTTCCAATTTGGCAAATTAATTTGTAGTGCATTGCAGATTTTTGCATTAGATAATGCAGAAAAAGAAGGACGTTTAGTAAAAGTAAATATCTCATTATTGCTACAAGGATAAATTATTTGTTCTTTATTTGTTTCATTGAAATAAGTTTTAGCAAAATCATAACGCGAACAATAACCTGTGCAAGTTAAATTAAATAGTCCTGCCAAATTATTATTAATTGCTTGTAAAGTTGTTTTAGCAACAATGTGAGTTGATGTAGGAACAGAAAATTCATCATTAACTATTTTTAAGATTTTGTTTTCTTTACTCCATTGATTTAATTTAAATAAAAAATTATTAGTTCCATCGCCATAAAGCCAAGAGGTTCTAAGTATTAAAGCATTATCAAGATGTTTATTAATAAGTTCTTCTCCTTCTAATTTTGTCTTTCCATAATTGTTTATTGGGCTAGGTATGTCATCTTCGGTGTATAGACCGGGTATATATCTTTTGCCATCAAAAACATAATCAGTGCTAAAATGAACCAACTTAACATTTTCCCGTTTGCAAATAACAGCAAGGTTTTCAACCCCTACAACATTAGTTTTATAAGCAATTTCATAATCTTTTTCGGCTGCATCTACTTCATTAAAAGCAGCACAATTTATAATAATATCGGGCTTTTGATCATTAATTATTTTACTAATAAGCAAAAAATTGCTAATATCGTAATCGGGCAAATCATATCTAAATATTTCTACTTCTTTTTGCACTAATATATTATTTATTGCTCTACCGAGTTGTCCTTCTGAACCGAATATAATGTATTTCATAAAAAAAGGAATTAATTTATACTTTTATTACAAATTTAGTGTTTTTTATGGTAAATATGTTAAGCAACCTATAAAAATATTATGCCGCATTTAATATGGCATTTTTTTATAAAACATCTATTGTAATAATGCAAAACGGAACATCTTTAATCTTTTATAGAAACGCCCAGGTTTGTATAGTTTTCATTATGAGTTTATTTTTATCTTTTAGTTCTATTTCAAACACTGCACAATGTGACCTCATTATACCTCTGTTATTGTCATTATTAAATATTAAAAAATAACTACCTTTGAAACAACGGTCTGTATTTTTTATAAATTCGGGTTCATCTTGAAAATTAATTTCTGCTAAAGAATCATAGTTTTTTGAAAGAGTTATTTCTTTAGGTTTAATAACATCACTAAACCTTTCTAATGGTTTAAAAAAAAGAATAAATTCTTTATTTTTCTTTTGTTTGCTTTCTCTTACTTTAGAATTATGGTATGCCAACATAGAAGAATCATAATATGGGCTTTCAATTTTTCTTAATGTAGTCATAATTTTATAACAATTTTGATGACAAGTTTCAAATGCGTTAATTATTTGACTTCTTTTATTTTTAATAGAATCAATAGAAATATCAAATTCAGAAGGATATTTTTCTTGATACGCTTCTGCTAATTTTTTACAATATTCATAACACTTAATTAATTCTTCGGCAATAAAATCAGGTCGTTGGCTCATTACTCCCTTTAATAAATTATCATTTATTGCAAATACTTTCCCGCTTTCATTTATGCTATCTGTTTGTATTTTTGCTAATTCAATCATAGTAAAATCATACACTTTTTTACCAACATATTCATTTTTCCAATAATGAGCCATTTCTACAAAAAATTTATTTTTTGAATTTGTCCAATTAGGGTCTTCTTTTTCATATTTTTTAATATATTGAAGCAATTTTAGTGAAGTTATAGTGTCAATTTTATGGATAGGAAATTGATTATTTATTAGACGAAATACTGAATCGCTTCCAAACTTTTCAGCAATTTGAATTAATTTTGTAGTTTCAAGAAATGTTTTAACAACTTCTGTTTTTACACATATAGTATCTTTTTCTACTTTAATAAATTCTTGCTGTTGAGCGTTTAAATTTGCGATAAAACTTATAGCAAATGCTATAAAAAAAATGGTTTGTTTTTTCACAATTAATACCTTACAATCTTTTGATATTATACTTACCTGTTTGTTGTAGTATATCTATTATGCTTTTCTTACCTACATAATGTCCTGCTCCAACAACAATAAAATATGTGCCATCGTTGGTTAAATACTCTTCTATTTTCTTTGCCATATTAATATTTCTATTATACAAAAGAGTATTCATCATTGCTTTATACTGCTCATTAGTTATATTAGGACTTGGAGTATTCATTATTTTATCTATTGCATCGGCATCGCCATTTTTCCAAGCAGTTAATAGTTCTTCAAAACCTAAATCCATATCTGTATTCTGTGTATCATCAAGCACACCTTCTAAATACGAATTTATATCGTTTTCTAATGGCTCGAACATAGCAAACACTGCTTCTAATTGCAAACTAATTGACTCCAATTCGTATATTGGAGTGTTGTTTTCGGTTGCCAAATTTAAAAAGTATTTATCTATGCCATCTACCTCATTATATTCGGATAGAGATAAATATTTGCCTAAATCTTCAAGTTGCAGAAGTGCTGCTATTCCTAATGGCGTAAACATATCAATAATATCTTCGGTAATAGGCATATCTTCTATTGCCATTATTTTTTCCTTGACTCTTTCATACAAATCAGGTGGCAACTTATCAGATAGTTTTTCGCCTGTAAAACTAATAATTTTAAACATAAACTCCATCATACTTTCCGTAAGCGAAGAGGAATCAAAATCTGCTATATTTATCTCTACTGCAAGTGCATCGCACTTATTCCAACATTCCATAATTACAGGATTGAGTGGATAAATATCAGGTGTAGCAATATGTATTGAGCCGAGCAAATATGCTACTTTAGACGGATTAGATTTGGGACTTACTTCCCAAAGAAGCGAAGTAGATGCATTAGATTGTGTATAAATTGAACTACAACCTAATAGAACAAACGTCAATAACGTTATCAATCTGAAATTATATTTTAAGTATTTCATAATATATTTAATTAAAATAGAATACAAAAATAAGGTTTATTTTCTATTTTTTATTTGTTATCACGAACTTACTTTATCATCTCTTAATTAAAATATCTGCCCTGCTGAACTCGTTTCAGAATCTACATATTATATAAAGTCTTTTAAACATTTACATTTTATTTTCTTATATTTGTATTTTTTTATTAGTAATTTATGCCAAAAACTAAATTAAAAGTTAAAGCAGATTTGTCATTA
>WRLB01000096.1 GCA_009777815.1 Bacteroidota bacterium
AAAACGCCTAATTATTTTCAATGAGAGATAAACAGCAAAAATGGAAAAAAGACACAAAAGACGGTGTGGGGGGGGGGGGGGGGGCTACTACAAGCCGTGTAGTAGTTTTACTACATATTCTAATTATGTGTGCGTTCGCAACCGCTAACTTATCTGCACAGACAACAACTATTACTTCCTTAACTCAAAATGGATCCATCGCTGCTACTTGTGAAATTAATGGCGGACCAATGACAGGTGCGTCAATTACGGGCAGTATAATACTTGCTGACGGATTAGATATACCTAATAATGCTTTTATGTATAATACTAATATAACATCAGTGACAGCCGCGGGCAGTATTGGAACTATAGGTAATAATGCATTTGAGAATAGTTCGGCTGATATTACTTTTAATAATGTAACAACTATAGGTAGTGATGCATTTAGGGGTAGTTCAGGCGATATTACTTTTCATAATGTAACAACTATAGGAGGTAATTGGGCATTTACTAATAGTTCGGGTGATATTACTTTTCATAATGTAACAACTATAGGTAATGATGCATTTGATCGTAGTTGGAGTGATATTACTTTTAATGATGTAGGAACTATAAATGCGTTTTCATTTAATCAGAGTTCAGGCAATATTACTTTTAATGATGTAGGAACTATGGCAGGTACTGCATTTAATCTGAGTACATCACAGATTTATGTTCCTCATAACACAACAGATGCAAAGATACTAGAGTTCGCCTCAGCAGGTTATACAGGAACAATAATAAAATTGCCACCACCTACTTATACTTTAACAATAACCACAGCAGGCAATGGCAGTGTAGAAGTAGATGGCACGCCTTATACAACGACACTAACATTCGATGAAGATGATAATGTTGTAGTGGAATTTTTACCTGATGCAAAACATCAAATAAAAAGCGTAGTAGTAAATGGCACTCCCGCTTCAAGAAGCAAAATCTATAAAATAAATAGTATAGCGAAAAACTACAATATATCAGTAGAATTTGAAGTAAAACCACCTACCCGCATCAAGAAAGTAGTAGTTAAAAAAGGCAGAGTAAGAATTAAGCCACAGCCGTAAAAGGTTTGCAATATATTTTAACACGGGGATTTATCCCCGTGTTTTTTATGAATGACTCGTCATTCCGATCTTGTTTCGGCATCTCCAATATTATGCGAGGATATGCCGAAATAATTATTGTATTTTCTAAATAAAAAAACCTTATTTTTGCAGTTTATAATACGGAAAGGTATTTGTATGTATAATGACACAAGATATTATGAAGATACTAAAACATATCAGATTGCATTTCCATTTAATAAAAATGCTTTTGTTGGATTGTGTATTGCTACGCCATTAGTATTAGGATTGGTTTTTCTGTTGTATTTTTGGAAAGATATTGCCCCTGACCAACGTGCTATTGAATATAATTATGTTCCTATTATTTTATTGAACTTCGGTAGTGGCGATGGCACAGGACAAAGTAAAGGCAACTTATCTGCTGAAGGTGTAGCACATAAAGGACAAAATCCTGCAACAACTCTAAATGATGCAGAAATATCAACTACAACTCGCCGTTCTAATCAAGAATCATTAACCGACCCTACTCAAAGCAGTAATATACAACCTAAGACAGAATTAACTTCTACTTCTAATAATACTACAAATGATATGGGAAATAGCACAAGAAACATTGGATTAAATGACGGTTCAATAGATGGTTCAGGACTCGGAAATAGAGGAAGGGGATTAGGATTAGGAGACGGCTTCGGTGATATTGAATGGGGCGGAGGCGGAAATAGAATAGTATTAACAAAAAAACCACCAAGATTCCCTACAGGTGCAAATATTTCAGGCGAAGTAAAATTAAAGTTTATAGTTAAACCCGATGGCACAATTTCAAAAATTATGGTATTAAAAAAAGCCGACCCCGCATTAGAAAATGCTGCTATAGAAGCATTACGCCAGTGGCGTTTCAATCCAATAAGAGATACTATAGATATGGAAGGAATAATACCTTTCAAGTTTAAATTAAAATAAGAAACAAAATAACTGATGTTTTTAAAAATAAAGATGTATTAACGGAAGAAACACAAGTTGCTATCTAATTTTTTCATTTATTTTCCTTGTTTTTGCATTTTATAAATTAGTTTAATAAATATTTTAAGATATATATGAAAAAAACTCAATTAGTAACGTTTTTACGCGAAACGCGTCAAATTGACGCGGAACGCCTTAAATCAACGCGAAACGCCTCAAATCAACGCGAAACGCCTCAAATTAATGCGGAACGCCTTAAATTAACGCGAAACGCGTCAAAAGAAGGCGAAACGCGTAAATTTGACGCGAAACGACTTAAATCTTTGCTATTCACCTTAAATTTTTGCTATTCACCTTAAATTTTTGCTATTTACCTGTTTTTTATATTATACTATTAGCATTACTGCTATTGCACTCATGCAAAACCGTAGATGAAGAAAAGCAAGCAGAAGGTCTAAAAATAAGAGCATTAGAGGATTTATCTTTAGACGAGCAAAGAAAATTAGGCATCAATATAAAACACATAGGCGATGATGGAATAGTCCGCATAAGTTATGACGATTTTGATGAAGACGGAAATGTTTGGATACACACACATCCTTGGGAAGGTAACAGCAATTATATCTTATCTCAGAAAGTTTCAGTTGTAGATGACCCGATTTGTGCTTTACAATCTCGCATATTAGATAATCCTGATTCCGTTGTTATTATTACTCCTAATCCAACATCTTCCGCTGCAAATATTAAGTTGTTTTCTAACATTATAAATAGAGGTTATGAATTAACTAATCCTGTAAAAGTTGATTTTCAATTGCTATATAATCAGCGAATTATACATCAATGGAGCATAGATAAGTATTATTATACGGCAGTTTCTATTCCCGCCGACCATCTAAAAGAAACGGGAACATATTTACTAATATGTAGTTTTACAGGACCTAAGGGTTGCATAAAATCTTATTCATCAGCATTTATGGTGATAAAGAATTAAAAAGCATAACCACTAATCTATTCCGTGCTTATTTTGGCATCTACTAATTATATGTTGGAGATAGCAAAATAAGTGGGGCAGGCAAATAAATTACACATAACACGGGGATTCATCTCCGTGTTATGTGTAATTTATTTGTTCTTTTTGGATTATCTCATACTTTCTAATGACTTCATTAAATCTGCTATCTTGGTCATATTTTCTGTTATATTAACGCTATTAGGACATTTAGACATACATTCATCACATAATGTGCATCTATCTGCGTGTCTGTTTTTAGGAATCTTATTCATTTTAGCGAAGAAAACACGAGTTTGCTTGTCTATTTTTTCTTGATGTCGTGTTCTATCGCTTGCTCTTTTCAATAAAAGATTAGGAACGTTCCCTTCTGTTACGCACTCATTATATGCCTTAAATACGCGAGCAATATCAATTCCTGCAGGACAAGGCGGCGATATACAATAATCACAATAAGTGCAAGGAATAAGTTTTATGTCCTTATATTCTGATAAAGCAGCAGCAAGAATATTACGTTCTTCGGCAGTTAAAGGTTCAAAATCTGTAAGTGTCTTAACATTATCTTTAACATGTTCTAAAGCCGACATACCGCTTAATACATTCATTACATTTGGCAAAGATGCACACCAACGAATAGCCCAAGAAGCAATACTCTTATCTGGTGCAGCATCTTGTAATATATCAGATGCTGAAGGATTAAGATTAGCAAGCATTCCGCCACGAACAGGTTCCATAAATATTGATTGTATTCCTGCTTTATCTAATGTATCATAAAGAAATTTTGCATCACTTATATCTTCCTCCCAATCATAATAATTTACTTGTATCATACAGAAATCCCAATTAAAGGCATCTACTATTTTAGGAAACTCCTCATTCGGTCCATGAAATGAAAAACCAATACGTTTAATAACTCCTTTTGCTTTCTGCTCTAATAGATAATCCAATACGCCCGAATGTATAAAAGTATTTTCATATTGCTGAAAATTATTAACAGAATGCAAAAAATAAAAATCAATATAATCAGTTTGCAACCTTTCTAATTGATGCCCTAATATCTCTTTTGCTCTATTTAAAACACCTTCACTTTTAACAAGACCATTCGGGTCATCATTAGTAAGAGGACTTATAGGCATTTTAGTTGCTATATAAATACTTTCACGAGGATATTTCTTTAATGCCTTCCCTACAAATGGCTCCGAAGCACCACTATGATAAAACCACGCCGTATCAAAGTAATTTACACCATGATTATAAGCATAGTCAAACATTTCCATCGCTTCTGCCTCGTTTATTGATGTCTTATCATCTATATCTTTAAGAGGAAGACGCATACAACCAAAACCAAGTAAAGATATTTCTGCATCACTTACTTTATCTTTTACTTTTATTACGCCGACAACTTTTGCATCTTTTATTGCATCTTTATCGGATTTTGTGCAACTAATACCTGTAAATATTGTTGCTACGCCCAATGCACTTATTCCCATATATTTTAGTGCAGAACGCCTTGAAATGTTATCATTTTGATTATTACTCATATCTTAACATTTTATATTTTTAAAACAATTACAAATATAACTAAAATAAATTAAAAAACACGGGGGATTCATCCCCGTGTTAATTGTATGTCATTCCGAACTCGTTTCGGAATCTCCACCCTTACGGCTGTGGTGTTATTATCAGCCGTCCTTTTTTAACATTAATTTTCTTGATGCGGGTTTTCTTTTTGGCATCATCAAATATTGCGGTTAATGTCCTATTGGCACCAATGTTAAAAGTATGTGGATTTGCCGATGATACTACTGCTAAACCTTCCTGCCAACGAACAAATTTGTAACCCACATTTGGCGTTGCGGTCACCGTTACACTGCTCCCACAAGTTGCCGATGATACAAAAGAACTTGCTGTCCCCATTGTAGGATTGCTACTTACACTTAAAGTATAAGTTGGTTCAGGCGAAATAAGTTTAAAGTTCGCCTTTATAACAGTATCTTTATATAGCGTAATGCTAAGAGGACTAACATTAGAAATACTATCACCATTACTATTAGTCCATTTAGCAAATTCATAGCAAGCATTCGCCGTTGCTGTTATGATTCTACTTGCTCCACAAGTTATTCCTGTCGCTGAACCTCCTGAAACACTTGCACTACCATTGCCGTCATCGTCAAGCGACAATGTGTATGTAGTTGTAATAGGAGTAAAATTCGCAGTTATAGTGCTATCTTTTATAACTGCAATAGTTTCAGTAGCATTTGTCGAAAGGACTGTATTATCTGCATTTGTCCATCCATCAAATTGATAGCAAGCCCCCGCCGTTGCTGTTAGCGACACAACAGTGCTACAAGGCAAATTTGCCGTTGCCAAAGGAGAGGTAACTACACTGCCCGAACCTGAAGTAATTACCGATAAAGATGGCGTTGCAGGGTCGCAATATTCCTCCACTGCAGCAAATAATAGTGTAGGTGAAAAGAAACCCGACCAATCGGAATGTGACTCATAAGCACCTCGCGAACCCGCTGGAATATGCAATGTGATATTTGATAAAGTTACATCACCAAACACAATCGTTCCTAATGTCGGCGGCACTGCTCCTAATTTAATGCTATTTAAATTTGTGCAATTCCTAAAAGCATTATCTCCAATGCTTTCTGCAAGTGGAAAATCAACACTTTCTAAACTGGTGCAATTCTGAAAAGCGCTTATTCCTATAGTTTCTGCAAGTGGAAAATCTGCACTTTTTAAACTGATGCAACTATTAAAAACACTCGTTCCAATAGTTACTGCAAGTGGAAAATATATATTTTCTAAATTACTGCAACCTATAAAAGCACCATCCCCAATAATGCCTGATACAAGTGGAAACGAAACACTTTCCAAACTCGTGCAACCATTAAAAGCACCACTGACAATGCTTGTAACAAGAGGACATACAATATTAATTTCTGCAGGGCATAATGGAGACATAAATTCCTGATATGATATTGTAGTATTAGTAGTAGGACAGGATTGTGCGATTAAATTAGAGGTTGCGAATGCACACATAATTAGAATATGTATTAAAACTACTACACGCTTTGTAGTAAGAATCCCCCCCGTGTAGTAGTTTCCACTACATTGCTTG
>WRLB01000097.1 GCA_009777815.1 Bacteroidota bacterium
TGAAATGAATTCAGCATGACAACAGCAAAAAACGTGTCATGCTGAACTTGTTTCAGCATCTACATAAAATTAGGGGATGCTGAAATGAATTCAGCATGACAATAACGAAAATGCGGTCATGCTGAACTTGTTTCAGCATCTACATAAAATTAGGGGATGCTGAAATGAATTCAGCATGACAATAACGAAAATGCGGTCATGCTGAACTTGTTTCAGCATCTCCATCTTTTATCCATTTTACATACTATTTTGACATTTTGTCAATTGATTTACCGATTATATAATTGAAAAAGCAATTTATAAATCGGAAAACCAATTTATAAATCGGAAAAGCAATTATATAATTGAAAAAGCAATTTATAAATCGGAAAAGCAATTATATAATTGCTTTTTCAATTATATAATTGGTTTTTTGGTAGTAAAATCGCTTAAACAACAGATAAATTGGGAGTTCCCTAAATAAATTACAAAAACGTTACTAATTTTAGAAAAATGCTTGTGACATTTTGTCAACATTATCTCGGTAGTAAATTAAGTTAGCATATTTGCAAATTGCGTTAGCATATTGCTAAATCCGAGTAAAAATTAGTAAATCACGAGCAAAATTGAGTAAAAAATGAGCAAATCCGAGCAAAAGTTAGTAAATAAAATAAGGAGATGCCTAAATAAAATTAGCATCCCCTTATTAAATATCACTTATTTATTCGCTTATATTAAATTTTTCTTTGCAGGTAGGACATGATTTATATTTTTCAAAACCATCATTAACTTTTTTATATCTTACTTCTAAATATGGGTTATCGCATTTAGAACATTTTTCATTTAATGGTTCATTATTTGCAATATAATTACATTGAGGGTATTGATTGCAAGCCCAAAATCTTTTTTTGTTTTTAGGTGAATATCTGCCAACAATAGAACCTTTACTGCATTTAGGACAGCCGATAGGGGTTTGCATTTGTTTAATATAATCGCATTCAGGATATTTAGAACATCCATAGAAATCGCCGAATTTGCCTGTTCTAATATACATTTGGCTACCGCATTTATCACACATTATACCTTCTGCAATAGTTGGTTGCTTTTTTTCTTCGCCGCCTGATTTAATGGAAGCCAGCGTTTTAATGTTATTACAATTTGGATAATTAGAACATCCGAGAAATCTGCCTCTTCTACTAATTTTAATAACCATATCGTGTTCACATAGTTCGCATTTAATTTTGCTTGGTTGTTCTTTTTGTTCTGCTATATTTAATTGTTCTTCAAATGGCTTATAGAAAGATTGCATTAGAGATAGGTATGTTAGATTTCCTGCGGCAATTTTGTCTAAATCATTTTCCATATTAGCAGTAAAATCTACATTAAATAAGGCAGGAAAATCTCTAATTAAAATCTTATTAACTTCTTGCCCGATATGTGTAGTAAAGAATGCTTTACTTTGCAATTCTACATATTTTCTATCTAACAGCGTAGAAACAATTTGAGCATAAGTGCTTGGTCGTCCTATTCCTCGTTCATCTAATTCTTTTACTAAACTTGCTTCATTATATCTTGGAGGTGGCTTGGTGCTTGTTTCATTATCAATTATTTTATATAGTTCTAAATGGTCGTTTTCTTTTAATCCTTTCGGCAAAATATCTTTATCGTTATCAGAATTATTATCATTATAAACTACTAAATATCCTTTAAATACAATCACACTTCCTGTGCTTCTAAATACAAAATCTCCACCATTTATATCAATACTTGTTTGTTCAATTTTTGCTTCTACCATCTGACTTGCTAAAAACCTGTTGTAAATAAGCCGATACAAATCTAACTGTTCAGCACTTAAATAAGAAGATATACTATCAGGAGTATATGTTATAAATGTAGGTCTTATTGCTTCGTGTGCATCTTGAACAGCACTACTTTTTGATTTATACACAGGAATATTATCTGGCAAATAATCAGTTCCATATTGTTCTACAATAAACTCTCTTGCTTGTATTGCTGCTTCTTTGCTTACTCTAACGCTATCGGTTCGCATATAAGTAATTAAACCTACAACTCCATCTTTACCAACAGAAATTCCTTCATATAAGTTTTGAGCAACTTGCATAGTTTTTCTACTACTAAAACCAAGTTTATGCGAAGCATCTTGTTGTAATAGCGATGTAGTAAATGGGCTTGCAGGACGCTTCTTAATTTGTTTTTTTGTAATAGAAGATATACAAAAGTTTTCTTTTTTTATTTGCTTTATTATTTCATCTGCTTCTTCTTTTGTCCTAATATAATGATAACTATCAGCATTAAAGTCCTTTTTACTTCCTTCAGGATTTTTAATAGTTTTACCATTTAAAGATATTAATTTGCTTGATAATTTATCAGCGTTATCTGTATTAAATTCAGCATTGATAGTCCAATATTCTATCGGTTCAAAAGCGTTTATTAAATCTTCTCTTTCGCAAATCAAACGCATCGCAACAGATTGAACCCTCCCCGCAGATAACGTATCGGTTGTTATTGGTAGCATCAAATTACTCAAAAAAGGACTAATTTTAAAGCCAATTATTCTATCAAGAACTCTTCTTGCTTGTTGCGATTGAAATAGATTTTCATCTATTTTTCTTGGATTATCAATTGCTATTTTTATTGCCTTTTTAGTTATTTCATTAAACTCTACTCGTTTAATATCTTTTTTTGCATCGTTTAAAATTTCGGCGATATGCCACGCTATTGCTTCTCCTTCTCTATCAGGGTCGGTTGCTATTAGGACATTATCAGCCGTAGATGCAATTTTTTGTAACAACTTTACTGTTCCTGTTTTTCCTCTGATGGTTTGATATATAGGAGTAAAATCGTTGTCTATATCTATGCCCATAGCAAACTTCCTAAGGTCTCTTATATGTCCGATAGATGCTTCGACTATATATTTATCACCTAAGTATTTAGAAATCGTTTTTGATTTTGAGGGCGATTCTACGATGATTAAAGTTTTTCCGCTTGCATTTTTAGTTGTGGCTTTAGTAGTTTTTTTTGTTTTAGTTATTTTAGCCATTGTTTTTTTAATTTTAAAAAATACAAAAATAAGAAAATATTAAAAAAAATATATGTTATTTCAGCATCTCCTAATTAATAAAAATATAACAATTAAAATATGGGGATGCTAAAACAAGTTCAGTATAACAGAAAAAAGTAAGGAACGGTTATCATATCTTTTTCAGAACATTATCAGTTGTTTGTTGTTTTCGTGTAAGTCATTCAAAAATTTAAATATCATATTTTTGTCGCATATTATTTTGTTTGTGGTGCATGTTTTTCTAAATAAATTCATTAATTCTTTGTTATTTGGACTATTAATGGCATAATCGTTTCTATAAACTTTTATATATTTTTCCTTTAAATTAGGAAAATACTTGTCCAATTGTTTATAAAAATACTCTCTATTGCCTTCGCGTAAAGTCATTCCCATTCCAAAACATATTATTCCATAAACGTTTGCATCAATACAACAATCTAATAGTCCTTTTATATTTTCTACAGAGTCATTGATAAATGGCAATATCGGACACAACCATACAATAGTTTTTATACCATTACATTTCATTATTTTCAGCATTTCAACTCGTTCTTTTGTAGTAGATACATTTGGTTCTATTATTTTGCACAAATCTTCGTCAAAAGTTGTAAGTGTAGTTTGGACTATACATTTTGCTTTATTAATTTCTTTTAATAGGTCTAAATCTTTTAATATAAGATTGGATTTTGTAAGTATTGATAATCCGAATTTATATTTTGCTATTATTTCTAAGCAATTTCTTGTAACGTTCAAATTTTCTGCAATATCCATATATGGGTCGCTCATAGCACCTGTAACAATCATACATTTTTTTCTTTTTGATTTCAATTTTTGTTCTAACAATATAGGAGCATTAATTTTTATTTCTACATCTTCAAATTTATGTTTTATGTCGTAGCATTTGCTTCTTGAATCGCAATATATACAGCCATGAATACAGCCACGACTTAAATTCATTCCATTATTATTAGATAGTATTCCCTTGGTTTCTTGGAAGTGCATTTTATATAAAAAATTATTTCATAAATTATACTTTTTTTTACAAAAAAAAACGTATTTTTGTATTTTGTAATTTTTATAATTGCAAAAAATTATTTAGAAACGAAATAATAAATATAAAATAAAATGATTAGAGAAGAAACAAACCTTACTGTTGCCGATAATTCTGGTGCAAAAAAAGTTAGATGTTTCCGTGTTCTCGGTGGACATGGCAAAAAATATGCATCCGTAGGCGATGTTATTGTAGTGGCTGTTAAGTCAGCTATCCCTAATGGCAACGTTAAAAAAGGTTCAGTCCAAAAAGCTGTCGTTGTGAGAACAGCAAAAGAAATTCGCAGAAAAGATGGTTCTTATATCCGCTTTGATGATAATGCCGCCGTAATACTTAATGATAAAGGCGAGCCAAGAGGAACCCGTATATTCGGTCCCGTAGCAAGAGAATTAAGAGAAAAAAACTATATGAAAATAGTTTCGCTTGCACCCGAAGTATTATAATTTAATTGTTTAACAACTAATATTTTTAATAAAAATTAAATAGAAAATGAAACTCAAAATCAAAAAAAATGATAACGTTATTGTTATATCAGGCAATGACAAAGGAAAAATAGGACGCATTTTAGAATTAGATAAAGAAAAAATGCGCGTTTTAGTAGAACAGGTTAATATTCGTGCTAAAAGCGAAAGACCTAACCAAACAAATAACCAAAAAGGCGGTATAGTTCATAAAGAAATGCCTATACACTACTCTAAAGTTGCACTCGTTGAAGGAAACGAACCTGTTAGAGTTGGTATTAAATTGGACGATAAAGGGAACAAAATTAGATACTCCCATAAATCAGGCAAAGCAATATAAAAATTGTAAAACAATATATTTATATTTTATAAAATGTAAAAATACTAAAACTGCTATGCGAATATTTTTTATTACAACACTTATTGGTTTGTTAATGCCACAATTTATTATTGCTGAAAATAAACTCCAAGATGTTGTTTATCTTAAAAATGGTTCTATTATTCGTGGAACTATAATGGAAATTATTCCTGATCAAACTATAAAAATTGAATCAGGTAATAATCTTTTTGTCTATAAAATGGAAGAGATTTCTGAAATAAAAAAAGAAAAAATACCTGATGCAGATTCTGACAATGCAAATAAAAAAACTAAAAATTTTTTGTCGGGTAATTTGAATTTTATCGGTTTTGTGGGAGGTTTTTATCCTGGTATAGGATTAAGTTATGAAAGTATGGTGTCAGATAAGATTTCAATTGGTGGCGAACTTGGAGTTGATGTTTATATTCTTCCATATTGCAAATTTAGAACAAGATGGTATCCTACAGGGAAAACTTTTTATACCGAACTTGACGTAGGTTTTATAGCATTTATAGTTCCTGCAATATCTCCTTATATTGGGTGGAAAATAGATGCAGGCAAGCCAAATGATTGGTTTATAGATTTAAGATTAGGGACAGATTTATCTCTAATTACGGGATATTTTTTACCGAAAGTAAGTTGCGGATTCACTTATAACTTAAAATAAATATTGGTAACTTCTAAAAAAGTTATGCCGTGCTTGACACAGCATTCCTCACACAATATGAGAGAATGCCGTGTCAAACACGGTATAACAGAATTAAATAAGCGGTCATACTGAACTTGTTTCAGTATCTGTATAAAATAAGGAGATGCTGAAACAAGTTCAGCATGACAGAATAGTGATTATATATAAAATGCTTATATTGGCTTCATTATAGAACAAAATATATGCAACTTATAACAATAGGCGACATCACTGATACATACATTAAAATTAAACAAAAAGGTTTTAATTCTATGCTATCTAAAATTAGATTTAATAAAAACAGAAGGATTGAAAGTAAATGGAATGAAAAGCAAAGTATTGGCGGGTTTTGGCATATTCCTTTTTTTATGCAGCACTGGAATAAAGTAATTACGGGTGATGCTAATATAAATTAT
>WRLB01000098.1 GCA_009777815.1 Bacteroidota bacterium
CTGCCATAGATTGTGGTTTTTGAATGTATGGAATTTTAGATTTAATAATGTTTTTAATTCGTCTTTGTTCTCTTTTCTGACTGTCTTTAATAATTATCGTTAATATTTATTTTTAGCAGTAATCTTGTTTTATTTTTTCTATTTCTTCGATGGATAGTTTTGTTGCTAAAGAAATCTGCTCAAATGGAATACCAAGTGCTTTTAGTTCTTTTGCTATTTTTAATGTTTGTTCAATTTTCCCTTCGGCTTTACCTTCTAATTTAGCATAATCCAAACAGTTCTTTAAATCACGATACGAATTTAAATTATCTACATCATCTCTTTAACACGGGGATTAATCCTCGTGTTAAATATTGTTAAATACGAGTAAAAATTAGTTAAGTAGATGATGAAATAAATTTGGTATGACAGGATACATATTTAACTAATAAAAGAATGGTTGAAAAATAAGTATATTGTTGTATGAATACAGAATTATTTAAAGAAATATCTGAATTAGATACAGAAAAAATAGAAACAAGTTTTGCAGAAATAGATAAAATGGATACATTAAGTATCCTCAATTTAATAAATAAAGAAGACCAATTAGTAGCATTAGCAGTAAAAGAAGTAATTCCTATAATAGAATTAGTTGTAGAAAAATGTATAGAATGTTTTAGAAAAGGCGGAAGATTGCTTTACTTTGGAGCAGGCACAAGTGGTCGATTAGGTATATTAGATGCTGCCGAATGTCCTCCTACATTTGGCACAGAATTAAATATGGTGCAAGGACATATAGCAGGCGGCAAAGAAGCAGTTTTCGTAGCAGTAGAAGGTGCTGAAGATAATATATTAGATGGCATTGACAAAATAAAAGAATTAGAGGTGGGAAGTAAAGATTTAGTATGCGGTATATCAGCATCAGGAAGAACGCCTTGGGTATTATCGGCACTGAAACAAGCAAAACTTCAAGGTGCTTTTACTTTTTTGATAACAACTAATAGCAATAGAGATTATGTAGAATTAGGTATAGACGTTGTTATATGTCCTAATGTTGGTCCAGAAGTAGTAGCAGGTTCAACAAGAATGAAATCAGGCACAGCACAGAAAATGATACTAAATATGATAACAACAACATCTATGGTTCGTCTCGGCAAAACATATAAAAATATAATGTTGGACCTACAACCTAAAAACAACAAACTAAAAGAACGAGCAAAAAAAGTGCTAATGACAATTACAGGAATAGATAAACATAATGCTGAAAAAGTATTAGCAGAAACAAAATATAATGTCCGACTTGCTCGCGATAAAATACTTAATAGTAATAAATAATGTGTTATGAAACAGATAGTATTTCTAAAAACGTTATGCTGAACCTATTTCAGCATCTACTAAATTATGGTGATGCAGAATTTATTTTGGCATAACACTTTTAGAGGTTACCATCTATATTTTTCTTATTTTTGCAACGATGAATTACAATGAAATTAAAGAAATTGAACATAAAATAATAGAATATAGAAGACATTTGCACGCTAATCCTGAATTGAGTTTTAAAGAATATGAAACGCAAAACTATATTATTGATGTCCTTTCTAAATTGGAAATAGAATGCAAAAGTATAGGAAATACAGGAGTTATAGCACATATAGGAGATGTAAAAAAATATTCAGATAGATGCATTGCTTTTAGAACAGATATAGATGCGTTGCCAATATTAGAAGATACGGGAATGTTATTTTGCTCTAAAAATAAAGGAATAATGCATGCCTGCGGACACGATTTACATACTGCAATGTTGCTCGGTGCTGCTGAAATACTAAAAAAAAATATACGTAAATATCAAGGATGTATCAAATTAATATTCCAACCCGCCGAAGAAGTATTTCCCGGTGGTGCTAAAAAACTAATAGAAGCAGGTTGTTTGGAAAACCCTACACCTAAAATGATTTTTGCACAACACATAGACCCCGATAAAGAAATAGGAAAATTTTCTGCATCAATAAACAAATCAATGGCTTCTACCTGTGAATTTAAAATAATTGTTAAAGGCAAAGGAACACACGCTTCTACGCCATATAAAGGTATAGATCCTGTATTAGTTGCATCAAATATTATTAGTTTTGCACAAGCATTTCAAATTAGAAATAATAATCCTGCTGAACCAATAGTGCTATCAATATGTGCTGTTAATGGCGGAATTGCAAATAATATATTCCCCGATAAAGTTGAAATGCTTGGAACATTAAGAAGTTTTGATGAAGAACAACGAAATAGTTTATTAGAAAAGTTTGCAGAAAAAGTTAGATTGCTATGCGAAGTTTATGATGCTAAATGCGAATTTCAAATAAATTTGGGCTATCCACCTGTAATTAACGACATTAATTGTTTCAATTTAGTGCAAAAAAGTGTAATAGATTTATTTGGAAATAATAGTTTTGATGTCTGTTCGCCAAAGATGTGGGCAGAAGATTTTTCTTATTATGGCAAAGAAATACCATCTTGTTTGTTCTTTACAGGCACTAATCCTATCGGATGCAAAGAAATATATCCTCTACACAGCAACAAGTTAAATCCAAGCGAAGATGCACTAATTATGGGAACATCAGTCATCGTCAGTATTGCTAATAATTTCTATATATAAAAAAACAGCAAAACCAAAGCCATAATGTTATACAAAAAAATCTTATTGAACACAAAAACACGTTTTTTTAAATAATATATATAAATATACAAAAACAACAGGTAGTTTTTCTAAATATTCTACCTGTTGTTAAAAAATGTCGTTTTTTTATAAATAAGTATTATCTCATTTTAGTTGAAAGGATACATTCTATTATTATCCCAAGGTCTTCATTGGTATAACATAGTTCTTCATTATCATTAAAGATAAAAGAATTGTTATGAAATATGAAAGTTATTATATTTTCTTTACCTTCCATATTTACCAAACGAACCATATATAGTCCGTTTGTAGAATTTAACGTATTATTTCCTATTAATACATTATTCTGCGATGTTGCACTATACACATTTTTGCCTGACAAATCATAGATAGTTAAATCTAATGGAACAGACGAATTAATATGTATTCCCTCATTGGAAACATTAATATTTGTCCCCATTGATGCTAACATAGATATTTTACCTAATGGCTTGTTAGGTGAAAAAGGAACTACTATAGCCCCAGTTCCACCATCAATAGTTATTTTAGGATCGGTATCTAATTCTAATGTGGCTGGTGGCTCTGCTGTAATAACACCATCACTAACAGAAATACTACTGCCAGATATAGTACCTTCTATCCACATAGTGCCAATTTTAAACCAACCTTTTCTACTTGCTGCTTCCAATGGAGCAATAGCAGTAAGAACGACTAAGAAACTTACTGATAAAAGTAGCATTTTAAATTTGGAATTGAACATAAGTTGTTAAAATATTGTTGCCGTCAAAATTAACGGTTTACAAAAATACGTTTTTTTAAATATATATAAAAAAAAACAGCAAAACCAAAGCCATAATGTTAAAAACAAAATAAAAGTGACATATAAAAATAGCATATCCTGTTTGATACAGCATCTCCTATTTTTTAATTATCCTACTGCACCTTCTAAACTGATAGATAGTAATTGTTTTGCTTCTACGGCAAACTCCATTGGTAAGTTTTGCAATACTTCTTTAGTATAGCCGTGGATAATCATAGATACAGCATCTTCTGAAGATATGCCACGCTGATTAAGATAAAATATTACATCTTCGGATATTTTAGAAGTAGTTGCTTCGTGTTCTACGATGGAAGATTTGTTTCCAACATTAATAACAGGGAAGGTATGTGCCGAGCAATCTTTTCCCATCAAAAGAGAATCACATTGCGAGAAGTTTCTTGAGTTTTCTGCCTTTGAACTGACTCTAACTAAACCGCGATAAGCATTAGAACTTTTACCTGCACTAATCCCCTTACTAACAATTCTACTTCGGGTGTTCTTGCCGAGATGAATCATTTTAGTTCCTGTGTCTGCCTGTTGATGATTATTAGTTATAGCGACAGAATAAAACTCCCCCGAACTATTATCGCCTCGCAAAACACAACTTGGATATTTCCAAGTAATAGCAGAACCTGTTTCAACTTGCGTCCAAGATACTTTTGCATTTTGTTCTGCACACAAAGCACGTTTTGTAACAAAATTATATATACCGCCGCGTCCTTCTTTATCGCCTGGATACCAGTTCTGAACGGTAGAATATTTAACGTTTGCGTTTTTATGGATATATATTTCAACAACGGCGGCGTGAAGTTGATTTTCGTCTCTTTGCGGGGCTGTGCATCCTTCTAAATAACTTACATAACTATCTTCATCTGCTATTATTAGTGTGCGTTCAAATTGTCCTGTTTGCTTGGCATTTATCCTAAAATAAGTTGATAATTCCATCGGTGAACGCACTCCCTTCGGTATATAAACAAAACTCCCATCGCTAAATACAGCACTATTCAAACAAGCAAAAAAGTTGTCTCGCACAGGAACAACACTCCCTAAATACTTTTCTACCAATTCAGGATAACTATTTAACGCTTCACTTATCGGACAGAAAATTATGCCTTCTTTTTCTAATTGTTCTCTGTATGTTGTAGCAACCGAGACGCTATCCAACACTGCATCAACGGCAACACAACTTGAACCCCGAACATCGCCCGTGCCATCGTCTTCTTTAAGTGAAACACCTAATAAGTCGTAGGTTTTCTTAATTTCCTTATCTAATTCGTTGTTTTTATCAAAATCTATTGGGGCAGCGTAATAGTAAGCATTTTGATATTCTATTGGCGGAAATACTAACTTCGCCCATTTAGGTTCTCGCATTTTTACCCAATGCCTATAAGCATTTAAGCGGAACTCTAACATAAAAGAAGGTTCATTTTTCTTTGCTGAAATATAGCGAACTATATCTTCATTTAGACCGATTGGAGCAAATTCCTGCTTGATTAATGTTTCAAAACCGAACTTATAATCAGAACTCGTTATAGCATCAATTATATTATTTTCGTTTCCCATTCTTGTAATATAGTTAAATAAACTTCAAATATAACACTTTTTCAAAACAATTTTATTATTTTGTAAAAATATTTTAAAATAATAGTTTTTAATAACGGGCAATCGCTTAAAAAATAGAATTAGTCCTATATTTATAAGAGGAAAGTCCGAACTCCATAGAATATGATGCTTCCTAACGGGAAGGCAATTTTTAATAAGATTGACGGAAAGTGCAACAGAAAAGATACCGCTTAACTTTGAATAAAATTAAGTAAGGGTGAAATGGAGGTGTAAGAGACCACCGCTTTAATAGTGATATTAAAGGCATTGCAAACCCCATCAGGAGCAAAGTCAAATATAGATTTGCGTAAAATATTATACATTATTACATTTACTTATTCGGTAGATATTATTTAGAAATAAATATAGCAAATCTGGGTAGACCGCTAAAAATTATTGGCAACAATAATTGTAGATAAATGATTGCCTCCTAATATCTGATATTAGCAGACAGAATTCGGCTTATAGTTATTAAAGAACTATTACATCCTGTTATACCGCATTTGCTGCGGTATTTCTTTATTTTGCACTGAATTTGCTCATAATTAGGCAGAACATAAAAATTAGTAACGTTTTTAGGGAAATTAGTAACGTTTTAAGTCTATTAGAGTTATTTTTACTCTATTAGAGTTAATTTAAGTCTATTAGAGTTAATTTAAGAGTATTAGAGTTATTTTAAGCCTATTAGAGTTA
>WRLB01000099.1 GCA_009777815.1 Bacteroidota bacterium
AGCATCCCCTAATTCTATTTACTAACTTTTGCTCGGTTTTACTCATCTTTTACATAATTTTGCTCGGGATTTACTAATTTTTACACGGATTTAACAACTTGCTAACTTAATTTGCAAATATGCTAACTTAATTTACTCCCGAGCAAAAGTGGACATTTTGTCACAACTAATTTTGCAATTATTAGTAACGTTTTAGCAATTTATTTAGAGAGTTCCCAATTTATCTGTTGTTTAAGCGATTTATATACCAAAAAACCAATTATATAATTGAAAAACCAATTATATAATTGCTTTTTCAATTATATAATTGGAAATTGCGTTTTATTAGCCAAAAACCAATTATATAAATCGGTTTTTCAATTATATAATTGGTTTTCCGATTTATAAATTGGTTTTTCAATTGACAAAATGTCAATTTTGTTTATAAATTGGATATCTGATTTATAAATTGGATAAACGATTATATAATTGAAAAAACGATTTACCACCCCGTCATTTGCTAAAGCAAATGCCACCCCTCCTCGGAGGGGAACTGTTCCCCTCCTGTGGAGGGGTAGGGGTGGTATAATCCTTTTTTTTATTGCATTACGCTTATTCATTTATTTAAATATTTTTCTTATTTTTGTAGTTTAATAAATGTAAATAGCAAATTAGAAACTTTAATTAAAATATAAATTATGATTAAATTGTTGAAAAGACCTGCATTTAAGTTTTTAGCAGGCATTATAGTTGGTGTATTTATATCTTTATCATTAGCATTATTGGTTATTCCAATAGTCGGAAGTGATAATATATATGACCAAATAGGAAAATATCAATCCATTCTTTCATTAGCAATAAAGGACTATTTTGAAGATGTTGATATTGTAAAATTAAATGAAGGTGGTATTAAAGGAATGCTTAATACATTAGACCCACATTCTGCTTATATAACTGCAGAAAGCATGAAAAAAGTATCAGAAGAGATGTCGGGAAGTTTTGAAGGCATCGGCGTTCAATATAATGTTATAAACGATACTATCGTCATAGAAGCCGTAATTCCTGATGGTCCGAGCGAAAAAGTAGGAATACAGCCAAGAGATAGAATAATTGCCGCAGATGATAATTCGCTGGTTGATGTGCCGCGTGATACTATTCCAAAGGTTCTTAAAGGACCAAAAGGAACTGTGGTAAATTTAAGTATCCATAGACCAGGTCAAAAAGAACTATTAGATTTTAGAATAGTTCGCGATAAAATACCGCTTAATTCCATATCTGCGAGTTTCATAATAGATGGAACAGATATAGGATATATTAATTTGGATCAATATATGGCTACAACCCACCGTGAATTAGTTGATTCTTCCAAGAAATTACGAGAACAAGGAATGAAAAAACTTATACTTGATTTGCGTAATAATGGTGGTGGAATGTTAGAAGAAGCACGCAAAGTGTGTGATGAGTTTTTAGCAGGCGATACTATTGTATATACGAAAGGGAAACGTATATCAGATAATAAAGTATTTATTGCTCGTCCGGGTCATACATTAGAAGATATTCCTTTAATTATTCTCATAAATATGTATTCTGCTTCAGCGAGCGAAATTACAGCAGGTGCTGTCCAAGATTTAGATAGAGGTCTTGTAGTTGGTCAAACATCTTTTGGCAAAGGGTTAGTTCAGCAACAAACACCATTGAAAGATGGTTCTGCTGTAAGATTAACTACGGCAAGGTTTTATACTCCGTCGGGGAGATTTATTCAAAGACCATATAATGATAAAGAAGCATGGAAAAGATTAACAGATAGATTAGAATTAGAAGAAGGTTCTAATTTTGAGCATGCTTTAGATAAGATTAAAAAAGAAGAAGATTCAAAAGA
The DNA here is from genome assembly GCA_009777815.1 of Bacteroidota bacterium. GTDB lineage: Bacteria > Bacteroidota > Ignavibacteria > Kapaibacteriales > UBA2268 > WRLB01. The sequence continues at coordinate 1,859 of WRLB01000099.1, forward strand.
TAAAAAGAAGAAAAAAGGTAAAGATGATATAGATATGGATTCTATTGAAATACGCTACACACGAAGCGGAAGACCTGTGCTTGGTGGTGGAGGAATAACGCCTGATTATGTTGTTAAACCTGATACAAGTAGATTAACAGAGTTTGGTGCTAAATTAAGGAATCAAGGCGTATTTTTAGAAGCAAAAGAAAAATTTATTGAGGAAACACAAAAGAAACATGGGAATGATTTTACAAAGTTTAATAAGGATTTTAAATTTACTAACGAGATGCTAAAAGAGTTGAAAAGATTAGCAAAAGAAAAAGATATTGAGTGGAATGACGAGCAATATGAAACAGATAAAGAATGGATAGAAGATGTATATATGAAGCAGCGTCTTGCACAAAGTATTTGGAATAATAATGCTGCTTATCAAATTACTATAAAGAGAGATAGGCAAGTTAGTAAAGCAATGGAACTATTTCCATTAGCAGAAAAGATATATAATTCTTCTAAAACTAAAAAGAATTAGCAAATAAAACAATCCATAAATTTTAGCAAGGGGCTACCACCCCTTGCTAAAATAAAAAGATAAAAAAATAGGTTTTTTAAAATAATACTTACTTGTTATTTTAAAATTGAAAAAAATACAAAAAGTAATATAAAAAATTATTTTGAATAAATGTGCTTGTAAAAATAAACACAAAAAATATGTATTAATTGTCTGATTTTAAATAAAAATATTTTTTTTCAAAAAGTAATATAAAAAATTTGGAAATTAGAAAAAAAAAGTTTATTTTTGTATTTAGTTGTTTTGACAAATAGAAAATTGCATTTTGATAAACAAAAAATTTGGAAATTAGAAAAAAAAGTTTATTTTTGTATTTAGTTGTTTTGACAAATAGAAAATTGTATTTTGATAAACAAAAAATATAATGTTCTTTGAGGGTGCTTAGCTCAGTTGGTCTAGAGCATCTGCCTTACAAGCAGAGGGTCGGGGGTTCGACTCCCTCAGCGCCCACAATGTTATTTTTTTAGTTTTATACATAACTCCTTGTAATTTAAAAAAAAACTTATCACCAAGCATGGCTTGGTGTTTTTTAAAGAATAGTTTATGTAACAATATAATTTTATAATATATTGCAGGAGTGGCGGAATTGGTAGACGCGCTGGACTCAAAATCCAGTAGCCTTTAAAGCTGTGGGGGTTCGAGTCCCCCCTTCTGTACAGATAATTTGTATTATCTAATTTTATAATTTATATTTATTTTTAATAAAATAGCATTAACAAAAATTACAAATATTATAGTTTAGAATTTTGGTTCAGCACATATCTAATATAATAACTACAATAAGATTAATACTTGCAATAATCATCATATATCTATTTACACAAACTGATTGTATAGTCGGAGTAACTATAATGTTTATTATAGCCGCAGTATCGGATGCATTTGATGGCTGGATAGCAAGAAAATTAAATACAGTAACAAAATTCGGCGAACAATTTGACCCTATTGCCGATAAAGTTTTAACGTTATCATTATTATTTGCATTTGCAATAGAGGGCATAATTCCTATGTGGTGCGTCATAATTATTGCTATAAGAGATGTAGCAAACACAATATTCAGATTTTTATTTTTAACTAAAAAAAACATTCCTACTTCATTTACTGCAAAACTAAAAACGGTAATTCAATTAGTATTTATATCAGCAATTTTGTTAATAAAATTAGCAGTAGAAGTCGGAATCGCTCCACAAAATTATGCTGATATTATTTATTCACCTATAATTGATTATTGCATTATTTTTATTGCAGCAATCTCAATTTGGACTCTAATAGAATATATTATAAGTTTCAGAAAATTTCAATATAAATAGATTGCTCGTATTTATTAACACGGGGATTCATCCCCGTGTTTGTTATATTCCAACACGGGGGCAAGCCCCGTGTTAAATGTTTTCCCCTCTTTTTTCCTTATATTTGTATAATGGAATACAATTGGAAGAAGAATACTATATTGTTTTTGGCGAGTCAAACTATTTCGCTGTTCGGAACGATGCTTGTCCAGTATGCTATAATGTGGCATATCGTATTAAAAACGCAATCTTCTACTATGATGACGATTTACATTATTGCGGGATTATTCCCTACATTTTTTACATCGTTATTTGGTGGAGTTTGGGCGGACAAATACAATAAAAAGCATATTATTAACATTGCTGACGGAAGTATTGCGGTGGTTAGTTTGGCGATTGCGGTGAGTTTATTTGCGGGCTATGATAGTATTATTTTGTTATTAGTTGCTGGAGCCGTGCGTGCTTTGGGACAGGGAGTGCAGCAACCTGCTGTTAATTCTTTTACTCCGATGATTGTCCCTGCTGAAAATCTTTTGCGAATTAATGGTATTGTTGCGAGTATTCAGTCGGGAATATTCATACTTGCACCTATTGTTAGTGCGTCTTTAATGGCTTTTGCGTCTTTGCAAACGATATTTCTAATTGATGTAATTACTGCTGCGATTGCTATTTTAATTCTTTATTTTCTTGTAAAAGTTAAGAATAATGATATTAAGGATAATGATGAAAATAAAAATACATATAAATATACTAATAAATGGGCTGGAAGAAACGAAAAATATCTTGTATGGATTGAAAAAAAAGAGCAAAATATGACATTAGATATTAAAACATTAGGAAGATATATTAAAAATAGAAAAAGACGTGTTAGAAGATTAGATGAACAAATAGAAAGAAATATGAAGTTAAATGAAAAATATAATTATATAACTAAATTCAAAAATGAAACAAAAGAAAAAATAGAATTGGCAACAAAAAAACAAGAATATTTAATAGAACGAGTTAATATTATAAGAAAACAAATAATAAAATTAATTGAAATAAAGCAAAAACATTTAGAAGAACGTGCTTTAAGACAAGAAAAAGCAATTACGCAAAGTGAAAAAACAGCCAATCACTCCCATTTTGCCGACCTAATAAATGGATTAAAATATATAAAAAAAGAAAAATATCTTTGGCAACTAATAATCTTTGTGACCTTATTTTGGATAGCGATGTCGCCCGTTTGCATAATGACTCCGTTGCAAGTAACACGCAATTTTGGTGCAGATTTATGGCGTTTAACCGCAATAGAAATTGCTTGGGCAGGCGGAATGATACTTGGTGGCGTTCTTGTTGGCATATTTTCATTTCGCAACCGCATATATTCAATGACATTATCGGTTTTAGTATTCGGCTTAATGACAATATTACTCGGTTTATTGGGCAATTTCATTCCATATTTAATATGTATGGCTGTTGTTGGCATCTTCTACCCATATTACAACGCCCCTTATATGACTTTAATGCAGGAGCGAGTAGATTCGGCATATTTAGGTCGCGTATTATCAGTATTTACGATGGTTGGGAGCGTAGCGATGCCTTTTGGGATGTTAGTTTTCGGACCATTGGGGGACATCATTAACATAGATTGGATACTTATCTTTACGGGTGCAATAATGCTATTATTATGCTTATTACTTTTCTTTAATAAAGCATTAAGAACAGCAGGAAGGAGCATATAGAAGTTATATTATTAACACGTGGGCTTGCCCTCGTGTTATTTTACTCGTATTTACTAATAATTTACTCGTAAATATTAACACGTGGGCTTGCCCTCGTGTTGATTTATTAGAAAAACTTAATGAATCATTAGAAAAACTTAATAACTTATTAGAAAAACTTAATGAATCATTAGAAAAACTTAATGAATCATTAGAAAAACTTAATGATTTGTTAGAAAAACTTAATGAATCATTAGAAAAACTTAATAAAACGTTACTAATTAGTCACGTTTTGCCTTTAAAACTTAATAATTTTGTCTAAAACTTAATGAATCATTAAAAAAACTTAAT
>WRLB01000100.1 GCA_009777815.1 Bacteroidota bacterium
AATAATTAATACTAAACAGGAATCAATTATTACGAAACAAGAAACGATGATTACTACACAAGAACCGATTAGTATTAAACAGGAACCGATTGATAAACCTGCATTAGCATCATTAAATTATTCTCATAAGACATTTCCAATAGATAAAATATATAAATTAGAACGGCAGTTATTTAGCAAAGCGAATATTGAACATATTAACACAGAAAATAATTCTAATTTGCAGTATTTATTGCCTATATTTGAATCAGAAGAAGATAATAAATCTTTGCCACCTTTTAGAAAGTATTCAATACCTAAACATATAAATAAAACAGATATAAAGGACTTGAAATAAATTGTATTTTAATTATGGATGTTATGCACGGCATAACGGAACATTTTAGTAAAAAATGATTTTTTTTGTGTCCATTTATTTATAAAAACTTGTAATTATTATGTTGTCAGAAGAAAATAAAACTGATAACTTATACCTACGAAATAATATGGCAAATGTTCGTAGAAACCGATAAAAAAATGAGAGTGTTGCTTATTATAATATCAGCAATTTCATTGATTAAAAAAATGTAAAAAAGCACAATATCAACCTATAAGTAACACTCTCATTTTGCTGATTAACACTATCATATAGTATTTCCATTTATTTTTATATTGCCGCCGACAAATTGCATAATAATGCTTAAATTTGCATTCATTTAAACTAAAACAATGAAAACTATTGGAATATGTCTTGGTGCTTGGTCTTTATCTTTTGCCCATATTACAAAAAAGGATGACGAAATTATTATAAGCAAATTGCACAAAATTATTCATAATGGCAATCCACAAAAGCATCTTATTGATTATCTTAAGACCACTAATTTAGATAATACTACCCTTATTGCAACAGGACGAAAATTTAGAAAAAATATAAATATAACTAACATTTCTGAAACAGAAGCAAGCGAATATGCTTTGTCTTTTTTGATAAACAAATATAACTATCCGAAATTGGAAGCCGTTGCATCGCTTGGTGCAGAAACATTTTTAGTGTATGGATTGGATAGTCAGCAGCATATAAAAAACGTTAATGCTAAAAATAAATGTGCTTCAGGGACAGGCGAGTTCTTTTTGCAACAACTAAAAAGAATGGATGTTTCTATTGAAGATGCTATGAAACTAAATATTGATAATCCATATAAGGTTTCGGGTAGATGTTCTGTATTTTGTAAATCGGATTGCACGCATGCGTTGAATATCGGAATAAATAAAAATAGAGTTATAGCAGGATTATCTTCTATGGTTGCCGATAAAATTATAGAACTATTGCCTCACAATACTGATGCTAATATACTTATTGTTGGTGGATTGAGTAATAATAAATTAGTAATTAATTTTCTAAAAAAGGTGTATCGTAATTGTTTTATTCCTGCTGAAGCAGATTATTTTGAAGCAATAGGAGCGGGTATTTATTTGTTAGGAGACAAATAGAAAATTACTTTTATCTTATCATTATAAATGATGGAATGAGATGGCACAATACATTTTTTATAGTTCCATCCCGCCTGAAATATGAAGCACTTGTCCCGTAATATAACTTGGTCCATTAGCAAAAAAATCTACTGCCGCAATAATATCATCAGTTTTTGCAAAACGTTGCATCGGTATATTTTTCAGCGGAAAATTAATATTTTCGTTATCTATCTGCACTATACCCGGGCAAATACAATTAACAGAAATACTGGGTGATAATTCTTTTGCCAAAATCTGTGTCAAGCGTATTAATCCTGTTTTAGATAAGTTATAATCAATATTATTTTTAAATATTTTTGTTCCGCCGATAGAACCAATATTTATGATGCGGGCATTACTAACACCACTATTTACAAGTTCTTTGGCTGTAATTATTGCAGCATTCATATTTAAGTTTAATGTAGAAAAGTAATCGGAATATTTTAGTTTTTCTAATGGCTGCTTCGGTGGAAATATACCTGCATTATTGATAAGAATATCAACTCCGCCAAATTCTTTTTTAGCATACATAAACATATTTGCTACTTCGCCAACATTAGTTACATCAGTTTTATAAGGAATGGGATTGACATCGTTTTTTTTTATATGTTCTGCTAATTGGACAACTTCTTTTTCAGAATTCAAATAATTAATTATAATATTGCAATCATTTTTAGCAAAATGTTTAACAATAGCGGCACCAATTCGCTTAGCCCCGCCTGTAATTAGAATAGTTTGTTTTTTCATAAAATTTTGCTAATGATATCCTTATTTAGCGGAAAGAGAGGGATTCGAACCCTCGGAACCCTTGCAGGTTCACACGCTTTCCAGGCGTGCCAGTTCAACCACTCCTGCACCTTTCCTTTCTTTTAATTACATTATACATACATTAAAAGATTTCAAAAATAAGGTTTTATTTTGAAAAATTATATGAAAAACAAAATGGTGCATATTGGTATGTATCTTGCACAATGTTTACTTTAATTTGACGTTTATACAAATATACAAAAACAACTTTACTTTATGTGACATTTGTATTTTTTGTAACATATCTATATCAAACCTATATATTTTATATTTGATTTAGATTAGTTTTATAATATTTAGTGTTTTAAGTATTTTTTTAAATAACAGTCGGATATTTTATTGAAAAATCAAGAAACAAATCACTTAACTGCAGAACAATTCCGTAGATTAACAGGCATCAATAGAACTACATTTGATGTTATGGTAACTATCTTAACAGATGCCATATCTAAAAGAAATCAAAAGGCGGTAGTCCTAATAAATTAAGTGTTTCCGATATGCTTTTAATTACACTTGAATATTATCGTGAATACAGGACCTATTTTCATATTAGTAAAAACTATAATTTGAGCGAGGGTGCCGCCTATAAGAATATCAAAAGGGGAAAATACTTTGATACAAGATGGCACATTTTCGTTGCCAGCAAAAAGGAACTTCGTAACCCGATAGTTCTTCGAAACAGGTTTGATCTATTTTTATTATTTTTGTAAGTAAATTAAAAACATCTTAAAGCGAAAATGCTTGCTATTAATGAAAATAATTAATACGATAGAAGAAATAAATGAAATAATAAACCATCTCAAAAAACAAAACAAAATAATCGGATTTGTGCCTACTATGGGAGCTTTACACAAAGGACATGCAAGTTTGTTAAACGAAGCAAAAAAATTATCTGATATTGTCGTTGCTTCTGTATTTGTTAATCCAACTCAATTCGGTCCTAATGAAGATTATAATAAATATCCACGCAGTTTAGAAAATGATATTGTCGTTGCCGAAGAAAATAATGTAGATTATATGTTTGTTCCTTCTACATTAGAAATATATCCAACAAACACGCTAACAACTATACACATAAACAAACTTACAAATATTTTTGAAGGTAAATTACGCCCTGGGCATTTTGAAGGCGTAGGATTAATTTTAATAAAATTATTTAATATCATTAAGCCCAATTATGCTTTCTTTGGACAAAAAGATTATCAACAAACATTAGTTGTTAAGCAGATTGTAAAAGATTTAAATGTTGATACAAAAATAATAGTTTGCCCGACAATACGTCTAACTTCAGGACTGGCAATAAGTTCAAGGAATACGTATTTATCAGAGGATGAACTGCAACAAGCAGGAATATTATTTAAAGCGATGGAATCAGCAAAAGATATTATTGAAAAAGGAGAACGCAATAGAAGTAATATTAATGCTGCAATGCGAAATGTTTTATTGACTAATAAAAATATTAAAATTGATTATGCTTCTATTGTAATGGCAGAAGATTTAACGGAACCGAATATTTTTCAGCCAGGCGACATTACAGTTTTATTATTAGCAGTATATTTAGGAAATACTCGTTTGATAGATAATTCTTTAATCACTTTTTATTAGTCCAATCTTGCCAACGCTCCCCAATTTACATAAGATCACTAATTTTCCTTTTTTATATAATTAAATTTGAATAAAATTACGTTTTTTTAAGAGTGTTACTTATAGATTGTTTTTTGATATTTTAAAATACTTTAAAAATACTAACTCAATAATATAAGCAATTTTGTTGAATTTATAAAATGTGTAAAAAACACAATATCAACCTTTGGGTAACACTCTCAATTGTTTTTTCATCATGGGGGCAAGCCCCTGTGTTAATTCTGTCATACCGAACTTGTTTCGGCATATTAATTTATTTTTTTATTAAATAAAAATAGAAATTTGATAAATTAGAAATAATTTTATTATTTTTGTGATAATAAAATTAAACAAAAGTTTATGAATATATTAGTATTAAATTGTGGAAGTTCATCGCTAAAGTTTCAAATTATTAGCACAGATGAAGTTGCAATAAGTAATAACACAGATAAAATATTAGCAAAAGGTTTAATAGAAAAAGTAGGCACAAATGAAGCAGCAATTTCATTTAAATCATTAACTACTTCTTCGGGTAGCACAAATATTTATAGTGTAACGAAGCCCATATTAGACCATAAAGATGCATTATATTCTTTAATGGAATGGTTAGCAATGCCGACAACAATAATTGATGGAATATCTTCTACCAAAGATATAGATGCAATAGGACATAGAACAGTTCACGGCTCGGAGAGTTTTAATAGTTCTGTTCTAATAAATGCTTCAGTGGTGAGCGAATTAGAAGCAAATATAGAATTAGCGCCATTGCATAATCCTGCTAATCTAAAAGGTATAGATGCTGCTACTGAAGTATTTGGTAAGGATATTTCGCAAGTAGGAGTATTTGATACCGCATTTCATACGACAATGCCCGAATATGCTTATATGTATGGAATAGATTATGATTTAAGTAAAAAACATAGAATTCGCCGCTATGGTTTTCACGGAACATCGCACAGGTATATGGGAATAAGATATCGCGAACTTACAGGCAAATCTATCACAAATACTAATATAATATCTTTGCATTTAGGTAATGGTGGTTCTATAGCAGCAATAAAAAATGGACAAAGTATAGACACCACTATGGGATTTACGCCTTTAGAAGGACTAATTATGGGAACTCGCTGCGGCGATATAGATCCTACAATTATAGAATATATAATGCAAAAAGAAGATAAAACTTTAAAACAAACTTTCGATTTGTTAAATAAAAAATCAGGACTATTTGGCATATCAGGTATATCAAACGATATGCGTGACATTGAAGAGAATATGTATGAAGGACATAATAGAAGTATTTTAGCACATGATATGTTTTGTTATCGTATTAAGAAATATGTTGGAGCATATTTATCTATTATGAACGGAGCAGATGCAATAGTATTTACTGGTGGAATAGGCGAAAATGATAGTATTATTAGACACAAAATTTGTAACGATATGGATTATATTGGTATGAGTTTAGATAAATCGCTAAATGAAACAACAATAAAAGGTATAGAAGGGAATATTGCACACAAAGATTCTAAAATTGCTGTTTATGTGATACCAACAAACGAAGAATTAATGATTGCTCGCGACACCTATTGTATAGTAAGCAACAAAAAGATATTAGAGACCTATTGTGCATTACTTTTATAAAATAAATAAAGGTTGCTAAAGAGTCGTAAAATTTGTTATATTTAGTTTTAGTATTAATTTAACAATTTTACTTCCAATGAACAACCTGGTACAAAATTACGAAAAAATTTTGGAATTATTACATTCAACTTGCTCGGATATTTTAAGCATCAAGCAATATC
>WRLB01000101.1 GCA_009777815.1 Bacteroidota bacterium
TTCAGGCAAAAAAGACCTGACAAAAAACATCTCCTACCCTGCCTGCATTTGTAATGCTATTACTACAAGCAATGTAGTAGAAACTACTACACGGGGGGGGGATTCTTACTACAAAGCGTGTAGTAGAATCGTTACAAGCATCTCGCTATGCTGAAAAACAAACCCGTTATGAACAACCACCCCGCTTGCTAAAGCAAGCGGGGTGGTTTTCTCTCCTGCTGAACTTATTTCGGCATCCTCTAACATAAAACAAGGGATGCCGAAGTAAGTGCGGTATGACATTTTAAAATCACATCTATTATCCAAACAACTGAAAGAATATTAAATCACATAATATCAATACAGGCAATATAACTATTAATGAAAACTTAATTATGTATTGAAAAAATTCAGGCATTTTTATCCCTTCTTGCTCTGCTATGGACTTAACCATAAAGTTAGGTCCATTTCCAATATAGGTCATTGAGCCAAAAAATACTGCCCCCAAACAAATCATTTTCATAAATATATCAGGAATATTAGCAATTAGCATTCCTTGTTCGTGACTAAACATACTTTCTGCTAATGAATGGAATGTAACTGCTGTTGGAGTATTATCTAATACTGAACTTAATAGTCCTGTTATGTAATAAAATTGTGTTGGTGTGTTTATGTCTATACTATTAGCATTTTGTTTTAATAATAATAACACAGTCATCATTGTTAAAAATATTCCTAAAAATAAGTATGCAACTTCTTTTATAGGTCCCCAATTAAAATTATTTTGCAAGCGAACTTCTTTTTTTGTCGTAATTAATGAAAGCAATAATGCTATTAGTATTATTCCATCACGAATAAAACCATAATATGGACTTTCTTTCATAAACAACAATGTGCTTGGATTAACAAATGCTACTGCAAGTATTACCATCAGTAGCCAAAGAAAATTTATCTTCCCTGTAATTTTTAATGGCTGTTTTTCTTGGTTATCTTTTTGTAAATTTTCTGCTGACTCTTTTGAATAATGGTATTTATCTACAAAGAAATAAATAATCAAAAATGCACCATTTACAAACAACCAATATGGCAAAAGGTTAAAAAACCAAAAGAAATCTGCACCACGCAGATACATCATAAATAGAGGCGGGTCGCCCAACGGAGTTAACAAACCTCCGCAATTTGCTACAATAGCAATAAAGAATAGCACAGTGTGAACTTTTCTTGTTCTTTGCTTATTTGTATTTAATAGCAGCCGAATTAGTAGCATTGCTGCACCTGTAGTTCCCATAAATGAAGCAAGTATTCCGCCGATTGCTAATATAAATGTATTATTTCGCGGCGTTGCTTTGTAGTCGGCGTTTATAAATATTCCGCCTGTTATTACAAATAAACTGCCCAACAAAATAATAAATGGAACGTAATCAAATAAAATTGTATGTTCCACCACTTCAAGCATCCCTTCCATAACAAGATAAAATGCTGTAGGGATACCTAATATTAGAGCAATAATTAATTTGTTTCTATTGCTCTCCCAAAAATGCCCTGCAAACAAAGGCATTACCGCAATACAACCAAGCATCAGCACAAAAGGTATTGCTGTAAAAACTGGTAATTGAAAATCCATAGTATATTTTTATTTTTAAATTAAAAATTTAGAATTACAAAAATAAGGATTTTTTTGTATAGATAAATCACAATATTTTCAGAAAAGCCCAACAAATGCAATATATAAGGGGGTTTCAGGTTTTTATAGTGATTTTCGGTTTTACGAAAAATGCTCAATATCTCGCCAAAAAGCGTTTTTGATTAGCAAGGATTCTGTATATTGTTATATAATTCTCTAATTTATTGGATTATTATCGCATCCCGTAGCAAATTCTTTTGCTTAAAATGACCCAAAAATCGTTTCGTTGGATGCAAAATCCTGATTATTTAAAATAATATTTATATTTATGTGATGCGAAATTATAAGGTGATATGTATTTTATGGCAAAATACATACTATAACAAAAAAAAAGAAAAGCACGTGCCATATTGTTATAGTGAGAATATATCTTGGCTTGTTTATCAAAAAAAAATAACATTTTTGCTGTTTTATGTAATTATTTAAAAAAAAGTTATTTTTGTAAATAATAATTAGAGTAAATTATATGAAAAAGAAAATCCTTATAGCGGGCACGCTTATAATATGCTTAATGATGTTAAGTTCATGCGATAATGATTCTGGCGGACAACCGATAGAATTAGAAGAAAATTATTCTATAATTGGTTCTAAATGGAAATTAGTCGCTATGGCACAGAGCGATGCTATTTTTGTTCCTTATGATTTATACATTAAATCAGGGGAAGTATATTTAGAATTTGGAACTGATAGGACACTATCAGGAGATACTTCAGGTTATAAATACTATATTGTTAATGACTCTATTATTAATAGACCTCCTGAAAGTTCAGAATACTCGCCTGAAAATTGTTTTATTTATACTTATAGTTTTTTAGAAAAAGGGCATACATTAGTATTGCATTTTGTTTATGGTCTTCGGACAGAAAAATATCCGCAATTTGATTATTTTAAATACAAACGAGTGAATTAGTTATGAATATAAATAAGATAACAAAATAAATATAAGATTTTTTAATTTTTATAGGTGCAATTAAAATTAAAATAGTTATTTTTGCATAAAATTAAATAATCTGTATTCATAAATAATAATGCCAAAGGTCGTCGATTATTACAAAATATTAGGTGTGGAAAGAACTGCTTCCGCCGAAGATATTAAAAAAGCATATTACTACCTCGTAAAAAAATACCATCCCGACAAAAATTCAAAATGTATGGATAAGTATTTATTAGTATGTGAAGCATATAAAATACTCGGCGATTTAGATAATAGATTAGCATATTCTATAAGTTTATACGAAGAACTTTGGAACGAATTAGAGATTACAAACACAGAAATAAAACAAATTATACAACAAGAAAAAGTTAAAAATGTTAAACCAAGAACAAAATAATACTGAAATTAAATATAATCATTACGGCGAAAAATTATTTGATGCTAACGGAAATACTATCCTGACCGATGCTGAAAGAATAGATATGATTGCCAGATTAGAAGATAAATACAAAGAAATACTTGATATACTTCGCATTTCTACTGATGACCCTAACTGCACTTATACTCCGAGACGAATTGCTAAAATGTATGTAAATGAGATATTTGGAGGACGATTTTCTGCTCCGCCTGATATTACTTTTTTCCCTAATCGCAAGAAAGTTGATAATTTAGTTATAAGCAATGGCATTCAAGTAATGTCTATTTGCTCTCATCATTGGCAGCCGATTGCAGGAACTTGCACTGTTGGTTATATACCGAATAAAAGTATTATAGGTATTTCAAAGATTTCGCGTATTGTTGAATGGTTTGCTCGCAGAGGGCAAATACAGGAAGAACTCGGCGAACAGATTGCCGATTACCTTGAAAACCTTATTGCACCGAAGGCATTGGGAGTTATTATTAGTGCTAAACATTATTGTATGATTGCTCGTGGGGTTCGCGGCTCGGAAGAAGATACTATAATGACTACTTCAGTTATGCGTGGTTATATGCTGGACGATATTAATTTGCGTAATGAGTTCGTTACTTTGATAGGACAGAAAAGATAAGAGTGGCAAATTCTAAAAGGTATTTTGTATTTCGTGCTTATTTCTGCATTTTCTTATTAATATCAGTAGATGCCGAATCAAGTTCAGCATAACAGCATATTACTCTAAAAATAACTCTAATACTCTAAAAATAACTCTAATACTCTAAAATTAACTCTATTACTCTAAAAATAACTCTAATACTCTAAAAATAACTCTAATACTCTAAAATTAACTCTAATACTCTAAAAACGTTACTAATTTTCTTCTTTTATTACTTCGCCTTGCTTATTTATGTAAAATATTTCGCCTTGCTTATTTGTGTAAAATATTTTGCCTTGCTTATTTATGTAAAATATTTTGCCGTCTTTCTTTACTTTTGCTATCCCTTCAATAAAATCCCCAACCTCCTCATATTTTCTATCCTTCCAATATTCCTTTCCTTTCTTATCTATAAAGAACCAAATACTATCTTTCTCAACCTGTGCCATACCTTCCTGAAAATACCCAACCTCCTCATATTTTCTATCCTTCCAATATTCCTTTCCTTTCTTATCTATAAAGAACCAAATATCACCTTTAACAACGCAAGCCATACCTTCCTGAAAATCCCCAACTCCATCATATTTTCTATCTTTCCAATATTCCTTTCCTTTCTTATCTATAAAGAACCAAATACTACCTTTCCTGACCAGAGCCATACCTTCGCTAAACCGCCAAACATAATTATATTCTCTATCTGCCCAATGTTCCTTCCCTTCCTTATCTATAGAGAACATATAAGCACCTTTCTTAACCTCAGCCATACCTTCCTGAAAAACCCCAACATAATCATATCCCCTTGCTTTCTTTAAACTATCTAAATTTAGTTCTGCTTTAAGATTAGCACTAAATAAACACATAGCAACGCTTAAAGTGGCTACCGCAATTAACAATACTTTTTTCATTTTTGATATATCCATAACGTTTAAAATAAGGTTTTTTTGTGTAAAACGTAATGCAGAAGTTATTTCAGCATCCCCACATTAAAAAAACTACTTATACATTCATAAATTTAGTAAAATCTGACTCCTTGCCGAACAAAACTAAAATATCATCGGCAGTAAAAATATGTGTAGGCATAATAGTTCCAATAATGATGGTTTCACTTTTTTTTCTAATAATATTCCCTTTTTCTATTTTTCTTTTTATAGTTACGATATTTAGCGAATACTTTTGCCTTATTTCTGCATCTAAAACACTTTTACCTACCATCCATTTAGGAACTTGGATTTCAAAAATACTATGCTCATTGCTAATACGGAACGTCTCAAGAACTTCGGGGAGCATTAATTTTTTTGCAAGATGATTAGCAGCATATGCCTCGGGAACCAATGTTTCTGATACTTCTAAAGCATTTAGTAATTTTTCGTGTATTGGATTTAAAATGCGGGTTATAACTCTTTTAACGCCGATATTTTTCAGTATAGCAGTAGTTACTATGGAATCTTCAAACTCCTCGCCAATAGCAACAATTGCGGCATCAACGTCTTCTAAACCAAGTTTTTTCATTTCATTTTCATTAGTAGTATTGAGCGATATAGCAAATGAAACAATATCTTTAATTAGGTTTAGTCGTTCTTCTTTTTTATCTATGGCAATAACTTCTGCACCTTGTGCTACTAACTCTTTAACAAGATGCTCGCCAAAATAACCTAATCCTATAACACAAAATTTATTTTCTTTCATATATTTTTATTTTATGAATACTATAAAATAAGGTTTTTTTCTGTGTCATACTGAACTTATTTAAGCATAACAGCATATTACTCTAAAATTAACTCTAATACTCTTAAAATAACTCTAATACTCTAAAATTAACTCTAATACTCTAAAAATAACTCTAATAGACTTAAATTATACTCTCCTCTGTCATAGATTGTTATATTATTATTTTTGTATAATTTTTTAGATTAAATTAATATTAAATTATGGTAAAAGTACCTATCAAT
>WRLB01000102.1 GCA_009777815.1 Bacteroidota bacterium
TGGCGAGAATATGTTGCACGTCAGCAACAAGTTTAACCACTTGAGCAGCGGCACTTATTTTGTTGTTCTGTCTTCTAAAAACAGGACTACATCCTACAAAATAGACATCGCTAAATAGCAAACAACTCTCTAACAAAAACACAAAAGCACTCCCAAAGGAGTGCTTTTTTTTTGTTAAATCCAAGCAAAAATTATTAACACGGGGACAAGCCCCCGTGTTAAAATAATTATCTGTCATGCTGAACTTGTTTCAGCATCTCCTTATTATATAAATTATTTTTTCAAATAAAAACATTATATTTGCAATCTATTATGAATGATACTAAATTTTCCAATAAAACAAATATAGAACCATTTAATGATATTATAATTAAAAATGCGCGCGAAAATAATCTAAAAAATGTTTCAATAAATATTCCGCGTGATAAGTTAATTGTTGTATCAGGAGTGTCGGGTTCGGGCAAGTCGTCACTTGCTTTTGATACTATTTATGCGGAAGGACAAAGACGCTATATTGATTGTTTAGCGGCTTATGCACGTCAGTTTATCGGTCAATTAAAGAAGCCCGATGTTGATTTAATTGAAGGTTTATCACCTGCTATATCCATTGAACAAAAAACTCTTAATACTAATCCTCGCTCAACGGTAGGAACTACTACTGATATATACGATTATATTAGATTGCTATTTACAAAATTAGGAACGCAGTATTGTGTTGAATGCAATATCCCTGTTTTGAAGCGAACGAATGAGCAAATTATTAGTGATATATTTTCTAATTATAAGGGTAAAAGTATTTTAGTTTTAGCACCATTGGTGTTCGCAAGGAAAGGTAACTACAATGATTTATTTGTTCATTTGATAGCACAAGGATTTAGTCGTGTTCGGGCTGATGGTGTTATAATGAAATTAACTATTGATTTATCATTAACACGTTATAAAAACCATAATATAGAATTAGTTGTAGATAAATGTTTGGTAGACGAAGAGCATGAAAAACGGCTTATTGCTTCAATTAATTTGGCTATAAAGCGTAGCGGTGGAACTTTAATGATAATAGATGATGCCGAAAGTGTATATGATAATGAAAAGACAAAAGATTCTGATACTAATATTTATAGCATACATTATTCTTGTCCTAAATGTAATAAATCGTATAGAAAATTAAGTCCTAATATGTTTTCTTTTAATTCACCCTATGGTGCATGTTCGGTGTGTAATGGATTAGGAAAAAAACATGACTTTGACGCAGAATTGCTAATTGTAGATAAAAATTTATCTATTGCAAATGGTGCAATAAAAATACTTGGCGAAAAAGGAAAAACATGGATATGGAACAAATTAAACTCTTTTGCAAAAGAAAATTATATAGATTTAAACAAAACTATTAACGAATTAACAGAAGAAGAATATAATACAATCATATACGGAAATGTAATAGCAGATGGATTAAAAAGCACATTTAATGGAATAATACCGCACTTAAGGTCATTATATGATGATGCTTATTCTGTTTCTCAACAAAAAGAGTTAGAATCTTACAGAAGAGAATATTCTTGTAACGTGTGCAACGAAGCACGTCTAAAACCCGAAAGTTTAGCAGTCAGAATAGATGATAAAAACATATATCAAGTTGCTAATTTAGATATAGAAGAAAGTTTAATATATTTTGAAAACTTTCATAAAAAATTAAAGACAAACGATAGCGTCATTGCTAAATTAATTACAAAAGAAATATGCGATAGATTATCTTTTTTAATAAATGTAGGTCTGCCATATTTTACTCTTAATAGACCTATAAATACGCTATCAGGCGGCGAAGCACAAAGGATTCGTTTAGCATCACAAATCGGTTCGCAACTCGTAGGAATTACATATGTTCTTGACGAGCCAAGTATTGGTTTGCATCAGCACGATAACTATAAACTAATTGCTTCTTTAAAAAAATTAAGAGATTTAGGCAATACCGTTATAATTGTAGAACACGATAAAGCAACAATAGAAGAGTCCGATTTTATGATAGACATCGGACCTGGTGCAGGAATTCACGGCGGCAAAATATTACTCGCATCCGATACAAAAAAACTATCTAAACTGCCGAAAAAAGTTAAAGATAATTCACAAACATATCAATATCTATCTAATACTAAATCTATAAAACCACCCGATGAATATAGAAAACCCAACGAAAATAAATACATTAAACTGCTCGGTGCAACAGGAAATAACTTAAAAAATGTTGATTTGAAAATACCATTAGGAACTTTTCTTTGCATTACAGGAATGAGTGGTTCGGGCAAATCAACTTTAATAAATGATACATTATATCCTATATTATCTAATAAATTCCATCATACTTCGCTTAATCCATTAGGATATAAAACAATAGAAGGATTAGAACTAATAGATAAAGTTATAGAAATAGACCAAAAACCAATCGGCAGAACTCCTCGTTCTAATCCTGCAACTTATACAAAAATGTTTGATATTGTTAGAACTTTCTTTGCTAACCTACCTGAATCTAAAATAAGGGGTTATCTGCCGGGCAGATTTTCTTTCAACGTTCCCGGTGGTAGGTGCGATGAATGTGAAGGTGCAGGTATTAAAAAACTTGCTATGAACTTCCTCCCCGATGTTTATGTTAATTGCGATATTTGCAATGGCAGACGCTATAATGATGAAACATTGCAAGTGAAATTTAAAGGAAAATCTATCTCCGATGTTTTAGATATGACAGTTGAAGAAGCACTATCTTTTTTCGAGAACGTTCCAAAACTTTATGTAAAACTTAAAGTAATGAATGATGTCGGATTGAGTTATATTAAACTCGGACAACAAGCACCAACTCTGTCAGGTGGCGAAGCACAAAGAGTAAAACTTGCTACCGAGTTATCCCGTCCTTCCACAGGCAAAACGGTGTTTTTATTAGACGAACCAACAACGGGATTGCACTTTGAAGACATTAATGTTTTATTAAAATTGCTTCAGAAATTAGTAGATAAAGGTAATACGATAATAGTTATAGAGCATAATTTAGACGTTATTAAATGTGCGGATTGGGTTATAGATTTAGGTCCTGAGGGCGGCTCTAAAGGTGGCTACATCATCGCCGAAGGCACTCCAATACAAGTCGCCAACACCCCTAATAGCATAACAGGAAAATACCTAAAAAAAGAATTGAAAATGTAAATAATACTCTGCCATTATGCCGTGCCAAGCACGGCATAATATTTTTAGAGGTTGCCACTATTATTTATTTTCACGTAAGGCAATAAAATCAATACTTAAATCTTTGCAAAAGGTCTCATATTCCTTTATGCAAAAGTTAATATATTTTTTCTTATCTTCTGCATTATCTAAATTAAATTCTAACATAGTAAATTTGACTAAATGATCAATAGCCGTGTGTTCATTAAATACTAAACATAATATTTTAATGCCTCTATTACAATAATATTCTATTTTTCTTTTATCGGCAATCATGTTACCGTTGCTAACAAATAAAATTTCGCTGTTAGGAAAATCATCTAATAAAGTCAGTTCTATATCAGATAATCCACTCGGAGTATCAATTAATAAATAATCAAGTTCGCCCCAACTAACATCATTAATTAGCAAACGAACTATAGAACTTAACTTTGCTCCTCGCACGCCTAACAGAACAGAACCAATATCTAATAGACCAGGACTAATAAATTTAAATTTAGATTCCGTTTTATATTCTTTTCCAAAATAATCTGAAGGATAATCTAAAGGATAAACTATCGTATTTCCGTGACTATCAGTTTTACTTTCTATTCGTTTTAATCTTTCTGTTTCTTTCCCAAAATCTATTATATCTTTTATTTTAGAAATAGGCATATGCGATGTTAATCCGAGCGAATTAATATCACTATCTATAAGACCTACTTTACTTTTTATTCCATAAGTTTTAGCAATATATTTTGCAATAAAACTTTTTCCTGTTCCGCCGTTTAGCGAACTAAATAATATAATTCGTTTAAAATTATTTTTTATTTTTTTGTTAGTTGTCATTACGTATAATTAGAATAAAAATTGCTTCACGACTATAAATCAGGTTGCAATTGATAGTTTAATTTTTATACAAAAATAACATTTTTCTAACAACTGCTATGGGCATTCTGATATGCTTTTAAATGTTGCTGTTTCCCACACATAGATTGAAGCATTTTCCAATTGCAAATATAAATTGATATTAGTAGCAGGAATAGAAGCAAGAACAACCGATAAGTTTGTTTTATTAGTAGAAGTAAAACTCTCACTACTACACAAATCAATGGCTTTGTTTATGTCTATGTGGTCCATTACTTTCCTGTAAGGTATCGTTTCAATGCTTTCCAATTCCAAATGATATGTAAAATGCCGCAAATAACAAATACCACTCCAATAAAAACATGGAAATGTAACCAATGATGTGATAAATGATAATTATCGTGATTTAGATGTATATAAATACCACTCAATGGAAGCATTATTAATGAAATCAATAAAAGAATTGCTACTATTCGTCTTTTCATCATTATTAATTATGAATATGTTAGTTATTTTATACAAAAATAAGTTTTTTTTTGTAAAAAAAACGTAACACTAATAATGCTTATTAAAAACTATTCCTGATGCTTCTTTTGATTCATCAAAAGAAAAACCTTTTGATACTAAATGATTAATAAGTGATTGTTTAATTTTTTCTTGCGATTTATGTTTTATTAAATTATATTTCCGTTCTGCAACAATTACTGCCGTTTCCAATGTATCAGCAGGAAAATGCTCGGATAATATTGCATTAATGATACTTTTAGCAATACCCTTTTCGCATAGCAAATTAAATACCTTATTCCTACCAATTTTCTTTGTTAATAAAATATCTTTAACATAATTTTTTGCAAATACTGCGTCATCTAATAAGGAATTATCTTGCAAATATTCTATTGCTGCATTAATTTCGGTATCTGCAAAATCATTTTGTTTTAATTTACTTACTACTTGTTTTGTGCTACGCATCCTGTATGAAATATAATTAAATGCTATTTGTTTAGCGTCAATAATTCTTTGCTCGGCGATTAATTTATCTAATAATTCTTTGCTAATTTCATTATTTTTACTTAATCGTTCTCTAACTACTAAATCCATTGATAGTTCTAACTCTAAACTATTATCAGCATCGCTTACAGAAACTATACAATTTGTATTTCTTTTATTTTTTTGTCGGACATTAATTATTTTCATTTTATTTTTAATACCTGATGATATCAAAATAATTTTTTATTTCTAATTTATAAAAAAAATGTAGCAAACTTTAACACGGGGGCTTGCCCCCGTGTTAATTTTATAATGACGGGGTGGTTCTTTTGTCCTGCTGAACTTATTTCAGCATCCCCTTGTTTACAAAACTTGCTACGGCTTTGGTAATCTTTTTACTTTTCCTTTATAATTGCCTGGAGAACGGAACTTTGCTATCTTTGTATCACTCATTTGATGAGAAACATAA
>WRLB01000103.1 GCA_009777815.1 Bacteroidota bacterium
TGCAGGTTGGAGATGTTATTACGGGTGGGTTAGTAACGTCAGTAATAACTAATGGGTTAGTGCAATCCGCATTCATTTTTGCACTAAAACTTATAGCAAATATAATTGCTACGATGTTAATTTTAATTAAAGAGTTCATAATTTTTAATTTATAATTACTTAAACAATTTACAAAAATAAGGTTTTTTTATTTATAAATAAAACAAAAAGATTTTACGCTTTTATATGGGTTTTTATGCTAAAAATTACTATTTTTGCAAATAAAATAGAAAATAGTTTTTATGAAAGTATTAATTGTTGATGATAGTGTAGATTTTAACTGCACAATTGCAGATATTGTTAGGTCGTTTGGAGTAGATGCTGAATCTATCAATACGCCCAACGAAGCAATAAATTATATGGCAACAGAAGGAAAAAACATAGATTTAATCCTGTTAGATGTAGAATTCGGTTTCGTCGAAAAACTTAATGGGCTTGACTTATTGGATATATTTAGGCGCAATCATCCTACTATTCCTGTCGTTATGATTACAGGTAAAGGAACTATAGAAACAGCAGTCAGAGCAACAAAACTCGGTGCCGTCAACTTTATTGAAAAAAACATACTTACAAAAGTCCAAATAAAAGGCATAATAGACACTATTCTTTCTCCTAATAGCGAATACGATGAAAACACCATAAAGTTTTTAGAACAACATGGTATTATCGGAAAAAGTAAAATAATTAAAAACCTAGCCAATAATATAATTAAGATTGCTAATACTGATTTAAATGTGCTAATTACAGGCAAAACAGGAACAGGAAAAAAATTAATTGCCAACTTGTTACATAAATTAAGCACCAGAAATACGCATAAATTAACTGTTGTAGATATTCCTAATCTTAACAATAATTACGATAATAGTATATTTCAAGAAGCAAATAATGGAACTATATTGTTAGATGGAATAGATAAATTATCTGTTTCTGTCCAACAACAACTATTATTTCCTATTCAAAATATGCTGTTAAAGAAAAATACTAATCCAGATTTAGATTGTCCTAATGTTAGATTTATATCTACAACTATTAAAGATTTACCAGAAATGACTAATAATGATTTGTTTAGCGAGCAATTATATCATAGGTTGAAAGAATGTGAAATACATATTCCACCACTTAATAGCCATAAAGAAGACATCCCTTATATAACTCAACATTCTACCAATAAATATAATAAGAAATATATTCGCAATAAATACTTTACCCCGAGTGCAATAGAGTATCTGACTAATCAAGAATGGTATGGTAACGTTAGGGAACTATCCGCATATATTAGTATGGCTTTACAAACTATTGATAACGATGCTATAGAAGCAAATGAATTAATTAAAATTAAAGATACTTATAGTAAAAATAAAGAATTTTATGCAGATATTCCTTCTACGCTACATATATCTGTAGACAATACGTTGAAAGAAGATATGGCTGAAATCAACAAAATAAAAATACAAAATACCTTAATGAATACAAGAGGTAATGTCAGCAAAGCAGCAGCTCTACTCGGTATTAGTAGAGAAGCCGTTCATCTCAAAATAAATAAATACAACATCAACGTTAAGGATTTTAGAAAAAAATAGGTTCAAGAAAAGCAAATTTATATATTTTTGATTTAATTTTTGCATAATTTTTACAAATATAGTATTTTTTGGCATTGTTAAAAAAGTATACATAGTTCATTATTAAATTTTAGGAACAACAACTTCAAAGATATATCGATCATATATTCGGCTTTACTATAACACTTTGTTTTTCTTTTGAACCTCGCTAAATAATGTCTTATTCTACTGTTATATCCTTCTACTGTACATGTTTCTGCTTTTGTTTGCAAATGCTTTCCAGACGGTATAAATTCTTCGTAACTCTTCCAATGATCCGAAGCAAAATAATTGATGCTAAAGTCCTTTGTTTTATCCCATAATTTTAATCCTGTTTCTGTAGACCTGTCGCCACTGACAAAAGCGACAAACAGCTTTCCAAGTCTATCAACAGCAATCCATATCCATCTGTAGTTTTTTTTACCTACATAACTATGAAGTTCATCTAATTCTACAACTTCTATCGTTTCATTACGTGCAGGAAGTTCAATATTACTTCCCCATTTTTTTATCCAGTAAAAAACTGTGCCGCAACTAATCCGCAGAACTCTACCTATTGCACGAAATCCCATACCTTCTAAATACATCTCTAAAGCCAAACGACACGTATCTGATGACTTTACATTTGATATTTGATTTACTGTATAATAATAGTTGCAAGTGCTACATTTATATCTTTGACGACCTTTTGCGAAACCTGCTTTGCTATTTCGGGTGTTTTTACAACGAGGACAATCCATTATAAATTTACCAAGTATATATTGTTAAAAAATACAAATATAAGAAATATATACTATTTTAACAATACAAAAATGATATATTTTATTTATAAAAAAAACCTTATTTTTGTATTTTAATAATTAACAAATAGGTGAAAACAATGAAAAAACTAATAACTACTCTCTTATTTTTAATATCTGCTTCTTATTTATTTTCATTTTCAGGTGGAAATGGAACAGAAGCAAGCCCTTATGAAATTGCTAATTATGATGATATGCTTGAGTTAAGAGATTCTGTTGAATATGGAATACATACAAATCTATTTAATTGGAGTTATGAAAAATACTTTAAAGTTACGCAAGATATTACTACACCTATAGATTTTCATATTGGAAGATATTCGGTGAACTATACTTATGCTTTTTCAGGATATTTTTTAGGTCAGAATTATGAAATTACATTAAATTTAACGGGAGAAGGTCTTTTTGGAGCAATAGCATATTTTACAATACAAGATGTTATATTGAAAGGAAATATTATAACAGCCGAAGGCATAGGAAACACTTTAGGTTCCTTGTGTGGAATTGCTACTAATGTGCTAATAAAAAACTGTATAAGTTATTGCAATATAACAAGAAACAGCAGTCCGTATCTGTTAGCAGGATTAGTGGGTGAAGCAAGACGGTCAAATATTGAAGATTGTATATTTGCAGGGACAATAACATCTAATTCTAATATTGAAACTATTGGTGGAATTGTGGGACTGTCCGGTGATAATGAAATAATAAAATGTCTAAATTTAGGTAATATTATTTATAGCACTTCAAATTCAATGTTTGTATGTGGAGGTATCGTTGGTTATGGTTCTGCAATTATTAATAATTGCATTTGGGCGGGGAGTATAATATTAAAAAAAACTAATAGCACACCAATAGATGGTTTTGGATGTGGAGGAATAGCAGGAGTGTTGCCAATGCGTTATAATGCAAGTTCTATTATTTCCAATTGCGTCAGCACAGGCGTAATAGTTGGAACAGAAACAGATAATATCGGTGCTATATTAGGTGCTGATATGGTGCAATCACTTACTATTACAAATTGCCATTATGATAAACAATTTTGCATTTATAAGGGAGTAAATGGCGTAGATGTTCCGGGCGTTTCTGGTCATATAACAAGATATATGGTTGGTAGGAAGTTAGCCAATTTGCTTGGCGATACCGACTGGACTTATACAGAAGGAGCAACATTCATACAATCTCTTTATCCACAATTAAAAGTATTTAGCGAAAGCCCCGATAAAAGAAAATCCGATGCAAGCAAAGTAGGTGCTACGCCGATATTTTTGTATGATGGGATTAAGGATTAAATTGTTATGCCGAACTTGTTTCGGCATTTATTTAACTAATTTTTTGCATCCCATAATTCATCACGGGGGCAAGCCCCCGTGTTAAACAATCATCTTTTTAACAAGGGGGCTTGCCCCCTTGTGGTATAATTGCATATAATATGGGGATGCTGATTTTATGCCGTCAAAATTTCTATTAATTTGTTCTTATTTATAGTTATTTGTTCTTTATTTTCTTGCATATATTTTAGAGTTATAGTATTATTAGCGGCTTCTGTTTCGCCGATAATAATAACATAACGGCTATTTAATTTATTTGCTTCACGCAAAAGCGACTTTAAAGAACGTCTATTAACATCACTAATGCAAATAATGTTAGGGCAATTTTGCCGCACAAATAAAGATAATTCTGTTGCATATTTCAAATAATCGCTGTTTGTGGTGCATATCAAAATATCAATTTGTGGTTGTGTATTATTTTCTTTTATATTTTCTAAAATCAGCAATAATCGTTCTATTCCCATCGCAAAACCGACAGATGGGATATCTTTTCCGCCGAGTTGCGAGAATAAATTGTTATATCTACCGCCGCCGCCAAAAGCATCTTGGGCACCAAGATATGTGCTTTGGAATTCAAATACAGTATGCGAATAATAATCTAAACCTCGGACAAGCGTTGGCGTGATTTCATAATTTATATTAGCAATATCAAGGATTTCTTTAACTTTATTAAAATGTTCATTGCTTTCATTATCTAAATAATCAAGTATAGAAGGAGCAGAAGCAATTATCTCAATGTCATTATTATTTTTAGAATCAAGCACTCTTAATGTATTTGTTTCTATTCTTGCTTGACTTTCATTAGATAAATTATGTTTGTTTTGTTGTAAATAATCAGTTAAAGCGGTTTTATATTTATTTCTTGTTTCAGTGTTTCCGATAGAATTTAGTTTTAATTTATAATCTGTTATGCCGAGCCGTTTAATGAAATTAATAGCAAGCAAGATAACTTCCACATCGCTTTCAGGATAAGGCGAATTAATACATTCTATTCCGTATTGATGAAACTCACGGAAGCGTCCTTTTTGCGGTCTTTCATATCTAAAATACGAACCTATATAAAACAATCTTGTCGGCGTATTTTCTGTTATTAGATTATTTTGTATAACACTGCGAACTAATGATGCTGTTTGTTCGGGACGCAAAGTTAATGATTCGCCACTTCTATCAGCAAAAGTATACATTTCTTTATTAACAATATCGGTATTATCGCCAACCCCACGCGAAAACACTTCTGTTTTTTCGAAGATAGGAGTTCTTATTTCTTGATAACCGAATTGATTAGAAACTTTACGTGCAATATTTTCTAACTCTTGCCATTTATTTACATCGGCAGGCAATATGTCTTTTGTTCCCCGAATTGATTGTATAGTTGCCATAATAAAAACTAATTATTTAGCAAAAATACTAAATTTTACTAAAAGTTGTTGTGCTGAAATGAATTCGGAATGACAATAACGAAAATGCGGTCATGCTGAACTTGTTTCAGCATCCCCATTGTTTTTTCAATTATATAATCGTTTTTCCAATTTATAAATCAGATAAGCAATTTATAAACAAAATTGACATTTTGTCAATTGAAAAACCAATTATATAATCGGAAAACCAATTATATAATTGAAAAACCGATTTATATAATTGGTTTTTGGCTAATAAAACGCAATTT
>WRLB01000104.1 GCA_009777815.1 Bacteroidota bacterium
TTGTAATGTTACTGCTTCTTATAAAGCATATAAAAAAGGAGCATATTTTGCTAATCCTTGCTATACGCAAATACATCCGACAGCAATTCCGCAAAGTGGCGACCATCAATCTAAACTTACTTTAATGAGTGAATCGCTTCGTAATGATGGTCGGATATGGGTGCCAAAACAAGCAGGAGATAAACGCAATCCTGCTGATATTCCTGAGGATGAAAGGGATTATTATTTGGAAAGAAAATATCCATCATTTGGCAATTTATGTCCTCGTGATATTGCTTCTCGTGCTGCTAAACAAGCGTGTGATGCGGGGCTTGGAGTAAGTAATACAGGACGCGGTGTATATCTTGATTTTGCTGATGCAATATCGCGGCTCGGCAAAGATGTCGTTGAAGACAGATATGGCAATTTGTTTGAAATGTATGAAAGAATTACAGGCGATAATCCTTACGAAAAGCCGATGATGATTTATCCTGCATCGCACTATACAATGGGCGGTTTGTGGGTAGATTATAATTTAATGAGTAATATACCGGGATTGCATGTTCTCGGTGAAGCAAACTTTTCTGACCATGGTGCTAATCGTCTTGGAGCAAGTGCTTTGATGCAAGGACTCGCAGATGGATATTTTGTTATACCTTATACTATTGGTGATTTCTTAGCAAACAATACAGGCAAACTTGCTAAAATTGATGCAACTCATCCTGAATTCAAAAAAGCAGAAGAAGATGTTAAAACAAGAATAAATAAACTGCTTTCTATAAAAGGTAAGAAGACACCAACGCAATTCCACAAAGAATTAGGCAATATTATGTGGAATAATGTCGGTATGGGAAGAAATGAAAAGGGCTTGCGAGAAGCATTAGAACGAATACCCGAAATAAGAGAAGAGTTTTGGAAAAATGTTAATGTGCCGGGCGAAGATAGCAATATAAACATTGCTCTTGAGCGTGCAAATAGGGTTGCTGATTTTCTTGAGTTTGCTGAAGTTCTTACTTGGGATGCTTTGGAAAGAGAGGAATCTTGTGGCGGACATTTTAGAGAAGAATATCAGTACGAAGATGGTGAAGCAAAGCGTGATGATGCAAACTTTACACACGCAGGACTTTGGGCTTATCGTGGTTATGGTAACAAGCCCGAACGCGGCATAGAACCATTAGAATTTAATGATGTTCCAATGGCAGTCCGAAGTTATAAGTAGTAGCGAATCGCTACGGATATGTTGCAAAATGCTTTTTGCATTTTGCTCGCATATATTAAACATTATTAACACGGGGCTTGCCCCCGTGTTAATATAAAAAAGTAAACATTATGATACCAAAAATATTAATAAATATAAGTGAATATTTATCTAAAAAAGGTTATGAAAAATTTAAATAACAAAAATGAGCAAGATGAAATAGAAACAAATCCAATTAGTATAATAGTGCTTGTATGTATGATGTTAGCAGGACCTATGTTTTATATTCTTGCAGAAATGTTAGAAGAAGCTGGTGTAGAATTTGGAGATTTTATTATACTTGATATTCTTTATCGGATACATTGGGATATATTTGGAGCAGTTGACTCTTATACTATTTCTTTTTTCTTTATTGGATGTCCTGTATTTGCTTTTATTTTATGGAAAGTATTTAAGAATTACTTTTCGGACTATGAATAATAAGAATTAGGACAAGTATGGACACTTGCTTTTATTGTTGCAGAAAAAAAATACTTTATTTTGCAATCGTTGAATTAGCATTTCGAACTTATAAGTAGCGAATCGCTACGGATATGTTGCAAAATACTTTTTGCATTTTGCTCGCATATATTAAACATTATTAACACGGGGGCTTGCCCCCGTGTTTTTTTATTTTTGATATATCATAACGTTTAAAATGAGTTTTTACATTATCCTATTTTATTAAAAGAGCATACTATATATTAGATTAAAAACCTTATTTTTGCAATATGAAATGGATTAAAATACTGTTAGTGGCATTATTATCAAATTTATCTTTATCTGCTCAATTATTACAAGTTCCGTCTGTTGCGTATAGGGTAGATAGAGAATGGCATATTGCTGACGATATGGGCAATGTTTTATATAAGTCATCAGTATTGTTAGATGTTGAAGCATACTCTGAAGGATTGCTTAGCGGTTATGCATTTGACAAGCAAGATGTTGTATCAATATATTACAATAATGAAGGAAAAATAGAATTAGTCACTCCTTCTAAAAAAGCATTTAAGTTTAATAACAATCGCACATTTATAGTTGTAGATACAGGTAAGCACGAAAAAAAACCTGAACTAATTTATGGAATTATAGATAGAAAAGGAGATTACATTACTCCTATAAAATGGCTATATATAGCAGAATATTCTGAAGGATTAGCATATCTGATGAATTTCGATAAGCGAGGTGTTATAGATACAAATGGCAATTTTCTTTTTACACTTGATAGTGCTATTGCTCTATATGGTTTTAGTGAGGGTTTAAGTCCTATTTCTAACGCTAATTTAGATAGATTTGGTTATATTGATAAAACAGGAAAATTAGTTATTGATTATATATATTATGAGGCAGGAATGTTTTCTGAAGGATTAGCAAGGGTTTATACTCCTAATAAAACTACGGGACGTGGCGGTTTTGGTTTTATAAATAAAGATGGCAAACTTTTAATAGATAATCACTTTGATGAGACAAGATTGTTCAAAGAAGGATATAATTTTGTTGCAATTTATAGCCAAAACGACATTTTAAGATGGGGAGTTATAGATAAAAATGGAACGGTAAAAGCAGATTTTAATTTTTATGATTGTAAAGATTTTTCGGAATCTATTGCAGCAGTGCAAGAATTAGGTGATACTTTGTGGCATTACATTGATAATGTTACTTTTAGTCAAGTCGGCGAAAAATACAAATATTGTGGCAGTTTTAAGGACGGCAAGGCATTCGTAGTTGACCTTGATGACAGAAAATATTTTATAAATAAAAGTGGCAATATTTTATTTGAACTACCAAAAGATGCTAATATCGTTTTTGATTGCCGAACAAATGAAAAATACGGAAAGTATTAGGTAATAAAAATATCATACTAAACTTACTTCAGCGTCCCCTAATATAATATATACTAATAAATAGTTTGCATAACATTACCTATCTATTCAATACCAAAAAGGTCTTTTATTTTTGCTTCTCTTTCAGCATTAGTATGACCTGTAAAGTTGCCAAACTTAAATGCTAAATTAACTGACAATCCGTTAAAAGCAGTGGTAGGCACAATATCATTCTGGACATTATTAATGTCATCGTATTTGAACTCAAAGCCCGGTGCATAACGATAACTTGCTCCCAAATACATTCTGAAAATTTTAAATATATTTAACTCAACTCCAATACCCGGCTCTAAAACCAATGTTACCGAAGTTGGATGCTTATTAAAATTAGAAAAATCAGAATGCGAAACATACGTTATTCCACCTGCACCAATAAGAGTGTTCACCGTGAAATGCACTAAATTATTTGATGAATTAATGTATTCAAAAAATAATCCACCATAACCACCTGTCCAAAAATTATTTTTTTCGTTTTCGTGTCCAGAAATTGGACAGTTAATTTTTTTTGTAGGAACTAAACCATATCCTGCTCCGCCGATAGAAAATACATTGTTGATAATTACACCACCTCTTCCGCCGAGAAGTAGCCCACTGAAATCACTATCTAATTGCGATAGTTTGATTTCAAAAGCACCATATCCGCCTGTTCTAATTTCTTTATTGCCTCCAAATAATGTAGACATTTCTTCTCTTTGTGCATTCAAACAGAATGGCAATAATATGAATACTACTATTACTAATTTAAAATTTGTTTTAATCATTTTAAAATTATATTATTTAATTTAACAAAAATAAAGAAAATATTTGAAAAAGTAATATGGTGACATCAAAAACAGAAAATTCCTTATTCTGTTATGCCGTGATTGACAAAACACGGACATAGAAATAATAAACTACTACTCAACAAGCAGAACATTCTGCTTGCCGAGTAGAAGTTAATGTTATCACCTATTGGGTTGTTTAGTTCCATCCGCTGGCTCATTAGACATTGGATTTATCATAGCATGACCGTGCATACCAATTGTGATAGTAGGACTATTATTACTATCAGTTTTAATAATAATTTGCCCATTGAATTGCTGGTTAGATTCAGTAGGAGTCCATTTTGCTGTTGCTTCTTTTTCTTCACCAGGCTTCAAAATAAAGTCAGTAGGAAGGCTTAGTTTTATCATATCAGGGGCTACTTGTAAATCGTAAAACTTGATAGGTTTATCAGAATTATTTTTGATAAAAAACGTTTCAAGTATTTCTTTACCGACTATTACGTGTTCGCCTCTGAAACTTATGTGTTCGCCCGGCTTTATAATAATATCGCGAACAAGGTCACAGGTTAATTTGTATTTAGTTATTTTTTTGTCAGGATCATTAGTTTCTATGTCAATTGTTTTATGTTGTAATCCTGAACCAGATATTCTGAGTTCTATACTCATTGTTGTTGTATCACCTGGTTCTAATGTATCTTTTTCGGGTTTAGCAGCAGTGCAACCGCATCCAGGTTTTACTTTTGAAATAACTAATTTTTCGTTACCTTCATTTTTGAAAGTAACAGTTGCTTTTAGGGGACTATCAGCCGGTGATACTTTTCCCCAATCATATCCGTCTCCGCCAACAATTACAAACTTTGGCTGTGCGAGACATACTAATGGAATTGAAACAAACGCTATTAAAGTTACAATCAGTTTGTTCATTTTTCTCTCCAATATTTATTTTAAAAACATTATATTCAAATACAAAAATACGTTTTTTTAATAAAAACAAAGTATTTTATTTTTTGTAATTATACAAAAAAAACATTATATCAAATACAAAAATACGTTTTTTTTTTTGTAAAAATTATAATACAAAAATATTTTTCCTACTTGTCACGCTGAACTTATTTCAGCATCGCCTAATTTTATGTAGATGGCGAAATAAGCAGATAATTTTAGAAAACTTTTTTCTGAATATGCAAAATATAATGTTAGACAGGCAGAATAAAGATTTACTAAAAAAAGTGGTATTGTTAAAATAGTATATATTTCTTATATTTTTATTTTTTAACAATATATACTTGGTAAATTTATAATGGATTGTCCTCGTTGTAAAAACACACGAAATAGCAAAGCAGGTTTTGCAAAAGGTCGTCAAAGATATAAATGTAGCACTTGCAACTATTATTATACAGTAAATCAAAGATCAAATGTAAAGTCATCATA
>WRLB01000105.1 GCA_009777815.1 Bacteroidota bacterium
AATGATGTTTTATATATAGAATGTTATTGTGTTGAGCGAGGGGATTACAAACTTGAGATAATTGATTTATTAGGTGGTTCAGTTATTTTGCATGAATGGCGGAATACACGCATATCCACTTTATATGATTTTGAATTTCCAGCAACTAATTTAGCATCGGGTCCTTACATAATCATAATGTCAGCACCTCGCACCCGCCACCACTATAAGTTTACAAAGATGTAGAAAACACGCAAACACGGGGATAAATCCCCGTGTTGAGTACGAGTAAAAATTAACACGGGGATGAATCCCCGTGTTAATTATTTGTATAGCACCAACAAACTTTAACTACTTAACTTGTTGCTGTGCGACTAAATTATCATAAGCGCTGCCTGAATAAGAAAATACCGATAGTAGTGCTGCTTGATTTTGGGCATTGTAGTAAGCAGATAAATAGGCAGTATATTGTTTTCTTTGTGCTTCGGCGAGTCGTTCTACAGATTTTTCTACTTGTTCGTATTTTTTGTTGTTAGAATCTATTTGCTGTGAAATAGATGATAATCTTGATTGCACCAAACCTGTTTTATTATCTCTTGATACTAATGCTTCCATTTGGACACCTAACTTTTCGTTAAAACCTTGAATAGCATCTGATATTAATTTTGCACCATCATCTGTTTGTAATAATTCTGCAATTTTTGAAGGATCCGCAAGTGATAATACGCCATCAGAACCAACCTTAAATCCTAACTCTGCTAAATATTTTATTGGTTTAGTATCTTCATTTGTATAGTATCCTTCGGGTATGTCGTTGTCGAAAGCAGAGATATTAGTAGAAACTAATCCTCTTAATGTGCTTGCTAATCCTACCATAGAAGCATCGTTTCCGTGTGCTGTTTTATTGGCTATAACAAAACTGGAAATACTATTGAATGCTTGAATTAATGGATCAAGTAACCTTATCACTGCATCAGTATCTATTTGCGTATCTAATGTTGTGGGTGCGTCTGACTCATCGTGAACTTTTTTTAGATTAAGTGTTACACCATCAATAGCATCGTCTATTGTATTAGAACCCCGTGTTATAGTAATTCCATTTACTCTTATTTTGGAATTTAAATCATCTGTATTTGCTGCTATAAAACCACCACCTGCTATCCCGTCTTGGTATTCATTTCTGCTTCCGTCACCTATTCCTAAAAAAGATGCTTCATCGCTTGTTGATTTAATACTAATTGCATTTTCTGCTCCTGTTTTTTTCGCTGTAAATGTTAATCGTGCTGTTCCGTCAGTATCTTTAATGAATGCAACATTTACTTTATCATTTATATCGCTATCTTTATTTAGCGTATTTACTATTTTTTTCATTACATCTTCGTTAGTGTCATCTTCTGCATATTCTACACTAACTTCTTTGCCGTTAATTTCAAATTTAACATTTCCTTTACCATCAACTAAATTTGCTTTAAGTTCGTCAGACAAGGCACCGACCATATTACCATCTCCATCATCAGTTTTAGTAATATCTACTCTTGCCCCAATGTATGAATCGGTAGTTGCAAGTTGCAATACTTTAACATTAGAAAGTCCCGTTAAGGCATTGCCATTAGCAGAAGCAGATATATAATCGCTTTGCGAAAGAACTACCTTTCGTGTCACAAATTGGCTTTCTATATTATTTGCAGGAACATATTTTCGTTCTATAACTGCATCTTCATCTTCACCTGTGGTAACATTTTTGAATGCACCGAATCTATCCATAGCAGATAGCATAGAATTAAGTCGCGAGTTTAATTGCGTAAAGAAATCTTGTTTTAATTGCAGTTGTTCATATTTAGTGTCTAAAGCAGTATATCTATATTCTTGTGTTGATATATATGCTTGGATATATTGATCTACTAATGTGTTTGATGTTGAACTTACTGATGCCATTTTATTTTCCTTATTAGGTTTACAAAAAAATTACATATTTAATATATAATATCGGCTTGTTTTTTAAAAACTTTAATATAAATAAAATTAAAAATACTAAAAATAAAGTTAAAAAACTTATATTTGTATATTATACAATATACAAATAATATTTATGGGCTTCGATATAAAAGCATTAATGGAACAAGCAAAAAATTTGCAAGCCGAAATGAAACAGGCACAAGAAAATTTAGAACAAATTGTAACTACTGGGTCGGCAGGGGCTGATATGGTAAAAGTTACTATCAATGGTGCTAATCAAGTTCTTGCAATAACTATTGCAGATGAAATATATCATACAGACAATAAAAAAATGTTAGAAGATTTGATTGTTGCAGCAGTAAATAACGCTTATGCCAACGCACAAATAGAAATAAAAAAAGAAATGGGAAAAATAACAGCGGGCTTTCCTGACTTTCCAAGTTTCGCATAATTACCCTTTACTAATTTAATCTATACTAAAAAAAACTAAAAAAGTTCCGATAATATTGTTATATTATAATGGTGTTTTATCAAAATATGAAAAAAATTATAGCATTATTCTCCCTACTATATATTGTCGGATGCAAAACTGTAGAAGATTGCGTAGAAAATAAAATACTCGGAAACATAGGAAATATTGTAAATACTAATGATGATGAGCATTCACCTTCTTTGCTTTTGGCTTCAAATGAACTAATACAAAAATATCCTGATACCGATACAAATAATTATCTGTTCTATACCACAACAAGTCCTACGAATGAAACAAATGAAAGAATTTATTTTTTGTATTTAAACTCTATGGAAGATGGTTCTTTTCCTGTTGATGAGGACTTTCCGCTGAATGATACATTGGAGTTTAGAAATGCAGGTGTGCCATCGTTCAGGTATGATTTAGAAAATGCAAAGTTAGAACTTTATTTTGCTGCTTTGCCGCGAAAAGGAAAAAAGAGTAGAGATATTTATTATGCTGAAAAAGATTTAATTACTGACCAATGGTCTGCTTCTAAACCGCTACCGATTAATACCGATTATTGGGAATCACTTCCTACAATATCAAGTGATGGCAAGGTATTGCTGTTTGCATCTAACAGGCAGGGAGGTATAGGTGAAATAGATATTTGGGCTACTTATAAAGATGAAGATGGAAATTGGTCAGAGCCAACTAATTTAGGCGAGAATATCAATACAAGGGGTATAAATTGCTATCCTATGTTTGCTGAAAATTACGATTTTACTTTTTCTACTAATGGCAGAGGAGAACAAGGACGGAAGGATTTCGATATTTATTACGTAACTTATGACTCGCTAAACGGACAATGGATTAATCCTAAAATGTTCGGTTATCCTATTAATACTGCTGATAATGAATATGGTTCTGCAATATGGAATAATAGAATATTTCTTTCTTCGGATAGAAGAGGTGGATGTGGCGGTAAAGATATATATTCGTTTCAGATTTGTGGTCCTGTTAATATTGGCGGCAATGTAGTGTGCGATGCTAAAGAAATACTAACAGGTGAAATGTATTTGTATGATGCAAACAATAATTTAGTGGCTCATTGCAACGTTGACGAAAATGGAAACTTTGATTTAGGTAGTGTTGAACCAAACAAAAATTATATAATTGACTATAAAAACGATTGCTATCCCTTAAAACAAAATACTTATAATTTCAAAGCACCTTGTTCCGATAGCACTGCCACAAAGGTAGTTATAACTATGGTTATGCCCGAAAAAAATAGGCAAATAGAACTAACAGATGTCACAATACAACATTTCGTCACAGGATATTATAGACCTAATACGGGCGAAAATCTTAACTCGCTTAAACTTGGATTCTCTTATAATCTTTTCGGTAAAAATAATAAGTCAAGATACATAGAAAACCCCGAAGATAACTATAACCAACACATAGAAACTGTTGAAGGAAGTTTGAACGATGCCGTTAATTATATTGCTCAACTAATAGAAATTTTAGATAATAAATGTAATATTC
Organism: Bacteroidota bacterium; assembly: GCA_009777815.1. Classification (GTDB taxonomy): domain Bacteria; phylum Bacteroidota; class Ignavibacteria; order Kapaibacteriales; family UBA2268; genus WRLB01. Next base: position 3,935 of record WRLB01000105.1, read on the forward strand.
AAAGTAATACAAATAAACTAATTATTGATGTTAAAGGATGGGCTGACCCTCGGAATATAAGCCCCGATGCAGAATATTTAGAAGATAATATAGCCGATGAAAAGTTTAACGTTTTTGTAAATAAAGGACAAAAAATGGATAACAATTTATTATCTTTACTGCGAGCATATTTCACCGCAAAGCACTTCGAAACCGAAATTAAAAACAAATATAATTTAGCAGAAATTAACGATAAAATTGAATGGAACATAAAAGGAATGGGCGTAGATAATAACGAAACCGAAGACGAAGGAGTTAAACGAAGAGTAGAAATTAATCTAAATTATGTAGAATAAGTATACTATTTTATGTCATTTCATACTTTTAACGTGTAATGTAGAAACAAGTTCAGTATGACGGAAATATAAACCTTGTTATGCTATTTCGTTATTTCTTTATAATATACTTTAACCTATAAAAAAAGTATATTTTCATAGAATTAATGTATATAAAACAATGAAAAAAATAATTTTAATAAGCATAATTTTTATATCATTTATAATGCTATTTGCTTGTGGTAGTGTGCAAGAAGGAAATAGTGGAAGTAGAACAGAAGAATTAGAAGGTATGTCACACGTTCTAACTGATGAACAAAAAGAACAAATGAAAGTAGGAAGATATTTGCAATTTGACCCAATATGTGCGATTCAAGCATTTACAGGCATCGCCGATGGAATAGATTCAGGATTAATTTCTTTATCGCCGAACCCAACATCTTCTAATATAACGTTCATTTTGCTTACTCCGATTACAAAAAGTTACGGAAACAAAAGCGATTTCCCTAATCTTAAACCTGTTTCTGTCCATTTACAATTGCTATTTAATGAAAAAATAATACATCAATGGAATATAGAAAATTATTGGGACCAAGTAGAAACAATTCCTGAAGGATACTTAAAAGAAAGCGGCACATATTTGTTAGTATGTAATTTTAAAGGTTCAGAAGGTTGCACAGCAACCGCTTCTACGTCATTTATGGTGATAAAGAAATAAAATTACATATCATTAAAACTTTCTAATATCTTATCTATGATGCCATATTTCATTGCTTCTTCGGCGCTCATA
>WRLB01000106.1 GCA_009777815.1 Bacteroidota bacterium
AAAACATCAACTAAAACACGCCTCCCCATATCAGAATGGGGAGGTTTTTTTATGCAGAAAAAAGAAGGAATTTTATAACATTGAAAATAAAAAAGTATCTTTTTAACAAAAAAAAACGTTATTTTTGTGTTTTAGATAAATAATTTTAGTATTATGAAAAAAATATGTATTCTCTTGTTTTGTGCTGTTTGTGGGGTAGCAAACTATACATTTATGCAAGCACAAGAAATTGTTAATGAAGAACAAGATTTATTCCCTTGGGAAAAAACTTCTACAGAATATAACAAAAATTTCCCACAATATAGTAATAATATAGGTTTTACAGCATCATATTTCTCGGGTGTTGGTTTTCATTACAAGCGAAATATAACGCAAGAACATTCTGTAAAAGCAGTGTTTTTAGGGTGGCGTTCAAGTGAAGTAAATAAAACAGGAACTTATGTTAGCGAAAAATCAACAGATATGTTTATTTCCTTTGGCTTGGAATATCATTATCGTTTTTTTGCACAAAAAAACTTTGATTTATATGCTTTAGCGGGAGCAAGAACTTGGTATTCAGAAGAAAACAATCCAAGTTCTTACTATAAGTCATCGGAAATTTATAGCGATAATTCTATTGGTTTGGGCATCGGAATAGAATCTCGTTTGGGTAAGCATTTTGTAGTAAATGCAGATATAGGTTATGCTCATATTTGGGAATTAGAACGTAAATGGGAAACCGATTATAATACTCCTGTTAGGGTGCTTCATCGCAAAGATATTAGCAAATTTAGATTTTCAGCAGGCGTAGGAATAGGTTTTGTGTTCTAAATATTTAATTAAATGTTTGTCCTTTCCAGTGAACTTTTTTGTTTATTATGATAAAAGGTAGAAGTAATTCTATTACGCTGTAAAAACATACTGATAAGGGTATCCATTTCTTTAAATACCTTATGTTTAATGTATTAAATACGGGAAAAAGTATTAAGCAATCACCTAAAAATCTAACTAAACAAGATGCTATTAGTAATTCTAAACTTCCTGCAAAAATTGAAAAAATTATTGCAAGCCATAAAGCCACCGATGATGCAACATATATAAATGCTTTGAAACCTAAACTTATTCCTCCAACTGACCAACGCTTCCGCTGAACCATATAATCCTTAAATGAATTTTCAGGCAATGTTTCTACAACACTATCTTCCATACATAAATATCTAATTGAAAAACCTGCATCAAATATCGCTTTTAATAAAACAAAATCTTCAGTCACAGAAAATTTTAATGTTTCATATCCGCCAATTTTATTATATGCTTCTTTAGTAATTGCGATATTGTTCCCAAAGCAACCCATAACCGTATTTAGTCCTATTCCTGCACACGCATAAGTATGCATATAAGCCCATTCTGCTGCCTGAAAGTAATGAAATATATTATTACATTTAACATTTGTATAAGAACACACCATTCCTACATTTTCTTTATTCTCTTTACCATCTATAAAATGCTTTGTTATAGTATTTATCCAATTCGGATGAACTATACAATCTGCATCCGTCATCAATAAATATTCACCTTTAGCATTATCTATTCCTGTTTTTATTGCACCTGCTTTTCCTTTTAGATTAGGATTTGAATTGTTTTGTGTAATGTTGCATATTTTTATGTTATTATGCTTGGAAGCCATTTTGTTAATTACATTTAGCGTGTTATCTTCGGACCTATCATTAACAATAATTATTTCATAAAGTTCTGGTGGATAATTTACATTTAGTATAGAATTGATGCAATTTTCTATATTTTTTTCTTCATCTTTTGCAGGAACGATTACTGATACAAAGGGCTTATAAGAATTATTTATATTTACGTTATATTTTTTTCTTGTTTTAGTTGCAGCGACTCCAATAATAAAAACTCTTGCCAAATATACTACACACAAAAGAATAATTACTATATTCATAATGCAAATATAAGAATTTTTAGCGATTGTTCGTAAATGAAACATTTTTATTTTACTTCTAAAAATGTCAATCGTTACTATTTATTTTATCTTGTTTTCGTGTTAAATTAGAATTATTTTTTACAATAGAACTGCTATAATTTACGTTTGTTTTTTCTTTTTTGTTCTCTTTCAGTTCTACACTTATAGTATCATCAACTGTTTTTTTTATTACTGCATCAATAATATCTATCATATATTTCTTTTGTTTTATATATAGAGTTAAATAATTTTTTATAAAATTACGTTTTTTTTAACAAACAAAGTTTAAAATTATTTCATCATTATTAAAACTTTATTCTTTTGTTATGCCGAACAAAAATGCAGTTATGCCGAATTTAGTTCGGCATCTCCATATTTTATTTCTTATATCAATCCTGATCTTTTTCTGATGAACCATTCGGTTGCGAATAGTAGTATAGCAATTATTAGTAGTCCCAGCCAATTCCATAGTAAGAATTCTGAATGCAACGATACTGGTCTGTCTGTAAAACTATTAGAGTTCATTATATCGTCTGATACAGTAGATAAATCTGTGCCGTCATAGTATTTACCTAATGTTCGGTCAGATATTAGTTTTAGTAATGAAGCATTTTGTTTAAGGTTTTGGTATTCTATTGCTAATTCTCCTATACTAAATCTGCCGTTATCGTTTCCGAGATTTCTGCTTCCGAGTGTTGCGTTTGCTATAAAATTAAAGTCGCCTTGAGATAATCCTTCAACGCTCCCGATATAGCGACCATTACCGATAGAAGTCATACTAATTTCTCGTTTATTTTCGTTTGCACCGATATCTATTTTTATATTAGCGTTTTCAATCGGAATATAAGATGCATCATATAAATCACCAATAAATTCAATTTTTTCGCCCTGATTAAAATGTTTTTTAGTTGTGCGAATATTTACCAATTTACTTCTTTCTTTGACAGACAGCCAACGATAAGAATTATCTATCAATATCTCAAACAAATCAGGCACATCGGTTTTTCCAACTGCTTCACTACTCGCATAACCAAGCATTTTCCATCTATACAGACCATAACCCATAATTGCTACTTGCTTGTTATTTTGAAACTCACGCGTAATAAGTAATGGTTCTTTAAACTCAACATTATTAATTTTCATTGTAGATAAAACTTCGCTTTCGGGATTAATTTTCACAAACGTTTCTGTTCTAAAAATAGGCGGCAACCGATTCCATAAAGATATATCTTCATCTGTTCCCGTAACACGTAAAATAGGATTTGCTAAAGCATCTACATTTATAAGAGGTGAAACCATAAATTCATTCGGTTTAGAACTTACTACTTGGAATGGTATATTGTTTTCCAATATTTTTAATTTATTATAATCTGTAGTTAGCCCTGCAACAAACATAAAAGATTTTCCTTTATCTAATTCTGTTTTAATCATAGATAAAATATTGTTCGGAGTAGAGTTAATAGGGAAGCCACAAAATATAATAACATCGGCAGAACTAATTACTTGTTGCGATGGTTGAGTATAAAACTCTGCACCTTTCTTTTGAATATAAGTTACAATTTCTAAACCTTTTTCATTATCCAATTCCCTTTTTATAAAACTAAAATCAGGACTCGGCGAACCTGCAAACATTACTACTTTACGACTATTTTTTAACACTTTAACATATTCAGAATGCGTGTTATTTTTATTTGTTATTTCATTTTCTAATTCTGATATTGTAGCAGTAAGTTTTCTGATGCCTTCTTTCACTGGATTATATTCAAAAATTAGTGTATAATTTGTTCTGTCCGAATGAAGATTTACAACTTGTTCCGCAATTTTTTTGCCATCATCTAACAAACTTACCTTTGCCTCCACATTAGAAAATCCAACAGAACTAAAATTAATTGTAACAGGTATTGGGTTTTCTATATACGCAATTTCATTTACAAGTAGCGATTTTATAGATATATCTTTCGGCTCAACAGTATCACCAATACCTATTGTATAAATTGGTTTTGCAAAGTTTTCTGCATCAAACAACGGGTTATTTCCTGTGTTAAAAACTCCATCTGTTATCAGCAAAATTGCTCTTGTATTAGTTGCTTCGGATATATTATTTATCGTTCTTATTGCTTTAGAAATATCTGTGCTGTTTTCGTTAAACTGCAAAGAATCAGCATAAAAAGTGTCAATCATTCGCACATCTTCGCCGAAACTATAATAAATTATATTAGGATTAATCGGCGACAAATCCAATTTTTTAAATACATTTAATGCCCTTTCTTTCCTGTTACCTGCTGCATCATCAACAACCATAGACACAGAATTATCCACTAAAACAACTAATTGTGGTTTTGTTATCAATGTCTTAATAGACGTATAAATTGGCTCAAAAATCGAAAAAAAGAGTATAACTAATGCAATAGAACGGATGCTAATTAGCAATATCTTTTTTGATTTAGCGATAGGTGGAATTGTATTTTTGTAAGTAAATATAGTTAATGCAACAGCAATCAAACAGAATAGAACTAATAGCCACCACCATCCCGATATAGATAAAAAATAAGAATTCATTTTCAAAAAAATTACATAAAAGAATACAAAAATAAGGTTTTATAAAATATAAAACAAAAAAATGTTCATTTCATTTAAAAAACGTATTTTTGTAATTATTACTATTAGTTTTTTATAATTAACAATATGCGAAGTGTAAATTTATTTTCAGGTAATATAAACCTGACCGAAAAATTAACTATTTCCTCCTATACCAACACTTGTAGTAAAATTACTACAAGCAATGTAGTAGAAACTACTACACGGGGGGGGGGGGTTTCCAATACAACCCGGGTAGTAATATTACTCAAAATGTTTATGAAAATATCCAATTTGTTTTTAAAACACCGCCCATC
>WRLB01000107.1 GCA_009777815.1 Bacteroidota bacterium
CATAACAGATATGTTAAAAGTATGGAAGAAAGGATTAACGATTTTGAAAAATGGAGCAATAATATTGATAAAGAAAAAATCAAAAATATATGCAATCTTATTGTAAATCTTTAAAAGAGATTATATAACATATTAATCGTTATGAAAAAATACTTAACATTATTCGCTATTATTTTAGCAATGCAAAATGCTAACGCAGGTGTCTTTGATGGCACGCAAGGTGATGGAACTGAAGGTGACCCATATCTAATTTATAATATCACCGATTTAAAAGAAGTTGCTGATTCTATGCCAAATCTTTATAGTTACAATAGAGATTTGCATTTCAAACTAATGGCAGATATTACTACTCCTGTTGATTTTAGAATTGAGGGATTCGGTCCTTCTAATTCTATCTACAACCGTACTTTTGATGGCAATAAATATAAAATTACACTAAATTTGAATATGCCTCAAAATGCTGGCGTTGCATTATTTAAAACTGTAGAATCTAATGCTGTTGTTAAAAATCTAAGTGTAGATGGTGAAGTTATTGGTAATATCTATGTTGCAGGAATAGTAGGTCGATCTTATGGCACTATTGAAAATTGCATAAATTATGCTAATATAACTGGTTTAGGCAATGGTCGTGTTGGAGGAATTGCTGGAGAAAAGTGGGGACAAATTATTGCTTGTAATAATTATGGAACTATAATTAATAGTATAGTTAATGCAACTACTTTTAGTTTGTATACGGGTGGTATAGTAGGTTTGTCAAATAATGGGGTTATTTCAAAATGTATAAATGCTGGTAATGTAATTTGTAATAACGTGATAAATGATAGTAATGTAGGTGGTATAGTAGGTCAAATGTCAGGTGCAACTAATCATATATTAGAATATTGTTTAAACATTGGCTGTGTAACAGGAAGCAGTTTTGTAGGTGGAATATGTGGAATGTATTTTTATTCAAATAATTCTTCAATAATTACAAATTGCATAAATGCAGGATTTGTTAAAGGAAATAAGACAGTGTCCGGAATAACTGTATTGAATGCAATTGCAAATGGGGTGGCTATATCTAATTGTATTAATACAGGAGTAATAATTGCTGACACAGAAACAGAAGTAGGTGCTATTCTTGGAAGAATTCCTTATAATAACAATGGTGCCACTATCACTAACTGCCATTATGATAAGCAATTTTGCATTTATAAGGGCGTAAATGGACAAGATGTTCCGGGCGTTTCTGGTCACATAACAAGAAATATGGTTGGCAGGAAGTTAGCATCTTTACTTGGCGATACCGACTGGACTTATGTAGAAGGAGCAACCTTAATAGAATCCCTTTATCCACAACTAAAAGCATTTAGCGAAAGCCCCGATGAAAGAAAATCCGATGAAAGCAAAGTTGGTGCTACGCCGATATTTTTATATGATGGGATTAAAGATTGAGAAGGAGTGACCGAATATTCCTATTAGTTAAGCAGGGTTCTTTAGCCCTGCTTTTTTGTGGTATTATAAAAATAAAACTAAATAAATTCAATACATTGTGAAAACTTTTCATCTTTTCTTAATTAACATTTCATTAATGACAAATCTGCAGTAACTTTCAATTTAGTTTTTGGCATAAATTACTAATAAAAAAATACAAATATAAGAAAATAAAATGTAAATGTTTGAAAGACTTTATATAAGAGTTATGATGGTTTAGTTGACTATGGTTACAAGAAACATTACCGTGTTAAGCATAGTAAAAATGAATTTGCAAAAGGAAATAATCACATTAATGTAATAGAGAACTTTTGGGGGTTATGTAAAGTTAGATTAGCGAAGTTTAGATGCATAAACAAGGATAAGTTTTATTTACATTTGAAGGAATGTGAATTCAGATACAATAATAGAAAAAACAATATATATAAAATTTTATGAAAAATAACTAAATAATTTTTTTATAATAATTAATTCAAAATATTTTATTATATTCGCTTTCTTGAAAAAACTTCGAAAGAAATTTAGGTTAAATTTTTATAAAAAATGAATCCTAAAAGTATCTTGAACCTAATTTTTTTATAATAATTAATTTAAAATATTTTATTATATTCGTTTTCTTGAAAAAACTTCGAAAGAAATTTAGGTTAAATTTTTATAAAAAATGAATCCTAAAAGTATCTTGAACCATTAAAAATGATGCTGAACTAAATTCAGCAGGACGGAGATTAGTAGTTACATAAAAACAATTTAATCTTATTATTGTTTAAAAGGTTTTTCTAAATATCGTTGTGCTTCTTCGTGGGACGTGGAATAATTAGTCATTTTTAATACTTTTTTGTATTGTGAAATAGCATTATTTCTATTTTCTTGCAAATCATAAACCTTGCCCATCCATAAATTACACATCACGATAAATGAAGAATGCTTTTTTTTATCAATTTCTTTTGAACCTTCTTCACATTTAACTAAATACCGCAAAGCCAAAGAATAATCTTTTTTTCTAATTAGTGCTAATGCAATATAATACATAGATTCGCGTGCTAAATCATTATTATAACCAAATTTTTTATCAATACAATCTTTTAGAATCTCTCGCCAATACTTTTCAAAATTGTTATAGTCGCCCGTTCTAACTAAACAGCGAGCATAATACTTTTTGAAATAAGGATTATTAGGATATTTTTGGAATAGTTCTTTTGCAATATCTAAAGCTTCCCAACTTTTTTTTTCAAAAGTATAATATACCTGCATAAGCACTACTTTTGCTTCAATAGATGCATATCTTGCTTTACTTGCAGCAGATTTTAGTTGGTATTCGCCTATTTTTTTATCGCCTGAAGGAATAAATAACATTAGCGGTTTAACGATAGGATACTGCTCGGGAATTGCTGCAGCGAAGTAATTATATATGCCTGTTCCCAACATAATATCGTGATTGTTTGGAGCAACTTTCAAACATTCTATCAAAACATCTAATGCTGCATTAGCATCAGATACTGCCTTAACCCAACTCTCTTCATCAGCATAATATCTACCTCTATATCCTAATGCTCCTCCCTTAAAAAATAGTGCATTAATGTTTTTTTTATTTGTATCTAAAATAGCATCGCACACATCTATTGCTTTTTTTATTTTATTTAGAAAAACGTCTTTAAACTTTTCGCTACGAGGTTTATCAATCGTTAGTCGCCACCAATCTATCATTGCATCAAGAAAATAACCTGCAGGATGCGCCGGTAATTTATTTTGGACTTCTTTAAAACACCGTTCAGCATCTGTAAAATCTAAATTATATATATAATTAGTTCCTGCTCTGACAATACTATCGGCTTCTGCATCAAGTATAGACCATTGTGCTTTAACAGATATTGATAATAATAATGTTAGAAATGATAGAAAAAACCTTTTCATATTTTGCAAAAATAGTATTTTATTAATTATTACTAAATGTTTCCATATTAAAAAACGAAACAAGTAGCGGACAGGTATCTTTATTAGTAACTGTCCGCTTTATTCATACTATCCCTCTACCCCTTATATTTCCCATAAAACTCAGCGATTTTATTAAATGCTTTTTCTAATGTAACTTCGTCAGGCAAGATAACATAACGGAAATAGTTTGTGCCGTCTTTCTTGCCGAATCCACTACCCGGAACAACAACAACGCCTGTCTCTTTTATTAATTCCTGACAGAATTTAGTATCATCATCCACATCAATAGAAGCATAAGCATAAAACGCACCTTCGGGCTTAACTACATCAATGCCATTAATACCTTTAACTATATCTAAAGTAATATCGCGCCTACGCTGCAATATCTTATTCATCGCCGGTATATGCTCTTGACTCCCTGTTAATGCCGCAATGATACCATACTGCTCGGGATGATTCGCACACAAACGAGCACGCAATAACTTATTTATTGCATCAATATAATCACGCATTATAGCATCGCGACCACTCACTATTCCCCAGCCCATACGCCAACCGGGAACTATATAATTCTTACTCAATCCGCAAAAAGTAATACAAGAAACATCCTTGTCTAACGAACCAATAGAAACCATCTCCGCACCATCAAATATCATCTTATCATATATCTCGTCAGCCATAATAACTAAATCATTCTCCTTTGCTATCTGCACTATTTCCAACAGCGTCTCCCGATTACAAACCGAACCCGTAGGATTATTCGGATTTATAAGAACTATCGCCTTCGTGCGAGAATTTATCCGCGATTTTATATCATTTACATCCGGCTGCCAAGTTTTCTCATCCAAATAATAAGGATTCGGCACCGCCTCCAACTTACTCTCAACAGCAGTATATAACGGATATCCAGGCGTAGGCATCAAAAAATTATCGCCAGGATTAACCAAAGCATTCAAACACAATTCTATTGCCTCGCTCCCGCCTGTTGTGATAAAAATATCAAGCACATTATCTATACCCTTCTGATGTGCTTCCGCTTCTATTGCCGCAACCGCCGCTGGAACGCCGCTGGACGCAGAATAACCATTATAATTGGAAAGCATTGCCTGATATGTTGCTTCTATGATATGCTTCGGAGTTTGCCAATCATAAACATTTGGATCCCCGATATTTAGATAAAGCATTTCTTTACCTGTTTTTGCGACTTGCCCTGCGAGAACCACTATATCTCTAATCGCATATCGCACATTTTCTGTTCTTTTTGCTGGTATTATTTTATTTTCTGTCATAAAATTATGTATAATTTATATATATTTATCAAAAAATTGCTTGAGTGTTATTTTATTTTTATCAAAATTAACTAAATTTTACATAATTATTTACATTTTCAGTAATAATTTACTAACTTG
>WRLB01000108.1 GCA_009777815.1 Bacteroidota bacterium
AAACGTTACTAATAATTGGAAAAAGAGTTGTGACAAAATGTCCACTTTTATCAAATTAGTAAATCCCGAGCAAAATTATGTAAATAATGAGTAAATCCGAGCAAAAGTTAGTAAATAAAATTAGCACGATAGCAAAAAAAATAAGAAAATAATAAGTATATTTGTAATTATTTTATGAATTGTTTTATGAAAAAAGCACTTATTTTATCATCAATTTTCTTACTAAATACATATATTTTATGTTCTAATTGGTATCAGCAAAATCTGTCTTACCATCGCTTAATTACTAATAAAACGGGCATTTGTAAGGTGCTATTTAATGATTTATTTGCTGCGGGATTTACGCTTAATGATAAAGATACATCGGGTATTCGTCTTGTTTATCGTGGTGCGGAATTGCCTTATTATTACACGCAAAATGAGTTGATTTATTGCATTCCGAGTGCAAATAAATTAGATGAATATTCAAATGATTTTGCGGTTTTTTTGTATTATGATGCGGGTAATAACAGCGAAAATAATACATTTTTGGAGGCAGATAATGTCGCAGATACCATTGAATATATTGAGCAAAAAATTTGTTTAGAAGTAGATAAAATCTATTATTCGGGGCAGAATAATTTAGAGAATGATGATAGTCGTTTTAAGGGTTGGTATTGGAAATTGCTGAATACTTATCCGAATCTTTACGGGGATGGTAGTATTTATAGTTTGCAAAATGCAGAATTGGTTGTGGAAGATATTTATTTGTTTCCTCGTTGGGGTTCTAATATCAGTGTTAAAGCGTATCTAACGACAACGATGTCTGATTCAGAATATGCTTTTTTTGATGCAAAACGCAATGTAGCATCTTATTTTAATAATGATTCGGTTAGTAATTTTTTATTTGATTCATTGGTGGAAAATAAGGCATTTGAGACGCATATATCATCTAATTGGTTGGGAAATAACTTATTTAGGTTGGTTAATCATAGGGTTAGCGATGTTTCTAACTCCTTATATTTAGGTGTGGATAATATAGAGTTTAGCGGCTATTTTAAGCCGTATTTTCATATATCAACAGATAATGAAAATAGTCACATCATATATCAAGCAAATACATTAAATATAGCGTCATTAGATAGTAATTCGCATATAACAATCAATGGTTTAAGCGATTCTAAAGTTTATTTGTTTGATACTATCGGTAAATCTTTCATTATTAAAGATAATACGCCAGTGACACATATATCCGTCTGCACGAGATATGAAGCCGATGAGCGAACTTTTATGACGAGTATTTTAATGAATAATCATAATTATAAAAGTATAGAGCAGGGCATACATATTTATATTTTGCAGGCAGGGAAGGATGACGTAGAGAGTAAGTATTCTTATAGTTATAATTCAGATGTGTTATCGTTTGTGCGAGATGCGGCAGATGGTTCGGTTATTTGCATTGCAATTAATGAAAGATATGGCAATGTTTATCAATTAAATAACTTTTTGCAAGAGCAAGGTAGCACATTAATTAGTCAGTATAGCACGAGTAATGCTTATGTGTGTGCCTTTAAAAAGGGAAGTAATGTAATTATAGAAGAGTTAAATAAAGAAGAGAAAATTGCTTGTAAAGATGCCACTTTTTATGATGAAGAAAGAAGATGGTTTTCGGCTAATATATCTTTAATGGCGAATAATAATTATTCGCTGGTTTATAGCGATAGTAGTAATGTAGCATTAGCAAATGTTAAGAATGTTAATCAAACTAATCTAAAAGATACTACCATAAAAGCAGAACTAATAATAATATATCATAACGATTTCAAAGAAAAAAGTATTGAATACGCTAACTATAAAAGAAGTAAAGATATGTTAGTAGAATGCGTTGATGTGGAAGATATATATAAGGAATTCGGATACGGAAACAAATCTCCGATTGCTATTAAAGATTATTTGCGTTATGCTTTTTATAATTGGAATGAGTCACCTAAATATGTTTTATTTATAGGTGATGCTTCTACTGATCCTCGTTTTTGTGATACAGGTAGTATTTCTATTGATTATATTCCTGCATTTGGCTATCCTGTATCGGATTATTGGTTTGGTGTATTTAATAGTTCTGATATTACTGCAAATTTAATAGTAGGTAGAATCCCTGTTTCAAATAATACGCAATTAGAAAATTATATAGAAAAAGTTAAAGTATATGAAAGCAACGACAACCAACTATGGAACAAAAAGTTTATACTTATTAATGGTGGCTCTAATATTGATCAAATTAACGCCATTGAAAATGGCTCAAAGATAACTGCTATGCTACTTAATAATACTCCATTATGTTCTGATACTATAATCATTTATAAAGATAATGATAGTGCTATTATATATAAGAACAGAAATGAAATAATAAGAGAGTTAAATAGCGGAGTAGGTATGACTATATTTCACGGACATGGTTCGCCTATAGGAGTAGATAATTGGGGATGGCAAGTAGATAACTTAAATAACTTTAACAGATATGGTATATTGGCTACATTAAGTTGTATTACGGGAGCGTTTGCCGATAATACCATTCAGAGTGTATTAAATGAGGATTTTATTTTATCATATAAAGATAGAGGATTTGTGGCATCAATCGGGGCAACCACTAAAATGACTATAGGTAGTAATAGAACTTTGCAACTAAATATGGCAGAAGCACTAATAAAAGGATATAGACGTATAGGGGATATTATGCAGTATTCTAAAGATAATATACCTTTAAGTGATATTTACAGGACAGAAATCCATTACACTCTCGGAATACTCGGCGACCCAACTATAGAAATAAAAATAGATACATTAACAGATATTTACGCTTTAAGTAGAGAAATTATAGTAACTAATGAATTTGGCGATACAAACTTAACAGACGATAACACTACTATAACCATAAAAGTTCCTATATATAATGCAGGAATATATTATGGTGATGACTTTAATGTTAAATTAGAATACAACGGAATATCTTATAATTCTCGTGTAAGTTCTATTTGTAGAGACAGAGATGTAGAGTTCGTTGTTCCGTTAAATACTATTTCAGACCAGCAACTAATTGTTATAACATTGGATAGCGACAACGAAGTAGAAGAAAATAATAAATCAAATAATATAGTTACTAAAACAATTAGAATATTCACAAAAGGTTTATATCCAGTAGAGCCGCTTCCTTATTTAGTTATGAATAAAAATAAATTACATTTTAGGTTTTTGAAATGGCAGTATATATATAATGAAAGTTATGAATTTAATATATCGGATGAAAATAATAATGTAGTATGTGCATCACTTCCTGATGAAATATATTTTAATAATGAATACGTGGATTGGAATATCTTATATGAAGGATTGCAAGAAGGAAAAAATTATTTTGTCAGTGTAAAACAATTTAACAATAACAATTTATTTGATGTAAAAACGATTCCTTTTAGCGTATCAGACACTGTAAGTTTTTGTGATACTTGTGCTGAATTAGTATTTATATCTGCTAATACGGGATTGGATACTAATCGTTATCTCCGCGGCGATACAGCATTCTTTAAGGTAGATTTAGCAAATATATCGTTAAGAACTGCAATAGAAAATGTTATTCTATTTATACAAATTGAAGGAAATATGTGGAGTGATACAATACAAATAATTGCTCCCGATGAGCATATTTTCTTTGAATTTCCTATTCCAACAAATTATCTGCAAACAGGAATAAATTATATTTTGGCAACCATTACTACTAATGATTTATACGATTTTAATAATTCATTCAGTATGTTGCTATATGTTGATGAAGACGATATTCCTCCTACATTTAAAATATATATAGATAACGCTTTACTTACAGAAAAAACTATGAATATATCTTCTGAACCTTATTTTATAGTTGAAATGTATGATAATTCTTATATGCCTGTTTTAATAGAAAAGCCAATAGAAGTTCGTCTTAATAGTATTCCTTTATCACCACAAAACACACAATACTACACAGATTCTACAATAAATGAAGGAAACTTAAAAGCAATTTTAGAATTCAAAATAGAACCCTTAACCGAAAAAGAAAATCTATTCCGTTTTATTGGCACCGATGCATCAGGTAATACACTTGATACTAATTATAGATTAACATTTACTATTAACAACCATATTTTATCTACTTCATCTTATCCTTTGCCTTCATCTAATTCGGAAGAAGTTTATATTGAATATAATCTCGGACGTAGCGAAGTCGGTGGCACTGCTATCCTAAATATATATGATACAGAAGGAAAGCATATTAAAGAAATTCACAACGAAATTAATAGCAGCCAAGGTATTTTTATATGGCAGAAAGATAACAAGCAAGGCAAGAAAGTTGCTCCTGCTATTTATAGTTACACAATAGAAGTATTAGGTACTAACTGGATGGAGCCAATTTTCGGCAAAATAGTTTTAGAAAAGTAGTTGTTATGTTTTTCTATTTATAAGGGGAAAATTTACGGGTTATTAACTCAGTTTGGTATATAGTGTTATCTTGACAGGGTAAAAGCCACTGGTTCTAATCCAGTATAACCCACAAAGTAAATGTATGTCATGCCGAACTTATTTCATAATCCCTTGTATAAAATTAGGAGATGCCGAAATAAATTCGGCATAACATTTGTAGAGATTTATCTATATTAAAAAGTTTATTTTTAAAAAGTGTATTTTTGTATTTTAAAATAAATAC
>WRLB01000109.1 GCA_009777815.1 Bacteroidota bacterium
TCACCACTTTTATGGTGAGTATAATTACTATGAGACCTATAACGAGTGCTACCACAACGAGTACATTGCATATAAAAAGTCCTATATTTAATTAAAAAAATACAAATATAAGAAATATTTTTCTAATCGTCACATAAAGCGAACACTCCCTCCACAGGAGGGGAACAGTTCCCCTCTATGGAGGGGTGGCATTTGCTTCAGCAAATGACGGGGTGGTAAATTGTTTTTTCAATTATATAACACAGGGATGAATCCCTGTGTTAAAAAGATGATTATTTAACACGGGAAATCATTCTCGTGATGAATCAGAGGATTCCTAAACAAATTCGGAATGGCAGTAGCAAAAAACCCGTCATACTGAACAAAAACGTGTCCTGCTGAACTTGTTGCAGTATTCCCGCAAATAATAAGAGAATTTCGAAATAATTCGGCATAACAGAATATGATTTTTAAGCATTTACATATCAATAGCTTACGGCGTTATTTTTTACCTTTCCTAAAAATTTTCCTTTTTCTTGTTAAAAATTACATATTTAATTTTACAAATAAATACGTATTTTTGTAAAATATAAAAATTGAGGATATTAAATAGTGCAAGATTTAAAAATTGCATCGGGACGTTCTAACCTACCGCTTGCTACAAAAATAGCCAAAAACCTTGATATAGAACTAACGCCTACTTCTATTAGAAATTTTAGTGATGGCGAGATTTGGGTTAAATTTGAAGAAAATATCCGCGGAATAGATGTATTTATAATCCAATCTACTATTTCGCCTTCCGATAATATAATGGAACTATTGATGCTTATTGATGCAGCACGCAGAGCATCTGCAAAACGTATCACAGTAGTAATTCCATATTTTGGATACGCACGTCAAGATAGAAAAGACCAACCAAGAGTATCTTTAACAGCGAAATTAGTCGCTAATCTTATTGAAACCGCAGGAGCAGATAGAATGATAACAGTTGATTTACATTCATCGCAAATACAAGGTTTTTTTGATATTCCTGTGGATCATCTATACGCTTCTATTGTTTTAATGAAAGAGTTAAAATACATAGATTTAGAGCCATTAGCCGTGGCAGCCCCCGATGTAGGCGGAGTAAAAACAGCAAGAAGTTATAATAACAAACTTGGCGGTTCGCTGGTGCTTGTGGATAAAAGAAGACCAGAACATAACGAAGCAGAAATTACAACTATTGTAGGTGATGTGGCAGGAAAAAATGTTCTTTTAGTAGATGATATGATAGATACAGGTAGCACTTTTATAAAATGTGCTGAAGCATTGAAAGAACGAGGTGCTGCAAAATTATATGGCGTTGTCGTCCATCCTATATTTTCAGGCAATGCACTGGATATGATAGAACAATCAGAAGGATTAGACACTTTATTTATAACCGACACAATACCATTAAAAAGAAAAATAAATAAAATAAAAGTCGTCTCTGTAAGCGATTTAATAGCAGAAGCAATTATCAGAACTTACGATAATCGTTCTATTAGCACATTGTTCGAAATAGAAAGATAGATTTTTATAAAAAAGTAATTTATGTTGGGGTGTCGCCAAGCGGTAAGGCACTAGACTCTGGATCTGGCACCGTGGGTTCGAATCCTACCACCCCAGCAAGAAAGTATAGTTGTAAAAAGCATAAAAATTATTTAAAAATCCTTATTTTTAATAAATAATAAAATATCAAATTATGAAAATTAAGTTATTATTAATTGCAATAGGCATAGTATTTATTTCCTCTACTTGCGAGGATAACAATTCCGTTGAATTTACCTTAAGGGCTTATCCTATTCTTAATTCTAATTATACTATAATAGAGAAAAACTATCCTGAAATAAAAGGAAGCGTTAGGTATGGATTAGGGGATGCTAATGGAAATCCAATATCTGCAATAAAATATGGCGGTCGCAATGGTGGTGTGTTTGCTTATGAAACTCGTGCTATACATTATTATGGCAATGGGCTATTCAGAGTTGCGTTTATAGAAGATTCAGTTCTAAAATATGGTCTTATGGATTCCACAGGAAAAGAACTGACAGAGTTAAAATTCAATCTCATAGAAGGAAAATTTAGCAGTGAAGGTTTTGTTGCCGCTTTTATTGGTAGCGGAGTTTTTACATCTGATTGTAAAGGTAAATGGGGTTATTTTAATAGAGCAGGTAAAGAAGTAGTTGAAGTAAAATACGACTGGATTTGTTGTTTTTCTGTTTACAATCATTTGTATCAAGAAACATGCTGCGATTCATTTTTCGCATCTGGTCTTACTTTTATGTCGTTAGATAACAAATGGGGATTTATTGATACAACAGGCAAAGTTGTAATTCCAGCAACATTTGATTATGTTAGTACTTTTAATGAAGAACTTGCAATTGTATATTTGAATGGAAAATATGGATTTATAGACACAACAGGCAAAGTTGTAATTCCAATTATTTATGATGACGCAAGACCTTTTTGGAATGAAGATGGTACCGCTTCGGTAAAATTAAACGGGCAATGGATCCGCATTAACAAACAAGGCGAAATAGTATAAAATTTTAAAATAATATAAAAATTATGCAATCATTGTATAAAACTAATTTTAATGATATTCCGCTATTAAAAAGAGGAAAAGTCCGAGATGTATATGATTTAGGCGAATATCTTTTAATAGTTGCAACCGATAGAATATCTGCTTTTGATGTTATTATGGAGCAACCTATTCCAAATAAAGGAAAGGTATTAACACAAATTAGTAATTATTGGTTCAATAATACTAAACACATAATCTCAAATCATTTAACATCTACTGACGTGAACGAATATCCTGCTATTTGTCATAAGTATAAAAATGAATTAGAAAATAGGTCTATGCTTGTGCGAAAAACAAATCCTATTTTGTTAGAATGTGTAGTTAGAAATTATATTGCAGGTTCGGGGTGGAAAGAATATCTTTCTAAAAGTAGTATTTGTGGTATTGATTTGCCTAATGGTCTTACAGAATATGGCAAACTACCTCATCCAATATTTACTCCTTCTACCAAGGCAGATGTAGGACACGATGAAAATATTGATTTTATGTGTGCATCAGAAATAATTGGAAAAGATATTGCTATTAAAGTTAAAGAGTATTCGTTAGAACTATTTAATTATGCTACCACGAAATTATTAAATAAGGGTATAATCCTTGCCGATACTAAATTTGAGTTCGGAATAGATAATGAAAATAATATTATTCTAATTGACGAAGTATTAACTCCAGATTCTTCTCGGTTTTGGCTATTGTCGGATTATGAAGCAGGCAAAACACCTTATAACTTTGATAAACAAGTATTGCGTGATTATTTAGAAAGTATTGTTTGGAATAAACAACCGCCGCCGCCTACATTGCCACCCGAAATAATAAATAAAACAATAGATAGATATAATTTTATATCAGCAAAAATTATAGAAGGATAACTTCTATAATGTCCTGCTGAAACAAATTCAGCATAACATTTTAGAAGTTATTTTTCAATTATAAATAATTTGATAAATTTGATTTAATGCTTTTTGTTCGTCTATAGTTGCTAAATCGTCAGCAATAGATAAAAACTTTGCATAATTATATAACATATTTGTATAATGAACAAATAATTTATTATCAATTGTTTTCAAAGCATTCGGCAGCGCTAAAGCAGTATTGCTGCCCGATAAAACAAGCAAAGGATTGTCATAATTTATATAATAACTAATCGTATCTTTAATTGTTTGTTCGTATTTTTTTGATTGATAGTTGTTAGCAAGTTCCGTATATGATTTAGTTCTAATCAAATCGCTATTTGCATTCGGCAATAACATAAAACAAGAAAAACTTTCTAATTTTGCAGTATCAAAATTTGCTCCGTATAGCATTCCGAATATTTGCATCATATCATAACAAATACAATCTTGTATCTTTCCAGGATTATTAGAGCAATAATTTAGCAATTGGAAATTATTTTTTAGTAGTTCAGAAACTGCTAACACGTCGTGAGAAAAATGAAGTAATTTGCTATAAAACTCTCCCGTTAGTTCATATTTTATAGGTGATGGAACAGAAGCATATTTGTTGCTATAAGCATTTAATTGGTCGTTAATTTGCATTTGTTCTACTGCTTTGCTTCCCATTAACCCTCTTTCTTGCATTACCAACAGGTCAAATTCTTTATCTGACATAAGAAGATATTTAATACCTTGAACAATTCCCATAATAGAAGGAATTCCTGTCCAACAAAATAAAAGATACAACAACGCTTTTGGATTCCCTATATAAAACTTATGTATACCATACCCGCCAAAAAATATTGCTAATATTGCCGCCAATATTTTATTTTTCATAATTACAAAAATAATAAAATATATATAAAATTAATGTTTGGATTACGTTTTGTAAAATATGTTATGTCGTACTTATTTCTGCATCTTCTAATATATTCTAATTCCTTCTGTAAAATATTCTACATTTTCGGTAGTTACTTTAATTACAGCGATGCCCTTCTCTTTTGCTTCTTTCTCTGCATCGGCATCAAAAAAAATGCCACCTACTCCCAAAATTATCTTATAATTCTCGTATTCTTTGAAAAGTTTTCTAAAGTTTTCTAATTGTGT
>WRLB01000110.1 GCA_009777815.1 Bacteroidota bacterium
ACAACTATTACTTCCTTCACTCAAAATGGAGAAACTGCTTGTACTTGCCAGATTAACGGCGGAGAATATACAGGAGCGAATATTACAGGCGATATAATAATTGCTGACGGATTAGATATACCTGATTATGCTTTTGCAGGAAATACTAAAATAACATCAGTCATAGCCGCAGGTAATATAGGAACTATAGGTAAAGAGGCATTTAGACAGAGTTCAGCAATATTTACTTTTAATGATGTAAGATTTATAGGTGAGCATGCATTTTATAAGAGTTCAGAAATATTTACTTTTAATGATGTAAGATTTATAGGTGAGGGTGCATTTAGAGAGAGTTCGGGTGATATTACCTTTAATAATGTAGGAACTATAGACTCGTGGGCATTTCAAAAAAGGTCGAGTGATGTTACTTTTAATGATATAGGAACTATAGAGAAGGGTGCATTTTTTGAGAGTCAATCACAGATTTATGTTTCTCATCAAATGAGTGATACAAAGATAGCAAAGTTCCGTTCTCCAGGCAATTATAAAGGAAAAGTAAAAAGATTACCAAAGCCGTAGCAAGTTTTGTAAATAAGGGGATGCTGAAACAAGTTCGGAATGACAGAATTTAGCACGAGGGCAAGCCCCCGTGTTAATTTACCACCCCTCCACAGGAGGCATTGGTGACTAAATACTTGTATTGAATTGCTTTCTGTGAAAAAACAATAATAATGTATTATCTAACATTTATAATGTCTTGCTATAACGCTTGCTGCGCCTGTTAAACCTAGCTAAATTGTCTCGGATACTACTATTGACACTCTCTATCAGATGCGTCTGAGACTTGCCCGGTACTACTTTATGCAAATCAGATATCCCAATATCGGCAAAACGCTCACGATAACTTGAATTGCCATCAGTGTAAATGCGACTAATATTGCCTACTGCACGCTTAGTAAGATTGTAAAGTTCTATGGCACAATTGCTACTGGCACCTATCGTATATGCAACAACTTTACCTCGCTGTCGAGAATAAGAAACCCATACCGGGACTCGCAAGCCCCTTTTTTTACACGAGTGTAAATCTCGTCCATCTCTATTACTTCTGGTATCTGATTATCTTGTAGTGTATCCTGAGCGGCATGAAGATCAGACCTGACGCTTGAAGCAAAAACACGTATCCACCGGATTATAAGAGGATGAGAGCAACCAAAAAATCTAGCGATTGCACGGATTCCCATTCCACTTAGATAAAGATCAAGCGCTTTACACTTATCTGCATATGTGAACTTGCGAACTTTATCGCTAAAATAACGATTGCATTCTTTACAGCGATAACGCTGTGAACACTTGTAGATACCGTTCTTTATATATTTACTACTGCCACAATGTGTACATTCCATACAAAAAAAAGTCCTATATTTAATTTACAAAATACAAATATAAGAAATATTTTTCTAATCTCCACATAAAGTGAACACTCCGTCATATTAGAAACAATTACCGAAGCAATGGAAGATGTTTATGTTAATAAGTATGAGGTTAAAAAACTAATTATTTGGGACGAAATCGCTTGTCCTGACTACATTAGCGAAGAATCTGAATGGAAATATTTCAGGATTCTTGATGAGTTCTTTATAAATCTTGAATAAGTAACTATTCTTACCTCGCATGACATACCTGATGTTGACGTAGAATATGAAGAAAATGGCTACTCTATAAAAGCACAGCGAAGGCTGTTTTATTGTGATGAATATGACGATAGTATTTATCTGTATGTAAATAAATCTGCGATGTGGATAAAACATTTTTCTGCTACAAATGTTGCATATATAGTGCCGTATGGCATTTTTAGGAATCGCTATCACAAAAAAACAAAACAATTAATAAATATTTTTTCTTAAAGAATGAATGAATTCATCTAAATAATCTAATAATTTAAGAGCATATTGGTAGTTGCCTTTTTCTACAAGTTTATTGATTTCTTTTATATTTTCTTCAAAAAACTCATATTCATATTCTATTTCATTTTTAAGATTGTGAAATATAATATTATTGCAAATAATACTATGGTTCAGACGTTGAATCACATCGCTTTTTTCTATTAAAGTATAGTTAGTTTTGTTTTTTACATTATAAAACAATTTATTATCAATACTAACATAACTATTCAAATCTTCTAAAAGTTGTTTTTTAGAAACTGTTTCGCTTGAGCGTATAATACTTTGCATACACATTATGATATTAATTAGTTTTCAAAATTATATTTGTTATGTTAGTTATACGATAGAAAAATTAAAAAGTTTCATTTTTTTATTAAAAAAGGTGACCTATAAAAAATGTTATGTCGTGCTTGGCACAGCATAACATTTTTTATAGGTCACCTTTTTAATTATTTATTATTGTATATAATTTTTTCCATTTTCTTACCCCAATTTAGAAATTTGTTCTTCTATAATTTTATCTTCTATTTGCGAAAAAAGTATTATAGGTTTAATAATTTCTGTTCCTGATGCAAGTTTAAAATTAGATAAATCTTTAATGTAATTAATTGTTTTCAAGCCATTATTGGCACTTCCACGTATAGTATTAGCACCAAAGAAATCCTGTATTTTATAACTTGTATATGGGATAATTGGAGCAAACAAAATAGATAATGTATATACTGCTTGGCAGCATAAATAAATGGTCTTATTGCAAGCATCTATATTATCTGTTTTTATTGTTTTCCATGGCTCTTCATCGTTAAAGTATTTATTTGCTGCTCTTGCTAAATTCATTGTTTCTGCTATTGCTTCTTTGATTCTAAACTTTTTATATGATTCTATAATTTTATTTATCCCTGATACAAAACTCCAAAACAATGCAAAATCGTTTTTAGATATTTCGGTAGATAGAGCAGTTTCGCATTCATTTTTAATTTCTTCTACGGATTTTTCTTTTTTATATACAGAGTAACATTGAACTATATCATTTAAAATATCTTGAAGTTTAGCGTATTTTTCAGGCAGCGGAGGAACTTTGCCGTCCATATTTTTTTTAGCAAATTGCAACGTTCTGTTTATAAAATTGCCAAGTATAGCGGCAAGTTCATTATTAGTTTTTGATTGAAAGTCCTTCCAAGTAAAATCAGCATCTTTGTTTTCGGGTAGTATCGTTCCTAATGTATATCGCAATGAATCTACTGCTTGTGTTGTATTAAAATCAGCGATGAAGTCCTGTAAATCTATGCTCCAATTTCTTGATTTAGAGAACTTTTGTCCTTCTAAATTAAGGAACTCATTAGCAGGAATATTGTGTGGCATAACAAAATTTCCATAAGCCATTTCAATAGCAGGCAGCATTATAGAATGGAACACAATATTATCTTTCCCGATAAAAGCGATATGTTTTGTATTTTCATCTTTCCACCATTTTTCCCAATCATTTTTGTTAATGCCGATTCCTTTTTCTGAAGTTATTTTAGCCCATTCCATAGTGGCAGTAATATAACCTAATACAGCGTCAAACCACACATAAAGAACTTTACCTTTTGCTTTATCTTTATCAATACCTTTTGCATTTTCTATACTAACGCCCCAAGTTAAATCTCTTGTTATTGCTCTATCTTCCAGTCCCATTTTTAACCATCCTTTTGCTTGCTGTATCACGTTATCTTTCCACGCTTCCGAGCAACTATCTATATATGCTTCTAAAAACTCTTGAAATATACTAAGCCGTAAATACCAATGTGTGGTTTCTCGGACTATTGGAGTAGTATTAGATACTACTGAAACAGGATTTTTCAAGTTTATTTGGTCGTAATATGCACCACATTTATCGCATTGGTCACCTCTTGCTTTGTCATAACCACACTCAGGACAAATACCCTCAACATACCTATCAGGCAAGAACATTGATGCCTGTTTATCATAAAATTGCTCTGTTGTTTTTTCTACTAAATATCCTTTTTTTAGTAATGTTTCAAAGAAATCTAAAGCGTTTGCGTGGTGCATTTTATTAGAAGTTCGTGAATAAAAATCGAAACTCATTCCGAATTTAGCAAATGCTTCTAAATTTGCTTTATGGTATTTATCTATTATTTGTTTTGGTGTCGTATTTTCATTTTCGGCGGATATATTTATTGCCACTCCGTGTTCGTCTGAAGCGCATATATATAGGACTTCTTCGCCCATTAGTCGCATAAAACGTGCGTAAATATCTGCGGGGAGGTATGCTCCTGCTAAATGTCCGAGATGTATATTTCCGTTAGCATATGGTAGTGCGGATGTTATTAATATTCTATTCATTAGCAAAGTATAACTTTTTATTTTTGTAAAAATAACGTTTTTTGTTTGAAAAAATTATTATATAAAGTCTTTTAAACATTTACATTTTATTTTCTTATATTTGTATTTTTTTTTAGTAAATTATGCCAAAAAGTAAATTAAAAGTTACTGCAGATTTGTCATTAATCAAATCTCAATTAAGAAAAGATGAAAAGTTTTCACAATGTATTCGTCTTCATGCAGTCTATCAAATAGCTCAAGGTAAGAGTGTCAGCGAAGTCCATCAGTATTATTCGGTCAGTCA
>WRLB01000111.1 GCA_009777815.1 Bacteroidota bacterium
TACGCAACTTCTTCGCCGTATTCGTATTACGCCTGCCCCAAACAAAAGATACTATCTCGCCTGTACCTCTGTGATAAGCATAAACAAGCCAAACTTTATTTTGCTTGCTGCCGACAAAAGTCCAAAATTCATCAACCTCTAAACTATCATAATGCCTCTCCTTCGGCGTAATTGTACGATTAGAATTTGCTAATACTGATAAAACTTTTTTGATACTTATATTCTCTATCTTGGCTATATCTCGGATGCCAGTACCTAGCGATAACATTAGTAATATCTTGCGAATCAGACCTGAATGACAACCTTTATATATCAGTGCATGGTCGCCGATAAATTGGCGATTACAATCTTTACATAAATAATTTTGTTTTTTGTTAATTTTATGACCATTTTTTACTATATTGGCACTCTGGCACCGGGGACAAGTTAGTTCTATTGTTATTTTCATAACTACAAATATACAACATTCTCTGTAATAGCCATATATTTATAATATTTATACCATCATACTTTTTAAAGCACCATCAAAAATCAAACTTTTATTTTAAAAAAACGTATTTTTGTAAAATCCTATGATGAAATATAATTATGTAATTGTTGGAGCAGGGTTGGCAGGAGTGGTTATAGCCAATAAACTTGCTAATCATAATGAAAATAAATCAATTTTAATAGTTGAAAAAAGGAATCATATTGCAGGAAATTGCTATGATTTTGTAGATGAAAACGGCATAATAATCCATAAATACGGACCACATTGTTTTCATACAAATAAAGAAAAAGTTTGGAAATATTTATCTCAATTTACTGAATGGCTGCCTTATGAACACAGAGTTCTTGCTAAAATACAAAATAATTTTGTCCCGATTCCTTTTAACTTAACTTCCGTTCGTCAATGCTTTCCACTTATTGCTGATGATTTGGTAAATAAATTGATTGCTAAATGCGGCAACAACAATAAAATTGCTATTTTAGAACTAATTAATGAAAATGACAAACAATTAAAAGAACTTGCCGATTTCATTTATGAAAACGTGTTTTTGGGCTATACTATTAAACAATGGGGGATGGCTCCGTTGGAATTAGACAAATCAGTTACATCACGTATTCCTGTTTTTATAAGCGAAGATGATAGGTATTTCCAAGATAAATATCAAGCAATTCCGAAGTATGGTTATACAAAAATGATAGAAAAAATGTTGGATAAAAATAATATAGAAGTATTGTTAGATACGGATTTTTTTGATATAAAAGATAAATTGCAATACACCGATAAACTATATTTTAGCGGAATGATAGATGAATTTTATGATTATTGTTATGGTCAGTTGCCGTATAGAAGTTTGCGATTTGATTTTGAAACATTAGATAAACCTTGTCAATCCGTAGTTCAGGTAAATTATCCAAATGATTACGATTACACGCGAATAACAGAGTTTATACATTTTTATAAAAATAAAAATTATACTAAAAGTGTTATTGCAAAAGAATATCCGTTCCAATATGACCATAGTAGCAAAGAACCACCATATTATCCAATTCCACAAAAGAAAAATGCAGAACTATATAAAAAGTATAAATCTATCAATAATGATATAGTATTTGTAGGACGGCTTGGTCGGTATAGTTATTATAATATGGACCAAGTAGTAGCAGAATGCTTGTCGTTGTTTGACACCAACTCTACAATATAGCAAGTATAGTTCACCTAATACAAAGTTACTATTGACATCTACTTTAACTAAATAAATCTATGCAAACTTTCCTTTTTTTGCTAAATATATAATAATAATTCCTGCTATAGCAAATGGCATACTTAATATTTGTCCCATATCTATCGGAAGATTTGCTTCAAAAGAACTTTGAATTTCCTTAGTGAACTCTAACACAAATCTTGCAGAAAAAACTAAAAACAAAAACAATCCAAAAAGCATTCCTGGTTTTGGAGAAAATTTTTCTTTTAAATATTTTCTGTATAGGAAAATAAATATTCCAAAATATGCTAATCCTTCGTATAACATAGAAGGATGGCGAGGTAAATAATCAACAGAAGAAAATATGATTGCCCACGGCAAATCGGTCGGCTTTCCGAGAATTTCTGAATTGAAAAAATTACCCGTTCTAATAAACAATCCGCCAAGTGCTACAACTATAACAACTCTATCAACTATCCAAATAAAAGAATAATTTTTTGCACTTTTGGTGAATAACCAAATTGCAAGCAGAATGCCAATAGCACCGCCATGACTTGCTAATCCGCCATTCCATACCTTAAATATTTCCGATGGATGTGATAAATAATAAACGGGTTCATAAAACAAGCAATGACCTAATCTTGCTCCTGCAACGGTGCCTACCATAATGAATATTGCGAGTGTATCTAATCTTATTTTTGATCTTTCGTTATCAAACATTTTTTGCAGAATGGCATAACCTACGACAAAAGTTATAGCGAACATTAAACTATACCATCTGGCTGTTATCGGTCCGAGAGAGAAAATTATTGGCGATGCATCCCAAGTTATATAAGATAAAATATTCATAAAAATTATTTGTAATGTTAAAAATAAAATAGCAAAATAATAAAAAAAATTAAATTATTTATTACTTGGTAATCTAATATAAAAATGTCATTCCGAATTTATTTCGGAATTTACTTATTAGAAAATGGTGATTCCGAAACAAGTTCGGAATGACAACGTTATTTTATAGATAAAAATTAGTATCTTTGTATTATGATAACTAATGAATTATTAAATCCTAAAAATATTGCCGTTATTGGTGGCTCAAATGATATAACTAAACCGGGCGGCAAAATTATAAAAAATATCTTGGACGGAAACTATAAAAATCTATTTGTAGTTAATCCAAAAGAAACGGAAGTGCAAGGTATTAAATGTCATAAAAATACATCTGATTTGCCTCAAATAGATTTAGCAATTCTTTGTATTGCTTGTAATCATTGTGAAGCAATAGTTAAAGAATTATGCGAAAATAAAAATACAAAAGCAATTATTATTGTCTCTGCGGGCTTCAGTGAAGTCGGCGAAGAAGGAAAGATATTAGAACAAAGAATAGTAGATATTTGTAATAAAAATAATTGTGCTTTAATTGGTCCGAATTGTATCGGAATGCTTACGCAAACTTACAACGGAGTATTCGCAGGTCCTATTCCAAAACTTGAAAAAACTGGAATTGATTTTGTTACAAGTTCGGGTGCGACTGCTTGTTTTATTTTAGAAGAAGCAATTATGCACGGAGTTCCATTTGCGAGTGTATATTCTGTTGGTAATGGTGCTCAAATAAGTGTGGAAGATGTTATAGAATATTGGGATAATAATTATAATGAAACAAGCCCAAAAGTAAAATTAATTTATATAGAAAGTGTAGGAAATCCACAAAAATTACTTAAACATTCTCGTTCTTTAATACAAAAAGGTTGCAAAATCGCAGCAGTAAAATCGGGAACTTCTGATGCCGGTTCTCGTGCTGCTTCATCACACACGGGCGCATTAGCAGGTTCGGATACTGCTGTTGATGCACTTTTCAAAAAAGCAGGAATAATTAGATGTGAAGGTCGTTTTGAATTAGTTGCTATTGCTACTATTTTGCAAAACAAACAATTAAAAGGAAATAATATTGCTATTGTTACTCACGCAGGCGGACCAGGAGTTATGCTTACCGATACTCTTTCAAATAATGCAATGAATGTTCCGCATATAGATGGTGCAAAGGCAGATGAATTGAAAGCAAAGTTATATAATGGCTCTTCGGTTGCTAATCCTATTGATTTTCTTGCTACGGGAACGGCTGAACATCTTGATACTATTTTAACATATATAGATAAGTATTTTGATAACATTGATGGAACTGCTGTGATTTATGGAACAGCAGGAATTATATCGCCTGATAAAGTTTTTGAAACGACATTAAAACATAGCAAAGAAGATTCTAAACCTGTATATCATATCATTCCTTCACCATATTTAACACAAAAAGAAATGACTGATATTTTTGCTAAAGGACATTCTTGTTTTACTGATGAAGTTGCTTTTGGCAAGGCATTAGCAAAAGTTTATTATGCAAAAAAGATAAAATAGCATTGTTGTGCCGTTCTTGACGGCATCCTATGATTGTTAATTAGGAGATGACAAAACAAGTTCGGTATGGCAGGATGTTAATTACAAAAAAATCATTATTTTTGTATTTGTGTGTGAACACAAATTAAATATTTTAGAAAATTAATATTTTAACTATATAATCTAAGGACAAATTATATGTCACTAAAAAAGTTAATGAGCATCT
>WRLB01000112.1 GCA_009777815.1 Bacteroidota bacterium
ATTAGTAACGTTTTAAGTCTATTAGAGTTATTTTTACTCTATTAGAGTTAATTTAAGTCTATTAGAGTTAATTTAAGAGTATTAGAGTTATTTTAAGTCTATTAGAGTTAATTTTAGAGTAATAGAGTTAATTTTAGAGTAATAGAGTTATTTTTAGAGTATTAGAGTTATTTTTAGAGTAATAATTAGATATTACATCAAATTCAGCATAATGCTTACCAAAAATGTTTTTTATTGAAAAAATACTATTTTTGTATTTTAATGAAATTGAATTATTTTATAAACAATATATATTTCAAAATGAAGTTAATAAAATTATCGCTATTAATAGCATTCTTAACATTGTATGGGCTTGGTTGTAACGCTCAAAAACAAACAAATAATTTAGAAACAACTAAATCAGAGGTATCCAATATGGACAAACCAAAATACGAAATAAGCGTATTTCAAGGCGGTAAAGAACTCGGCAAACTTATCGTGGAAACGTTTCCTGCAGAAGCACCACTTCATTCTGCTAACTTTGATAGTTTAGTAGTAAATGAGTTCTATAACGAAACCGCTTTTCATAGAGTTATTCCTGGCTTTATGATACAAGGTGGCGACCCTAATAGTAAAAACTTCCCTAATGATAAAAATAGATGGGGAATGGGTGATCCTTCACAAAAAAGAATTCCTGCGGAGTTTAACGAAGGAAAAGAAAATTGGCATCATAAAAGAGGTACATTGTCAATGGCAAGAACCAATGATCCAAATAGTGCTACGTCACAATTTTTTATTATGCACGCTGATGCACCGCATTTAGATGGACAATACTCTATCTTCGGACAGGTGTTAGAAGGAATAGAGGTCGTAGATATTATTGCAAATACTACGTGTGGACCTAATAATGCTCCAGTTGAAAGCGTGACAATGAAAATCAAAAAACTTTCTAAATAGTAGTAAGTTGTTTAACACCCTTGACACATCATCGCTTGTTTTATTGCGAGAAGGTGTGTCAAGGGGAGTATAACAGAAAAATGTTTAGGTGACCTAATAAAATGATTATTTATTAGATATTCTGAAATTGGTAACATCATCTTTGAGCCATTGGTCTTTATGGGTTAGAAAATACGTTTTGGCTTCATCGTAGTCGTTTGGAATTATGCCATCTAAAATTGCATTTTCTATATTTGTTTTAATATATCCGACCATTTTAGAAGGCGGGATATTGCATATATCCATAATTTCTTCGCCGCGAACGGGTGATTGAAACTCCCGCAATTTATCTTTTGTTTGAACATCAATGACCATTTGTGCCATTCTATCATATTTTTCTAAATATTTATGTGTTAGATTTAGATTTTTAGATGTTATATCACATTTACATAACAAAAATAAATCCTCTAAAATCTCCCCTGCATTTGCTGCCAATCTACGAACTGCCGAATCAGTTATTTCTTCTGTTATTAGGAACGTTGGTCGCAAATGCAACCTAATTAGTTTTTTTATATAATCAATATTATCAAGCGGCAATTTCATTTTTCTAAAAATTGGTTCTACCATTTTAGCACCTTTTTCTTCGTGTCCGAAGAAGTGCCAACCACTTCCTTCAATATATTTTTTTGTCCGTGGCTTAGCAATATCGTGAAAAAGTGCAGCGAGCCGGAATGAAATACTATCACTCACTTTTGCTGCATTATCTAAAACTAATAACGTATGATTAAAAACATCTTTATGATGATAAACTTGCCCATCTTTATCTGATGCTTGTTCTACGCCTGTAGTTGCTTGTAGTTCGGGAAGAATATATTGTAGCAATCCTGTTTTATGTAAGATACGAATGCCGATACTTGGCTTATCTGATGCTATTATTTTAAGAAACTCGTCTGCTATACGTTCTGTGCTTATTATTTTAATTTTGCTTGCTAAATTAGTTATTGCATCAAGAGATGCATCGTCAATCCAAAATTGCAGTTGCGTAGCAAATCGTGCTGCTCGCATCATCCTTAATGGGTCGTCTGTATATGTTATTACAGGGTCGAGGGGAGTAATTAATATCTTTTTTTCTAAATGTTCTGCACCATTAAATAGGTCAATTACTTCGCCAAATTGATATTTGCTATTATTTCTTATAGATGCTGCCATTGCATTAATAGTAAAATCACGCCGTTTTAAGTCATCTATTAAAGTTCCTTCTTCAGTTATTGGATTCCTGTTATTAGGAAGATATATTTCTTTACGTGTGCCTACGAACTCTATATTTGTTTGTCCTATTGGAACGAGTGCTGTTCTAAATCTTTCATATATGACTGCTTTCGTATTAAAATGTTTTGCTACAATTTTAGCGAAATTAATACTATCACCAACAATTGTGCAATCAATATCATATCTATCTTTATTTAGCAAACAATCACGCACATATCCACCAACAACAAATACATCAATATCATATTTATCAGCAATACTTCCTATTTTTTTTAATATTGGTTCATTAATATCTATTTTCATTATTAGCAAAATACTATTTTTACACCAAAATTCTGTCAATTAACGGCTTGGAACAGTTTCCCGCCTGTGGAGGGGTGCTTGCTAAAGCAAGCGGGGTGGTTATTTTGTCATTCCGAAATGAGTTCAGTAGTATAACAGCATATTACTCTAAAAATAACTCTAATAGAGTTAAAAAAAGAGTAATACTCTTATTTTTTGAGTATTACTCTTAAAACGTTACTAATTTTATTAAATTCTGATGATTAGTTAGTTATTTTTTTATTCTCTTGCCTTTTTTGTTTATTAGAAAAGATTTACCATCTTTAGAAACAGAAGCTATTCCATCTTTAAAATAGGCACCTGAGTCATACTGATATGGAATAACTAATTTACCTTTCACGTCTATAAATCCCCATTTACCTTTATTATTCATTACGGCACACATTTCATCTGAAAAAGAATTATAAAAATAATGAATACTCTTAAACTGATATGGAATAACTAACGTTCCCGTAGTATCTATAAATCCCCATTCTTTTTCATTATTCATTACGGCACACATTCCTAATTTAGAACAGAATTCCTTAGTATCATTATATTTGAATGGAATAACTAACGCTCCCGTAGTATCAATAAACCCCCATTTATTTATATCATTCTGCACTCCTATTAGACCGAATTGTATAAAACGACCTAAACCTTTGAATTCATTTTTAATTTCAGAAAATTGTAATATTTTTCCTGTAGTATCTATAAAACTCCATTTATTGTCAATTTTTACAGCATATGCATAAGGTGAAGAGTAATAGGAATTTAAGTCATCAACATCATCGTATAGGCATTCTATATACTGTTTTTTACTATCTCTAAACCCCCATTTGCCATTATCACATTCTCTTTTTTCAAGCCGTTTATCGCTAATTATCTTGTTACTTTGTGCATTAGTATTCGTAACAGACATTAAACTAATTGCTATTAAGATTGTTATTGCGAACTTGTTTAGGTATTTCATTATTGTTTGTGGGGATGCCTTGTTAAGCACGGCATAGCAGCCATTTTCTTCGTCATACCGAACTTGCTGCGGTATTTTATTAGGGGATGCTGTTTCTGTCATTCCGAATTTATTTCGGAATCCCCGTGTTAAATCAGGAGATGCTGAAACGAGTTCAGCATAACGGGATGGCGGTTCTTTTGTCGTTCCGAACTTGTTTCGGAATCTCCTTGTTATATCAGGGGATGCTGAAACGAGTTCAGCATAACGGAGTGCTTTTTCTGTCATTCCGAACTTATTTCGGAATCTCCTTGTTAAATCAGGGGATGCTGAAACGAGTTCAGCAAGACGAGATGGTTGTAGTAATTCTACTGCACGGCTTGTAGTAGAAATCCCCCCCGTGTAGTAGTTTCCACTACATTGCTTGTAGTAATATCACTACAAATATCGGCATAGGAGGAGGTGTAATCGGAGTGTTCTATAAGGGCTCCGTTCCCTTGATACTTTGTTGTGTTTAACATTTTAG
>WRLB01000113.1 GCA_009777815.1 Bacteroidota bacterium
TATTATCGGATTTAGGTTACAGTTATCAGAAGGGCAAGGGGTATTATCCTGAGGCATCCGATAGAAGCGAGGAAATAGCATCTATTATATAATGTAAATATTTAAAAGACATTATATAATTATTAATTTATTAATAATTCAAAGCAAATATATAAATATTTTGTTAAATAAAATGTATGTTATGCTGAATTTGTTTCAGCATAACAATTTGCTTTTTCTTAATCTTCCTTTCCGCTTATTGCACCTGTAACACTTGCATCTTCGCCTTCTACAATTCCTATGTTTATGCTATTTTCTATTGTATGATAATCATATCCATTTATTCCGCCTACGCCACTATCTATTCCTTTAACAAATCCATAATTAACACAATAAGTAATTATAGCATCTAATCCACATCCATTTATACCACCAATATATCCTTTCCCCGTTATATTGCCTAAATTCATACAATTTGATATTGATGTGTTACTTGATGTTAATGTTGATGTGTATCCTACAATTCCTCCAATATATTCATTCCCACTAACATTTCCATTATTTATACAATATGATATTGACATATTATCATCTGAACCTACATATCCTACAAGCCCACCAACATAATTATCAACACCACTAATAATTGCATTATTTATACAATTTGTTATTGATGTGTTATATAAATATCCTACAAGCCCACCAACATTATACTCCCCATTAACATATCCATCTAATATAACATTTTTAATAACAGAATTACCCGTATATCCAAACAAACCTATATAACCTGATTCGCTATTAATTGCTAAACTAATTGTATGACCTTGCCCATCAAAATAACCTATAAATTGACGCGGAAATTCTGCAATAACAGTAGTAATAGGTTCAGTAATGCTATTTATTAATTTAAAATAGCATCCAGAATAAACATTACCGCCATCATTTATATGATTAGCAAGAAATTCTAAATGTTGTCTTGTTGTTATTAGATAAGGACTTGCAGGAGTTCCATTTCCGCCGCCGAAGGGTCCTTGTGCATTAGCATTTTGCATTGCTAAAATTACAGCGAGTAGAGTTAAATATTTTTTCATTATAATTCTCACATTTAAACATTTGTTGATAAAAATAATAAATTATTTTGAAATAATTACACAAAACAACTAAAATTTTATTTTTTTATATAAAAAAGGCATTTTTTAAAAGATTCTTTTTCAAAAAAAGCGGAAATGTGAAGTATTTTACACACTTTTAAAAATATTCAGTATTTGCATCTTAAAAAAACAAAAATGTTAAAATATCTGTTTGTGTAATTATTATATAAACAAATTTTATATAAGTTGATGACAAAGTAAATTCTATATACTAATATCTTGTTTTTTCATTATATTTGCAGTTTAATTTAAGAAAAAGTTGAAAACATTTAGATATGTATGTATATTTTTTATAGCAATAATAACTTCTGTAAGTTATATTTTTGGGCAAATATCTACTGATATAGTTTCTTCGCCCTATAACTCAATGGCTTATGAAGTAAATGAAATTGCATTTGAAGGAAATGTATATTTTAATTATAATGAATTACTTAACTACATTACCTCCCGACAAACTAATATAAGTATTCCAAATAAAATCCTATCAACATATCATAAAGAAAGCAGAAAAAATAAACATATCCCCCAAATTATCGTGGAACAATTATATAATTCATTAGCACAATTTAATGACGAATACAAATACTTTTATAAAGATATAGTAGAAGAAGATGCAAAAGTTCTTACAGAATTATATAATAGGAATGGTTTTCATTATGCTAAAATTACTTATTCATTTAAAGAACAAAATAATAATCAAGGTAATATTCTTACATTTCATATTAGAGAAAATAGCCAGTATATGCTATCTAATAGTATTAATTATAAGGGATTAGATTCATTAGATGCTGATATTAGGAAACGTTTTGATACATTAGTGAAAATAAAAGCAAATGACCCTTTTAATGAAGAAAGTATTGAAAATGAGATAGTGGCAGTCCAAAATCTCTTTTTAAGGAGTGGTTATATGCACTCTAAATGGGATGTCCCGAGCGTTATATATGATACGACTAATAAAACAGATAGCGTAGTTGTGTATTTTAATTTAGGAAATAGGATTAAAATTGGAAAAATTATATTCATAGATAGCACTTATAACCAGCAAGTTGTTGCTAATAGCACTAAACGTAAATTTATTAGGATTAATGAAGGCGAGTATTATAATAAGAATAGAGTGGAGCGAAGTATTGATAATCTGTTAAGGATGGGCTTATTTGAGTCGGTTATCATTGATACTTTGGAAAGAGAGTATGATGATGGCGATTTTGTGCGTGATTTTGTGATTAAGTCAAAATATAGAAACTTTAGAGATTGGTCGGCAGGAATATTCACTAATAGGACGGTGTTAGACAAGTTTTATAATTTAGGCGTTGAGGGTGAGATATTTCACAGAAATATGTTCGGTTCTGCACAGGCAGTTAAGTTATACAGCAAAATAACTCTAAAAGATTTAGAACATACTATTTCTCAACTGATAATCCCTGATATTGAGTTCGCTATCGGATTTAGTTATTCGCAGCCACTATTATGGCAGATTGAGGCATCTAAAGATAATACAAGAGAAAACATTCGTGTCGGATTGTATTCAAGTTTAGAGTATTCGCGAGAACTCCTAAATGGTCTATTTGACATTTCTAAAATATCTTTTCCTTTATCTTTTCCTACAAGATTGCCGCGAGGACGCTATTTTGCTAATATGAACGCAGAACTCTTATTTGCACGCGAAGTTCCTGTTAATTACGCCGCTATCAAAGATAATGCTCTAAATAACGCTAATACGCACCAAGATACTAATAATATTATGGCTTCCCTCGTCCTGTATGATAAAATTGATAAATATCTTAATCAACCGCAATTTCATATCTTTACTTCTAATTTGTTTTCTATTTCGCTCACCGGCGATAGCAGAGACAATATGTTCTCTCCAACTACGGGCAAAATGACTAATATAAGTGTTGATGGACTTAATCCGCTGTTATCTTGGGGTATATTCGCCGGAGGTGCTAAATATATAAGAATACAAGCGATGCACACACATTTTTGGAAGATTTCTAATTCATCAGTGCTTGGAATAAAAGCAAAAGCAGGACATACAATAGTTTTTGACGAAGAAGCATCTTTCGTGCCGCAAGAACGACAATTCTTTGCAGGTGGGGCTAATAGCGTTAGGGCTTGGAAAGCACGAGAGTTAAGATATTCTACGTATTCGGAAAACCTTCAGCAAGGCAATATCACTGATTTTGCAAAGAATTACATAGGGAGCAAAACTTTAATAGACGGCAGCATAGAATTAAGGAAAAAATTAAACGATATCTCAGGATTAAGCGAAAATATTGCTTTCTTGTTTGATAATTTAGGAATGGCGCTGTTTATAGATTTTGGCAATACGTTCGGCTGGTTCAGAGAAGAAGAAGGAGTTAAAACAAAAGTTCATCCGACCGATTACATAAAAAAACTCGCCGTTGGGACAGGTATCGGTCTCCGTTACGAAACTCCAATCGGTGCAATCCGTTTTGATTTTGCGACCCCGATTTACGACCCGATGCATAAAAGAAGTGCTTTTGGTGATTTAGTTTTAGTATTTGGGATTGGTCATGCGTTTTGATATTTATTTATCTATTTAACCACCCCTACCCCTCCACAGGAGGGGAACAGTTCCCCTCCGAGGAGGGGTGTCATTTGCGAAAGCAAATGACGGGGTGGTAAATCGTTTTTTCAATTATATAATTGATTATCCAATTTATAAATCGGATAATCAATTTATAAACAAAATTGACATTTTGTCAATCGGAAAACCAATTATATAATCGG
>WRLB01000114.1 GCA_009777815.1 Bacteroidota bacterium
TATTTACTAACTTTTGCTCGGATTTACTCATTATTTACATAATTTTGCTCGGGATTTACTAATTTGATAAAAGTGGACATTTTGTCACAACTCTTTTTCCAATTATTAGTAACGTTTTAGCAATTTATTTAAGGAATCACCTATTTATCTGTTGTTTAAGCGATTTATATACCAAAAAACCAATTATATAATCGGAAAACCAATTATATAATTGCTTTTCCGATTTATAAATTGCTTTTCCGATTTATAAATTGCTTTTTCAATTATATAATTGCTTTTCCGATTTATAAATTGCTTTTCCGATTATATAATTGGTAAATCAATTGACAAAATGTCAATTCTGTTTATAAATTGCTTTTCCGATTTATAAATTGGATAATCAATTATATAATTGAAAAAACGATGGAGATGCTGAAACAAGTTCAGCATGACAGATAATTTTATGGAGATGCTGAAACAAGTTCAGCATGACACGTTTTTTGATATGATTGAGTGAATATTTATATATTTTTTGTTATATTTGTAAATAAATTATTAGAGGATTATTAAAATGGCTAACTTCCTGACCAAACTCTTCGGCGGAACTAAAAGCGAAAAAGATATTAAACCAATTAAACCAATAGTTAATGAAATTAATGAACTATTCATAAGTTATAATGCCCTCACAGATGAAGAAATAAAAGCAAAAACTACCGAATTTCAAACCATTATAGCAAATAATAAACAGCAAATCGAAAATGAAAAGACAACTATTCTTGATAGGTTGAAAAATGAAAAACTTTCAGCCGATGAAATAGCAGATTTATCCGATAGGATGAAGTCGCTTGAGAAAGAGTTGTTTCAAAATGTGCAAGACACATTGGATGAGTTGCTTCCGCAAGTTTTTGCGGTAGTTAAACAAGCATGTAGGCGGCTGACAGACGAGGGTCATAATTATCAATATGCGGGGAATAATTATAAATGGGATATGATTCCTTATGATGTGCAGTTAATAGGCGGTTGCGTATTGCATCAGGGCAAGATATCTGAAATGGCTACAGGAGAGGGTAAGACACTTGTTGCAATAATGCCTGTATATCTTAATGCACTTGCAAAAAAGGGAGTTCACATAGTAACGGTGAATGATTATCTTGCGAAACGGGATTGCGATTGGATGCGTCCGGTTTATGAATATTTGGGTCTAAGTTGCGATGCAATTCAGTCAAATATGGCTCCTGAAGTTCGTAAAAAGATATATAATTGCGATATCACATATGGGACTAATAATGAGTTTGGTTTTGATTATTTAAGGGATAATATGGTTACGGATCCCGTAGATATGGTGCAAAGAGAGCATTGGTATGCAATAGTTGATGAGGTTGATTCTGTATTGATAGATGAGGCGCGGACTCCTCTTATTATTTCGGGTCCTGTTGGTCAGGTGGATCAGAAGTTTGATGAGATGAATCCCCGTGTTCGTAGGTTGGTTGAGGCACAGAATAAGTTAGTTACTTCTATGTTAAATGAAGCAGAAAAGTTATTAATGCAGTTTTCTAATGAGCCAAAGAAAGAAACACGATTTGAGGCGGGAAAACTAATATTTCGTGCTTTTAAGGGTCTCCCCAAACATAAAAAATTAGCAAAATTGTTCCAAGAAGCAGATAATCTAAAACTAAAACAAGAAACAGAAATAGAGTTTCTAAAAGACCGAGGTACGAGAATGCCAGAGATAACCGAAGAACTTTTTTATACAATAGATGAAAAAAATCATCAAATAGATATTACAGAAAAAGGTCGTCAGTTATTGTCTAATGCACAAGAAGATAAAGATATGTTTGTAATACCAGATATAGCCACAGAATTAAGTGCGATGGAAAATGATACTACATTATCTACTTCTGAAAAACAAGCAAAAAAAGATGCAATACATTTATTATTTGCAGAAAGAAGTGATAGGATTCATACCGTTTCACAACTTTTGCGTGCTTATTCTTTGTATGAAATAGACCAAGAATATGTTATCCAAAATGGGAAAGTAATGATAGTTGATGAATTTACAGGTCGCATACTTGAAGGTAGAAGATATTCAGATGGTTTGCACCAAGCAATAGAAGCAAAAGAAAATGTTAAAGTAGAACGCGATACGCAAACATTCGCAACAATTACTTTGCAAAATTATTTTCGTCTTTACCATAAACTTGCAGGTATGACAGGAACAGCAGAAACAGAAGCAGCAGAATTTGATAAAATATATAAACTTGATTGTGTTGTTATTCCTACTAATCGTCCAATACAAAGAGATGATAGAAATGATTTAATTTTTAAAACAAAAAGAGAAAAATATAATGCTATAATGGAACGAACAAAAACTTATTTAGAAGAAGGAAGACCTGTTTTAGTAGGAACAGCAAGTGTAGAAGTATCCGAAGTTTTAAGTAAAATGTTCAACCGTGCAGGAATTAAACATAATGTGTTAAATGCTAAACAACACGCAAGAGAAGCCGAAATTGTCGCTACAGCAGGACGAAAAGGTGCTGTTACTATTGCTACTAATATGGCAGGCAGAGGAACAGATATTAAATTAGACCACGAAACACGTCCCGCAGGAGGACTTGCTATCATCGGAACAGAACGACACGAAGCAAGACGAATAGATAGACAATTAAGAGGTCGCTCGGGAAGACAAGGTGACCCCGGCAGTTCTCAATTTTTTATTTCATTAGAAGATAATTTGATGCGCCTGTTCCAAAGTGATAGAATTGCATCTGTTATGACAAGATTGAAAATACCTGAAGGAGAACCAATAGAACATTCAATGATAACAAAGTCCGTAGAAAATGCTCAGAAAAAAGTTGAAGAAAATAATTTCGGTATTAGAAAGCGTCTAATAGAATATGATGATGTAATGAACCAACAGCGAGTAGTGATATATAATCGTAGAAAAGCAGCATTGCGTGGAGAACGATTGAGAGGTGAGATATTAGAGTATGTTTCTGATATGGCTTTCGAATGGTTTGAAATACATCAGCCAAACGATGAATATGATTTATTTATGAATGCCGCAAGGTCAAATCTATTATGCGAACCAAAAATTACCAAAGAAGAGTTTAAAACTATTAAAGAAAAAGA
This sequence comes from Bacteroidota bacterium, assembly GCA_009777815.1. Taxonomy (GTDB): domain Bacteria; phylum Bacteroidota; class Ignavibacteria; order Kapaibacteriales; family UBA2268; genus WRLB01. The sequence goes on from WRLB01000114.1 coordinate 3,109, forward strand.
TTTTCTTAAAAAAGTTTTAGATGCCGCTATAGAATTTTATGATAGAAAAGAAGAAATGTTAGGAACAGAGTTTATGGCACGATTAGAACAAGTTGCTGTTCTCCAAACGATAGATGATAAATGGCGAGAACACCTGCGAGGCATGGACGACTTAAAAGAAGGTATCCATCTCCGTAGTTATGCACAAAAAGACCCATTACTTGAATACAAACAAGAAGCATATAAATTATTTGTTGACTTGATTAGCGATATCAATAAAGGTTCTGTTAATTTTGCATTCAGGTATTATCCGCAAATGCCACAGCAACAAAGACAAAGAGCATCAAGAGGCGATGCTCCTTCAGTCAGAAGAACAGATGTATCAGGTGGTGGTTATAATTACGAACATTCTTCTACTGCTGTTCCATCTTTTGTTTCGTCATCATCTATGCCGAGAGCAAAACAAGCAGAAGGAACTGAACCAGGCGGAGTTAAAGTTAGAACAGAAAGACGCGAGCAACCTAAAATCGGCAGAAACGACCCTTGTCCTTGCGGCAGCAACAAAAAATATAAACAATGCCACGGCAAAAATGTAGCAGTAAGTTAATAAATTAACACGTGGGCTTGCCCTCGTGAACAAAAAACGGGGATTTATCCCCGTGAATAAAAAAAAAACTTTATTTTTGTAAAAAAATATTTTTCCCGAAAATAAAAAAATATGTGCCTGTAACATATTGATATATAAAAACTTATTTGTGGCACGCTTTTTGATAATCAAAAGAA
>WRLB01000115.1 GCA_009777815.1 Bacteroidota bacterium
TCGTTTTTTCAATTATATAATTGGTTTTTTGGTAGCAAAATCGCTTAAACAACAGATAAATAGGTGATTCCTTAAATAAATTGCAAAAACGTTACGGAAATTGCAAAAAGAGTTGTGACAAAATGTCCGCTTTTGCTCGGTAGTAAAATAAGTTAGCATATTTGTAAATTAAGTTAGCAAGTTGCTAAATCCGTGTAAAAATTATGTAAAATATGAGCAAAACCGAGCAAAAGTTATGCAACATAAAAGCAATTCCACGTGTTTTTTAATAACAAATTAAAAAGAAAATGTTATTTTGTAATAACAATTTGTTAATATTATTAGAAAAATTATGAAAATTAGTGCTGCTTTGATAGTAAAAAATGAAGAAAAAACCCTTCAAAGATGTATAGAATCTATAATGCCGATTTGTAATCAAATAGTTGTAGTTGATACTGGTTCAAATGATAAAACGCCTATAATTGCTGCAAATTATGGTTGCGATTTGTTTTTTAATATGTGGAATAATGATTTTGCTGAGGCGAGGAATTTTGCTATAAGGCACTGCTATAATGATTGGATATTTTATATAGATGCTGATGAAGAACTATTAGTTGATGATGAGTTGTTACATATTCTTTCGTTGCGTTTTGATGATGATGCGGGTGGAATAATAGTAAATATAAATAATTTTCTTGATGCAAAATTGCAAACATCTAAAAAACATCGTTTTACTCGTCTGTTTAGAAATAATGAAAATATAAGGTTTAAGGGCAAAATACATGAGCAGATATCGGATAGCATTTTGGCGAATGGTTTTAAGATATTTGATAGCAACATTAGCATAAATCATTATGGTTATATCGGCAAAAATGCAGATAAAGAAATAAGAAATAAGGTATTATTAGAAGAAGATGAAAGCGAGGATGTTTTTACGCATTATCATTTAGCAAATACGTATTTTTCAATGGAAAATTATTCGGATGCTTTGGATATTTATATTAAAATCAATGATTCTGTCGAACTGACGCAAGAACAACAAGAGAATACTAAAATCAAAATAGCACAAATATATTTAAAACAAAATAACTTTAATGACATTATCAATCTTTTAGATTTTAAGGCAGAAGATATAGATAATGAAGGATTGAGATTAAGCATTTTGGGTGCGACTTATCTTAATTTGCAAGATTGTTTTAAGGCAAAAGAGTATTATTCTCATCCTGCTGTTAATATCTCCAAACTGGTTGATCCTGCTTTGCTAAAGAAAGTAAATGATGTATTCAAAATCTTAAATATCACATAAAGTAGAATTATAAAAACTCTGTATGTTGTGCCGTGTTTATATGGAGGCATCTTATTACACAAAAAAAACCTTATTTTTGTGAAAAGTTTTTATTATATTGCATAAAAATAGGTCACGCTTATAGAATAAAATATTATTTTTTATAATGAGTATTAATATAAAAATGAAACACATCGTAATATCAACGCTAATAACATTATCTATTACAGCATTATTAGTTTTAAAATTTGCTACTTCTACGCCTACGATGGCGGCTGTCTACTGGGCTGATAGAGTAATAGATAATTCGGGTCACAAGAAAGACCGAAGTTTAAATGTTAATTGTTATTCGCCTAATCAATTATTAGGAAAGCCAAGTATTATGCCTAATTTCGGCGAAAGTGTATGTGCGTGGTCGCCACAAGCAATGAGAAGAAACGACTACGTAGTATTGGGATATAACACTCCAATAAATGTAGAGCAGGTTGCTATATATGAAAATATTAATCCTGGTGCTATTATTAAGGTAACTTTAATCGGTAGAGACAATGATACAATAATCTATATGAACTCTGACCCACGACCAACAAATAATAGTCAAGGAAAAATGTTTAATATATATTGCGATAGAACAAGTTTTAAGGTATCGCAGGTTCGTATTGACATCAATACTTACAGATATAATAATGATGGCTATCAAATAGACGCTGTAGCAATTTCAGATTCTAAAGAACCGATAGATGTTAATATCAATTTTTCCAAAGATATAGCAGAAATGGGCGACCCTGAAAATTTAGGGGAAAACATTAACTCCCGTGCTGCAGAACTTGCTCCCGTTATTGCTCCCGATGGTAAAACAATATATTTTACAAGAGAGAGACATCCCGAAAACTCGGGACAGCAAAGTATATGGTATTCTGAAATTGATAAGAATGGAAAGTTCCAACTTGCAAAAAATATAGGTCCTCCGCTGAATACTAAATTTAATAGTTTTGCTATTTCAATACTTCCTGATGGCAATTCTATGCTTGTTGGAAATATTTATTATCCTGACGGGAGAGCAGGTGCGGGCTTCTCTATGACTTATAAAAAAGGGAATGAGTGGTCTATGCCTGAACCTGTTAAAATAAGAGATTTTTATAACACGGGCGGAAAGGGTAGTTATTGTCTTGCCAGCAGTGGCAAGATTCTTATACTTTCTATACAGGGAACAGACGGTTTAGGAAGTAGCGATTTATATGTTAGTTTTTTGAATGACGATGGCACGTGGTCAAGACCTATGAATTTAGGAACTGAGATAAATACACCTGATAGGGAAGATTCTCCTTTTCTTGCTGCAGATGGAGTCACATTATATTTTTCTTCGGCGGGCTATCCAGGTTATGGAAGCAACGATATATTTATGACTAAACGTCTTGATGATTCATGGAAAAGATGGACTGAACCTGTTAATTTAGGTCCAAAAATTAATACGAATGGCTGGGATGCTTATTTTACTATTACTGCGTCAGGAGATTATGCTTACTTTGTGTCTTCTCAAAATTCAATGGGCAATGAAGATATTTTTAGAGTAGCATTGCCACACGAATTGCGTCCTGAAAAAGTTATTCTTGTAGCAGGTAAAGTTATTGATAAAAAAACTAATAAGCCCGTAGCAGCAAATATTTATTATGAAAAATTATCAACAGGCGAAAATATGGGAATTGCTCGTTCTAATCCTACTACAGGCGAATATAAAATCGCTCTTCCTGCTAATGAAAAGTATGGTTTCCGTGCCGAAGCAAAAGATTATATTGCTATTAACGAGAACCTTGACCTAACTAAATTAAAAGATAATATAAGCGAAATTAAAAGGGATTTATATTTAGTCCCATTAGAGCAAGGGCAAGCAATAGTAATAAATAATTTATTCTTTGAATTTGCACAATCTGAATTGCTTCCCGAGTCGTTCCCCGAATTAGATAGATTAGCCAAGTTAATGCAAGAATCACCAACTATGAAAATACGATTAGAAGGACATACAGATAATATAGGCACTAATCAAGCAAATATGACGCTTTCACAAAAAAGAGTAGAAGCCGTTATGAATTATTTAGTTAGCAAAGGCGTAGATAAAAATAAGATTACTACTGTTGGTCGTGGAGCGCTCAAGCCCGTAGTTTCTAACAACACCGAAGAAGGTAGAGCAAAAAATAGACGCGTAGAATGTTATATAATTTCAAAGTAAAATAATTATGAAATCAACAGAAAAAGAAAAGCAATATATTTACATAGTTCAGGCACTGCTTGAGCCGTCAAAATGCAAAATAGGTATGACTAAAAATCTTGAAAAAAGATTAAAAAGTTATAACAATATGACGGGCAAATCGCAAGAAAATACTTATGAATATTTGTATACTTGCGAAGTTAAAGATATGAAACAAGTAGAAAAAGATATTAAACAAAAATTTTATAAATATAGAGAATATAAAGACAAGGAAATATATTTTCATAATCCTCTT
>WRLB01000116.1 GCA_009777815.1 Bacteroidota bacterium
AATAGACGGCATAGGATACTATACCTAATTTTCCTTCCATCTTTATTATTTTTATATCATCGCTCGTATTAAAATCGTGCGATGTATATGGACTCTGGAATTTCCCCATATTTTAATTCTTCCTATATATGTGATTATTTATTTTTTTTTTAACTACTTTTTATATGCTAATTTTAGTAAATAAGATACCAACTCCGACCTCGTATATACTGACTTTTCTGTAAGTGTATGTGTCGTGCCTGTGCTATCCGTAACATCATAGCAAAATGTAACTTCTATACCTGTAATTTCGCCTCCCGTATAATAATAATCGTCTTCATCTACAATTTCATCTACAACATTACATTTGAACCAAACCTTATCGCCTATGTTATATTTATTTTTCATTCTGCCTCCGTTTTTGCTAATACTAATTCACCATCGCCTGTTTTTTCTATAAAATTCACACGCATAACAGACATCATTTTTACTGATTTTATGCCATCTAATACGCATGCAAATAACATAGAAAATGCTCCGAAAAGTGACAAACTCAATGCAAGATTATTACTATCAACAAATATTTCATTTATGATTGTCATAACAAATAATGCTAAAGATATATACACATAGCGTTTTATTGCTGTATCTATCGCTTCGGTATTTGCTATTGTTTTAGTTTTCATTTTTTCTAATTCTATTTTATATGACATCTGAATCCTCCTTTTTTAATTCTAATTCTATTAACGCATCTAAAAGTGCGGTTTCTGCTTCTTCAAATGTAGAATATTTAGAAGGATTTTTAGAGTCATCTTGATTACGATAATAAAAATTATCATAATACCTTATAGTTGTGGCTTTTCCCTTCTCATCTCTGAACCACTTTAAAGCAAGGGCAACGGAAGGAGCGGAGCATACAAACGAACTTTGTAATCTACATATATAACATCTTGTCACACAAACATCACGTCCTATAAGATTACCTTGTTTATTATATCCAACATCTTTAATCCAATCGAACCCTAATTTTTTTAATTTTTGTGCCTGCTCAAAAGACACTATTGGTAACGTTTTATCCGCCATCTGAAACCTCCTTTTTTAATTCTAATTCTATTAACCTATCTAAAAGTGTGGATTCTGCAAATTCTATTAACACATCTAAAAGTGCGGATTCTGCTTTCTCGTATGTGTTGTAGAAATTAATATTCTCATCTCTTATATATTCTTTAATGCCCAAATTTGAGTGCAAAATATATGAGCATCTAAAAGTTAAATATGCACCTACAAATCCGTGTGGCTCAACAAAACATACCACTCCCTGCTCATCTCTGAACCACTTTAAAGCAAGGGCAACGGAAGGAACTCCTATTCTCCATTTTAAAGAAATCCGTGTGCATCCATCAATTCTATATTTGCAATTATCACAATCAAATCTTAATTTATTTTCTATTATGCATCCACACCTATCTGTTTTCCAATCGAACCCTAACTCTTTTAATTTTTGTGCCTGCTCTAAAGACACGAATTGCAACATTTTATCTGCCATCTGAAACCTCCTCTGCAAATAATATTAACCTGTCTAAAAGGTCGGTTTCGGCATGTTCATACCATATGTGTGGCTCCGAGTATATTCTTACATCTTCATCAGGATTAGCACCATATTTACTTAATAGCCCATGCCAATGCATACTTACAGCTTGGAATACGCTACCATTAACACGTTTCACATTCCTGAACCATTTTAATGCAAGTGCAACGGAAGGAGCGTGTGCATAATCTTCTAATACGGCTCCTTGATAACTAACGGGTTCGTTACTTTTCTTGCCGAATTCGTTATCTGCAATTCTATATGCCAAATAACACTCCCAATCGAACCCTAATTTTTTTAATTTTTGTGCCTGCTCGTAAGACACTATTTGCAACGTTTTATTCCCCATTAGATGCCTCCACTATATTATTATTTTTGTGGCATTTCGCTCTTAACTTATTTAATAATAAGTCCAACGATAATTCACAATTATCTTCAGGAACGTTCATTCCACCGTTGTCTTCATCTAAAACAACGTGAAAAAATGGAACTACGTATGTCCTATCTGCATCTGAATCATTGGCATATACTTTGATGCCAATAGCGGTTACTTCTCTATAATAAATCTCATTATTATGTAGAAAGTAAATCCAATCTTTTAAATCTGCTTTTGTTATAATTTCAATTTTCATAACAATTTTATCCTATATGTATATTTAATAAATTACTTTGTTAATTTTTTTCATTTTTTACAGGGTGTTGCTCCCTGACTTTGCGTAAAAGAACTTCAAATGTCTCCAATCCTATATCATCCGTCAATATTTTTATATCACTATAACTTAAATACTTCCGCTTTAGCAAAACCACATACCACCAACTCTTGCTCCGATTACACAACTCACAATAATATTTCTTTTGCATCCCATAAAGTTTCAATACTCGCTCCAACTCTATCGGCTTTACGTCCTTAAAATCTTTTATATCTATTTTTTCTATTTTTTCTGACATCTTTTTATATTGTTTTATTCTTAAACCTATTTCTTTTATTATTTCTTTATATGTTATACTATTTTTACTGCTTTTTATCTTATCTTTTACTACTTTTTTTCGCATTTTACACAATTTATAAACCACATACTAAACTTTACTAAACCAAACTAAACTATTCTAAACCATACTAAACTATACTAAACCAAACTAAACTATTCTAAACCGCTTTAGTTTATGAAAAGCACTCTTTTCACAACCACAACCCTTAAAACATCGGGCTGAAGCAAATATTTTATTTACTTTTTACTTTATGTTCCCTTTTTAATTTTTGTTTTAATATATGGGCATCTGCTTCTGCTTCTATTTCATCGTTGCTTTTATGTTTTAGACCACTCATATATTTTTCTAAATCAGAAATCTTATAATAACTTGCTCCCTTGACGCTCCCCTCCGGCTTGTAAAATGGTATCTTACCACGACTTTTCATCGTGTGCAACGTAGATTTCGCTACATCTAATATCTCTAATGCTCGCTTCTCGGAAATCATACAGGTAGGAACATTATCTGTCGAAGCAATACTGCTTTTTGTTACTAATAATTTGTGTAGCAAATTTTCTAATCTTGCTATATCTTTTTTTGTTGCGATTTCATTTATATCCATAATGACTCCTTATTATTACGTATTTGTTTTAATACATTTTTGCTTTTTAATAACTGCAATCCTTCGCGTATTACGCCCGTATACGAACGAAAATATATCGGATTGGCATTGTATATCCTATTTATAAATTCAAACTCCTCTTTTTTTAACCTTATATTTAGCGACTTTGACGCATCTTGTGGCAATTTTTCTTTTAGTATATTCATTTTATTTTATTATTAATTTTTATATATTTTCTTTTTTATAATTCCCGTCCACACTACTATTTACTATATGTTTCAGTTTTTTCGTTCTGTGTTTTTTATATGTGTTTTACAATTTTATTTATAAACTTATATACAAATGCGCACCAACTAATTACAAAAATAAACTTTTTATTTCAATTTTCCAAATTATTTGTTAAAGTTTTTCATTTTATATGAAAAAGTATTAAAAAAGATATTAGCCCTCTTTCAAAACCTATATTTGGTTTCGAAATTATATATACCGGCGATAAGATTGAATCTAAGTCCGAAACGCTTTCGCCTATTCCTG
>WRLB01000117.1 GCA_009777815.1 Bacteroidota bacterium
GTTTCTATTATTCCAATGGTATCCCCATTCGTTAGAACTATATCATATTCGCCTTCTAAATTAAGAATTTTTATTTTTCTTTTTTTATTCCTCTCTATATAGTAAAACTCTATTCCAGCAAATTTCATCTCTCTTTCTAATGAATTATAAATCATTTGCTCTGCCATTTTGCCATTACCTTCGGCTATTCCACCGATATTACGAGTAAGTTCTTTTATTTTCTTGTCGGTCTCAGCGGATCTTTTATCTGCTGCTGCAGACATCTCTTTGATTTGTTTGTCGGTTTCGGCGGATCTTCTATCTGCTTCAGCGGATCTTCTATCTGCTTCAGCGGATCTTTTATCTGCTTCAGCGGATCTTTTATCTGCTGCTGCAGACATCTCTTTAATTTGCTTATCAGTTTCTTTCATTTGCTCGCGAAGTTCATTTGCTTCTTTTTTTGATTCTGCGAACATTTGCAATATGATTTCAGGGGTATATTTTACTTCTGCCATAATGTATATTTATATTTTTTACAAAAATAAAGAAAAAAAAATAAAAAAATTATACTGCAACTTGTGGTTCTTCTGTTAATACGTCTTTACTTTTAAAAATATCAGTTATTTTATTTATTATTTCTTTGAATGTATTTTGTTGTTCTTTAAGTTCGGTTTTATTTTCTATTTTAAATTCTTTTACTTCGGTTTCTAATTTGCTCACTCTATTATTAGTCGCAGTATTACGTTCTTCCACAATACCAAATTTAGAGTTAAGTTTTTCAACTAGGATTTCTAATTTAGTTATTCGGTCATTTATAGCATCAATTTTTTTAGTTAATTCGGTTTTAACATCATCAATTTTTTTAGTTAGATTCTGAAACAAAGTAAACATAGCAACTATTATCATTATTGTAGATAGCGATGTTGCTGATATTAATACTATTAAATTTGAGTCCATTTTAGTTCCTATATAAATTAAATAATTTTTTACAAAAATATGTTTTTAAAATGAAATTTCCAAATTTTTATTTTTTTAGAAAAAAGCATCACGGGAGCAAGCCCCCGTGCTGTATATTTTGAACCACCCCGCAGTGCTAAAGCACTGCTTCCCCTCCACGGGAGGGGAACTGTTCCACTCCTGTGGAGGGGTGGCATTTGCGAGAGCAAATGACGGGGTGGTAAAAAAACACGGGGCAAGCCCCGTGTTAATAGTGATGCAAAAAGTTCTTAAATAAAAGCAAACAATTTTGCTATAATATTATAAAAAAATAGGGCATAATATATATGCCCTAAATAACAAAAAATCACTTACTTCTTCTTACTATGCCGCGAACGAACAATAAGGTCGTTGGATTTCTTTTTAGGATTGCGTGTTCGTAATCCTTTTGCGTTCTTGCCCCAAGGAGAACGAGGATGCAAACGACCACCACCCGATTTAGATGTTCCTTCGCCGCCACCCATCGGGTGATCCACAGGATTCATCGCCATACCTCTGGTTTGCGGACGGACACCGAACCATCTTGTCCTACCTGCTTTGCCGTAAGAGATATTAAAATGGTCTGTATTTGATACCGTGCCGAGTGTAGCATAGCAGATATTCGGTATCATTCTAATTTCACCCGAAGGCAATTTTATTGTAGCATATTTGCTTTCATTTGCTACTAATTGTGCAGCATTTCCTGCTGAACGCACTAACTGCCCGCCTTTGCCGGGTTTCATTTCTATATTATGGATAAACAATCCAAGCGGTATTTTCTTTAATGGAAGTGCATTTCCATCTTTGAATTCTGCATTTGGACTTGCCATAATTACATCGCCTATTTTTAATTTATCGGGCGCGAGAATATATCTTATTTCGCCGTCATTGTATTTTACTAAAGCGATACGAGCAGTTCTATTCGGGTCATATTCTATTGTTTGGACTGTTGCGGGAATATCGATTTTATTTCTTTTGAAATCGATTATTCTATAATTGCGTTTATGTCCGCCACCTCTATGCCTTGAAGTGATGCGACCCGTATTATTTCTACCACCTGATTTTTTTAACGGAACAACTAACTTTTTATATGGCTTATCGGTAGTTATTTCGTTGAATGAACTTACCGAATAGAACCTTGTTCCAGGTGTAATTGGTTTAAAAACTTTTAAAGCCATTTTTCTATTAAATTATAAGTTATTAAATATTTTCAAATTATACTTGCGGTATCACGAGGTTATTAATCTTACTCCGCTTTGCAATTTGAATGTTTATATGTGATTTTATTTTACTTCTTATTTTATCGTTTTTATTATATTTTACTTAATTACATACAAAAATAAGAAAAAGTAGTAACATTTTTGCAATTATTTTAAAGAATCCTTAATTTATCTATTGTTTCAGCGATTTATGTATAAAAAAACCAATTATATAATTGCTTTTCCGATTATATAATTGCTTTTCCGATTATATAATTGCTTTTCCGATTATATAATTGGTTTTTCAATTATATAATTGCTTTTCCGATTATATAATTGGTTTTTCAATTTATAAATTGCTTTTTCAAATAACAAATTGTAAATTATGTTTATATGTGTTTTTATTTTATGCCAATTTCATTACAAATATCATCAATTGTTAGATGTTCAAACATTTTATGTCTATCTTTTGTATAATCGCCATATCCTGCATCAAACAGCCGCATAAATTCTATCATACCTACAGCACCAAGTTTTTCTGTTAAAGCATCTATGCCAAGTTTTTGTAATGTATTTGCATCTATTGGATAATTTTGTTTAATCATTTTCTAATTCCTTTATATACCAATTTATAGGATTATCTACTATTAAGTTTGTTTTTATTTGTTTAGAATGTTTTATAAAATCTTTATCTACTGACAGAAGGACATCAACTTTTTTATATTCTGCCAATGCAAAATGCAAACTATCAAATTCTTTTATTCCATATTTTTGCATTTCTTTTGCTCGTTCTACTATTTTATTATCTAACGAAATATTTTCTTGAGCGATGGCAAACAACATTAATGTTTTATTTCTTGTATATGGATTTTGGTTTTTCATTATTTCATATAGCAACACATCGCTCACAACTAATTCCCAAATAAGGTTTTCACATTTTTTCAAAATAGCAAGTATAACATCTGTTTCTATTCTTATTTTATCTTGTTTTTGGTCATCATTTGATCTATTTAAACAGCAACAATCCATATATATTAATTTTTTTGGCATATTAATCTTACTCCGCTTTGCAATTTGAATGTTTAGATGTGTTTTTATTTTATGCCAATTTCATTACAAATATCATCAATTGTTAGATGTTCAAACATTTTATGTCTATCTTTTGTATAATCAGCATATTTTATTGTATTTGCATCTACTTTTTCCTGTATTTTTTTTATATACGGATTTAGTTTTGCATTAGAAAAATCATATTCTTGTCTCATTTATATATCTCCATATTGTTTTCGTTCTTTGGCTGTTGCCTTAAATAATTACGGTATTAAATATGCTAATCCAAAATTTATGCCTGTACTAATCTCTTCTGATATTCTATACTTTATGTTCGCTGCCAAATTAATTCTCTTGGCTATTGGGAAAGAAACTCCAACCGTAGGAACAACCATAAAATATGTTTCCGATGACATTACAGCAGTATATCTATTATCACAAACGTCATAAACAGAACCATCTCCTTTTTGGTTTAATA
>WRLB01000118.1 GCA_009777815.1 Bacteroidota bacterium
TTATAATATGCAATTACCGATTTATATAATTGATTATTGAATAATAATACGCAATTTCCGATTATATAATTGCTTTTCCGATTATATAATTGCTTTTCCGATTATATAATTGCTTTTCCGATTATATAATTGCTTTTCCGATTATATAATTGCTTTTCCAATTATATAATTGCTTTTCCGATTTATAAATTGGATATTCATCACGGGGGCAAGCCCCCGTGTTAAATAATCGTTATTTTAACAAGGGGGCTTGCCCCCTTGCTGTATCACACCTTTTTTGCTTGCATAATTGCTTATTTTCAAAGAACATTAATTATATATTTATTTAAATATTTTCCGTATTTTTGCGATGTATTATTGTTTTTTCTAACATAATTACTCCATAATTTACACACTTGCAATAGTAAGTGTGTTTTTTTTATACACCACCCCGCCATTTGCTTCAGCAAATGCCACCCCTCCTCAGAGGGGAACAGTTCCCCTCCTGTGGAGGGGTAGGGGTGGTTAAACACCTTTTTTGCTCGCATAACACACCGCTCTCTGCTATATTTTACTTATTATAAAATAAGTCACATCTACTTTGCCGACAATCAAACCAATATCTTTAAATGGTTCTTTGAGTGCCACTTTTAAAGAATCAGATAACTGCCCGTTTCCTTTAAGATACAAAAGTTCTTCTTCTGTGTGCGTGCCGATAAAACTAATTAAGGCACTTGTCACGTTCCGCTGCAATTTTTTATACAGTTCTGACGTTTTATTTACGCCGGGCGGGATAGGATTGCCGTGCAAGTCCTTTCCTTCTGATTTAGTTAAGAAACCCTTATCGGTGAGCAAATCCACATAATGCGGCTTGTAAATCGCTGCAACATCAATAATACACAACTTATTAGGGTTATTTTTGACATTAGTTTGCGATTTGCAACTATCAAACGTAAGCCACTCTCCATCCTCCAATAAAGATATAGATTCATCAATTTCATAATCATCGGGGAAGGTGTTGAGTTTATCTTTCGGATGTTTTTCATCATTGGCGGTATCGTGATGTTCATCTGCGGGCATCATCACAGGAGCCACAGGCGGGAATAGTTTATTGGCAATCACAGTGCCAATAATAACACTCACTATAATCATAATAACTCCACCCAATGCACCACCAATCATAAGTATTAATGGAATACTACCTTCGGATTTAGTTTTTTTATTTTTAGGGGGCGAAGATTGTTCGTTATTTTCATCTTCCATTTCATTAATATTTTTATCAGCCATTTTATTATATATTTAATTATTTTTTTAATTAGACAAAACGGGTGCCATTTTAGATATTTACTTCTGCAAATATACATAAAAATAGCAAACTATTTATAATCACAACACTTACATAATAAAAAAACTAAAACATCGTTTAACATTTTAGTTTTCACTATTATCTAATAATAGCCAGATATATAGATTATGGTTTTTAGTGTGCAATATAATTTTTCCTCTTTTAGAAGATATTTAGTTAGCGACCTTTACACTTTACTTTTATAAACATTTCTATAAATTGACTCGTAATTATCGGAAACGCTAATCCACGAATAGTCCTTATTTATTACATTATCTATCAACTTATCCCATTCCTTTTTGTTATTAAATAATGCAATTGCCCCTTTAACAACTTCATCTAAATTAGCAATATTTTTAATACCGAAACAATTAGAATTATCATTTATCTTATTTTTATTAATTGGGATTGCAACATCATTAAAGCCAAATGTAATATGTGCTATCGGAATAGTTCCATAATTTAGTGCGTTCAAAAAACTAATTGCAGATGGTTGTTCGGTTTCAGTAATTAATTGCATATCTGCACCTGCATTTACGGAATGTATAGCATTGTCATCAAAATCTAAAATAACTGCTATATTATTTGGATAACTACTTTTTAATTTTGTTATTTTTTGCTTTGAGTTTTTATTTCCTTTTACGAGAATAACAAATTGCAAATTATTATTTTTAATTACACTTGATATAGCATCAATTAGCATATCGGCATCTTTTTCAGCATTTATTTTTGTAATAACGCTAATTATAGGTGTATTTTCATCATATACTAATTTAAGTTTCTTGCATAACTCTATTTTATTAATTTGTTTAAATTCTTTTGCATCTTTATTTAACTTTTTCTTTATTATATTGTCTTTACGTGGATTCCAATAATTTATATCTACAGCATTATTAATAGCGATAATTCTATCATAATTTTGATTAATTAGCGTATTTAATCCGTGAGTTATATTTTTATCTTTAGCAATTATTTTCTTATATGTTTCGCTAATAGTTGTGACTTGATTAGCATATAACATTCCCCCTTTTAATATATTTAATTGCTTTTTATGGACGAAACTATCTTTTGCATCTTCGGGCAGACCTAATAAATTATACATTTTTAATGGGAAAATACCTTGATTAGAAGCATTATGAATAGTTAATATAGTTTTAGTTTTTTTAAATTTATTTGGATAATAATACCGAATATAAGCAGGAATTAAAGCAGTATACCAATCATTGCAATGAATTATATCAGGATACCATCCAAGCAATTCACAAGTTTCTACTACCGTTCTAGAATAAAACGCAAACCTTTCTAAATTATCTACATATTCTAATCCTTTTACGGGGTCGGTATATATACCTTTTCTGCCTTCAAAGTATTTTTGATTTAGCGCAACATATACTTGAACCTTATATCGTGTATTTGCTATAGACGCGGATTTTATAGTAAAGGTTTCATCTTTGCCTGAAGGCATTTTTAAATTTACTTCTGCTGTTCTATTTATATTGAATACTTTATGCCTTCTATCCGATATACAGGCATATCGAGGAATTATTACTCTGACATCGTGAGCATATTCACGCATTGTAAGTGGTAGTCCTCCTGTCACATCTGCGACTTCTGTTTCTTTAGCAAATGGATATGCTTCAGCCGATACATACAAAATATTTAAACTTTTAGCCATTGTGATCTTATATAATTTACAAAAATAAGGATTTTTTTATTAAAAAAACACTATATTTTTTGAAAAGCCCAACAAATGCAATATATAAGAGGCATTGGTTGCTAAATACTTGTGAGTTTAGAATTATTTCTTATATTTGCATTTTGTAAATTAAATATAGGACTTTTTTTATATGGAATGTACAAATATATAAAGAACCAAGTTTTCGCAGCGTTATCGCTGTAAAGAATGCAATCGTTATTTTAGCGATAAAGTTCGCAAGTTCACATATGCTGATAAGGAATTTAGTAAGACATTAGAAATGTTAGATAATACGCTATTATTAAACTTCTTTCCAAACCTATATTTTTAATATTTGATTTATATTAATTTTATAATATTTTGTTATTTTAAGGTCTTTATTAAAATATAACAGGAGGATACTTTATTGAAAAATGAAGAAACCAATCACCTAAATCCAGA
>WRLB01000119.1 GCA_009777815.1 Bacteroidota bacterium
CATTAGCAAAAACTTCTTCGCTTACATTATCTCTAAATAGGACGCATTGGCATACTCCTGTTCCATCGCGAAGTTGGATAAACTGGAGTTTTCCTTTTCCTGTTTTATTTTGCACCCATCCGCGTAGTGTTATTTCTTTTCCTTCTACTTCGGATAATTTATCTATGTATTGGAATAATTTGTATGGTGACATATTAGTTTGTTTATTTATTATAATTACAAAAATAAGGATTTTTTAGAATAAAATATGTATTTTTTTTACTAGGATATGCCGAAACAAGTTCAGCTTGACAGAAAAGTAAAATTTTATTTTTGAATAAATTACTCAGACAAACGAATTGTAATGTCAGAACACCATTTTTTCAAAAAAAACGTATATTGCTAAACAATATATAAAAAAATGTATAAAATTATTCTTCCTAATTTCGAAGGTCCATTTGATCTATTACTTTATTTTATTAAGCGTGACGAACTTAATATATATGATATTCCTATATCAAAAATTACTGCAGAGTTTTTGAATTATATTAAACTTATGAACTATTTTGATATAGAACTTGCAGGCGAATTCGTTGTTATGGCGGCTAATTTAATGTATATAAAAACAAAAATGCTGTTGCCACAAAAACCAAACGAAGAAGGAATTATAGAAGATCCACGTAGCCAACTAATACAAAACATTCTCGAATATAAACAATTCAAAGAAGTAGCAGGAAAGTTATCTATCCTTGCTGAAGTAAATAAATATTATCTTTACAGATTGAATTTCGAAGCAGAACATTCTAAAACAAATCAAAATCCTATCTATAAGAATGCTACTCTTTATGACCTACTTATTGCTTACGGAACAGCCCTAAATAGAAAAATTGAAAAACGTGCAGTTCATATAGTTGAAATGTTTAATATTTCTGTTGATGAAAAAATTAATGAAATCATTAAAAAATTAGATAATACTAAGCGTTTTACTTTTTCTGAATTAGTGCTAAACCAAACTAAAAATCACATTATAGTTTCGTTTCTTGCTGTTTTAGAATTGATGAAATTAGGGAAATTATTTATTATGCAAAAAGAACCTTTTGCTGATTTTATTATTTCTGAAGTTCCTAATTCTGAAAATAGGATAGCGTATTAACTGATTTATAAGGTAATTTTTCAAAATATTATGTTGTATTAATGTGGCTTCCATATTAAAAAAAACAGGCAGAACAAAAGTTCTACCTGTATATTTTATTAGAATGAAATTCTAATATCTTGTTATTTCGAACTCTACGCGTCTGTTTTGGCGGCGCCCTTGCTCGGTATCGTTAGATGCAATAGGTTTATCTGGACCATAGCCCTCGTATTTCAAGCGGCTACTATTTATGCCTTTGCTGACTAAATAATCATAAACGCTTTTTGCTCTATCGTTTGCTAATTTGATATTATAATCCCTTGCACCGCGGCTATCGGCGTGTCCGTTGATTTTCATTTGCATATTAGAAATGTTGTTGAGTAATGATACAATTTCGTCTAATTGTTTTTTTGAAGCCGCATCTATGCTCGCACTATTATTGTCATAATTTATATCATACAAGCAGATATTTTTATCTTTGACATTAAAATCATTGTTCATATAAGCAATAATTTCGCGTATTTCGTAGCAATCTTTTTTGGTAACATACACTGGGGGTTTAGTAAGAATAATGGTATCTTGTTTAGTAATTATTATTGTGTCCTTACGAACGATAATAATAGTATCGCTGCTGCCAGAAGCACGAGAAGTATTACTGCTACGTACACCATCATCGCTAAAATTATTTTTACTGCTACTACCCAATGGAATGGATATTGTTGCTGCAATTTCAATACCTCTATTAGTTCTTGAGCCAAAATTATTGGCATAATTAGTTGAACTAAAAGTATTAATAAATCCGAAGCCATATTGTGCTTCAAGTCCTAAATAAAAGCGAAAATTACTGCTAACATCTATCGGCACTTTGAAGCCAGCACCAAATGAAAGACTAAAATCAAAATTATTGATATGGTCAGCATTAACGTCTTCTTTAAGACCATTTCTAACTACTTCGCCACCATATGGAAACATAAGATTCGGCGACAAAATAAAATAAGGAATAAATCCTCGGACTCCCCTAATATTATAAAGAAGAGGCAAACGCACATCAAAATAATATGCACTCATTTCATAATCAACGCCCTCGTAATTATCAGCAGCAACACCTCTTTGAATTATTAAAAATTCAGGACGGAATGAAATGTTTTTATTTATATTGGTCTCAAAAAATAGACCAAGTTGCGGACCAAGAAGATATGATGGCTCATATACGCTATATTCTTTTGCATCATAACTCATAGTTCCTAAATTAACTCCTGCTTTAATACCTAAAATATTATGGTTTGTAAATGAACTTTGTGCATTTAACAAACTATTTCCGAAAGCAGAAAGGATTATAACTCCAATTAAAGGAAGAAACAGATTTTTCACTATTGACCTCCTTTTATTAATTGTGGTAACATTATAATTGAATTATTTAGATTGTTAGGTGTCTTTGCACCCATAACAAATGAATTCAATTCATTAGCAATACTATTAAATTCTTGGTTTGCAAACGCTTCTTTGCCTTTGCCGTTATTCCAAGTAGCATTTTTTGCTAAACTTTTTTTTGCTTTAGCCATTCCCCAATCTGATGGGCTAGTGTTTTTTGCTAAAAAGTTGGAGTTATGTAAAACTCTAATTGTTCCAATAGGAACTAATGTGTTTAGCGGGTCATACTTATTTAACATCAGAAATGCATAAGTATAATTTTGGATTCCTGCTGGTGTTTTAGTTCCCGACATTATCACTGCAATTTCTGATTCAGCATTTTCTTGTATGCTTTTTGTGATAAAGTAAGCCGTGAAATTGCTCCCGCTCCCCGAAATACTACCCGTGCCTTCTTCATAAGACATAATAGTATTATATTGGTTTAGTTCTACAGCGTCATAAGAGATAGCATTATTTTTATATTGCTCAAAAAACGCAAATAAAAAATTCATACCTTTTAATCCCTTGTCGCCGGGTATAGTAGATTCTTTGATATATCTTGAATCATCAATATACCAGCCAACTACATTTGGTGGGGTTGTTCCTCTGTAGATAGCCATCCATCCTTCTATAGTTCTTAAATATTCTGAAGGAATAGCATCATCAATACTGGAATATACTGGAGGAAGTGGTAATGCTTCATATCCGCCATCTTCCATACAACTTGTTGCTGCGAGGAACACTACAGCAAGTATGCTTAAAAATATTAATTTTAAACTATCGCAATGGCAGGCAAAATGCGATATCGTGGATTCTGAACTACTACACGGCTTGTAGTAGAAATCCCCCCCCCCCCCGGGGGGGGGTTTTTACTAAATTTCTTTTTGAATTTTTTTTACAAAACCCTTTGGGGGGGGGGTT
>WRLB01000120.1 GCA_009777815.1 Bacteroidota bacterium
CAGCAACATTATGGCATACAGTCCATTTTT
The DNA here is from genome assembly GCA_009777815.1 of Bacteroidota bacterium. Taxonomy (GTDB): domain Bacteria; phylum Bacteroidota; class Ignavibacteria; order Kapaibacteriales; family UBA2268; genus WRLB01. The sequence continues at coordinate 31 of WRLB01000120.1, forward strand.
GAGATAATTGCTTTTATACCAAGTGTCTAATTTTCTGATATAATTGTTTTTATTCTCGTTGCCTACTATACTCTGCATAATCGTTTCGGCGTTAATTACATATGCAGGACGAACAGGAGCAACCTCAACTGTTCTTGAAGCACCATCTATTGTGCTTCTTACATTTTTAAAGCGTGTCATAATTTTTAATATATATAATTTTTAATAATTACAAAGTTTAAAAAACAAGAAAGCGTGTGCTTATTGTTTTTATTTGTTCTTGAGGTTATCGACTACCAACTATCAAATAAAGTAAAACCCACGCTAGGAGCCGCGAGCCCTTATGGTTTTATTCTTGATAGTTTTGAAATTGTCGATATTTCAAGAACAAGAAATAAATTTATTTATATTTCACTGCTTTTTGTTAAAAGTATAAATAACAGATTACAAAAATACAAAAAAATATTTAAAAAAAACAAATTTTATATGTTTTCCTGCCATACAGAAACAAGTTCAGCATAACATTTTTAACACCATATAAAAAAACCTACTGCCAAAGGCAGTAGGTTTATAATTGTAAAATAATATTTTACGCTTTTTTTAATGAGGGTTTTTTCGCCTTTCTATCTTGGAACCAAATCACAAAGGAACTCGAAATAAGATACAGGTTCGATTAAAAATATGATGTGTGTTTATATCATTATATGACATATACCAAGCACGGAATGACAATTAATAAAAAGCGTCATTCCGAACTCGTTTCGGAATCTCTACACACAAAAAAAAAGCGAACACATTTTATGCTCGCTTTTGTGGTTTTGTGTGATGTGTTTTTTATTCTTTATAAAGGGCTTCTACTTCGCTCTTATTTAAGGCACGGTTATATATTCTAACATCGTCTAATAGATAACTAAATGATTTTCTTGCATTATATGGGGGGGTTGTTCCACCCAATGTTATATTATCAGAGCCATTTAGGACATATGTAGTACTGAACTGAACTTGTCCAGTAGCAGCAATAAGTTCACCATTTACATAAATTTTACTTCCTTCAGACGAAGAATAAATAACAACTATATTTGTCCATTGCCCCGATTGTGGTTTTTGCACCGTAGTTAATCTATAATTATCATTATAACCATTAGCATTTGGCCAATTAAAAAATCCAAAACAATATGAATTTGTTTCTAAATATAATGATACATCTCCTTTACTTGTTAATCTATGTCTCCATTCGGGTGGAAGTGATTCCGCCCAATACCATAATGATATTGTTATTTCAGAGTTGAACATTAAAAATGTATTATTTAATATACTTATATACTTACCTTCGGCTGAATTAAACTGACATGCTTGTCCTTTTCTGCCTGTTACAAATTCTGCTCCGTAATTTACGCCGTGATTTCCTAAACCGCTTTTATCGTTTGCATTTCCATCAAGCGGATACCAAGCAACTAATCCTGCGTTTAAATTTACGGGTTCATTCGGGTCGTTCATACCGATGCCCATACATTGAACTTTTACTTCTTGATTAGAGTTTGTGCCTTTAATAGTTATAGTTTCATTATAAACTTTTGCTTCCTGTGGTGCAAATCTAACAGCAAGCATTCTGGTTTCGCCGGGTGGTATTGGCACGTTTTCGTATTCCATAAGACACGGAAACACATCCGTATTACTGCATTGGACCGAAACCACAAGGTCGGCTGTTCCGGTATTTTTTACATTCACGGATTTATTTTCGCCGGAACCTATTATTGTATTTGCGAAATTTAAAGTTGTCGGCGACACTTCTAAATAAGGTTCTTTCGGGGCATCTTTACTTGAAAGCACAGCGATGTCTATATGATTTGTTATAACATTGGCAGGTATTGTATAAATACCATTTACATCTGTAATTTTAGTATAGTTTGTGCCTGGTCCTACTTTATAAGTCACACTATTTACAATATAACCATCGTCAGGTAGCACCCTAAATTTAATATCAATATCAGGATTCAGTATAGAAATTCCGCTTATAACTTCGAACCCATTAATAGTTATAGTTACATTACTTGATGCACCATTATGTGTAAGGATTAAATTAGGTTCATCGGGAACAGGGTCAAAATCAATAATAAAAAAATCATTGTTTTCATTTTTTAAAATACTATATGTTGCCCAAACAAAACCTTTATAACCATAATTAGTTCCCCAAGAGTTCTGTATTTTAAAAAGTTTATTGTCATCATCATATCCTACGATAACTACCCTATGCCATCCTATAAATTTACCTTCATTTTTATCCCAAATATACTTTAATCCGTCAGCAGATGGAGAAGGAAATTTAAAACTACCTTGCCCATCATAAACAGGCACACCAGCAGCCACAGGGTATCCTTTTGAAATACATTTCTGTATGTCTTCAAATCTAATACGTTTAGAAGATGATATTTTATTCTTTGCAGCATTAGTATTTTGTTGTTGAGTTGGTGCATTGTTACATTCTGTTCTATTGTATGGCTTATCTTCCATAGAACAAATGCCCGTAGTTCGCAGAAAGATTAATCCTTCTATAACAGAAGAATTACACAAATCTTGCGAACATTCTCTTATATGATAATGCATATAAGAAGGAGACATTAAAATGCTGGTAGTCCAATTTGAATAATAATTACGATAAACCTTCAGAAGATAAGATTGAATAGTGTATCCAAGTGCCCAACTAACGCAAGAATTAAGAGGATTTTGGTCGCCAACAGGTGGCATTTTACTTGATAAATCAACTACATTATCTGCTTGGAAAGTATTTGCTACTTTTCCTAAAAGATTTTTGCCTTCTAAAAAAGATAAATCATCAAAAGGAATGCTATCGAAATTTTCTTTTGGATTATCAAACATATAGTTTTCAATATCCCATACTTCATCCTCAGGTTCAGTAACATTTTTACAGCCATTAAACACGAAAAACAACAGCAACATTATGGCATACAGCCCATTTTTAAGGTAATTGCTTTTATACCAAGTGTCTAATTTTCTGATATAATTGTTTTTATTCT
>WRLB01000121.1 GCA_009777815.1 Bacteroidota bacterium
TTATATTGAGCATTTACCGATACGCTTACGAATAAAAACGCAAGCAAAAGAAAGGCATTCGCCATCAATCTTTTCATATTTACAACCATTAGTTTAAAAATAAAAGTGCAAAATAATAAAAATATTAAAAAAAAATGTTGTTTTGATTTTTTTGTATATAATTATGATTTTTTTCAAAAAAAACCTTATTTTTGTATGCTTATTATTTAAAAAATTATGGCTAAAGAATTTCAATATCAAAATCCATTCAATGTCGGCGAAGACAAAACCGAATATGAACTTCTTACAAAAGCAAGAAACTATATATCTGTAGGAGAGTTCGAAGGAAAAAAAATATTAAAACTACAACCCGAAGTTTTAACTATTTTAACTAAAACTGCAATGCGTGAATGTTCTTTCTTTTTAAGACCCGAACATCAAAAACAAGTAGCAAACATATTATCAGACCCAGAGGCAAGCCAGTCAGATAAATATGTCGCTTTAACAATGCTTCTTAATGCTGAAATTTCTGCAAAAGGTGTTCTTCCTTTCTGTCAAGACACAGGAACAGCAATCGTATATGCTCAAAAAGGTCAGCAAGTATGGACAAACACTAATGATGAAGAAGCAATATCTAAAGGCATATATCAAGCATATACAACAGAAAATTTTAGATATTCGCAAAATGCAGCGTTAAATATGTATGATGAAGTAAATACAGAAACAAACCTGCCCGCTCAAATAGATATAATCGCAACTGAAGGTAATGAATATAAGTTTTTGTTTATGGCAAAAGGAGGCGGAAGTGCTAATAAATCCTATTTGTTCCAAGAAACAAAAGCATTATTAAATCCTGCAAGGTTAGAGGAGTTTTTAACAGAAAAAATGAAAACGCTCGGCACTGCTGCTTGTCCGCCTTATCATATTGCATTTGTTATTGGTGGCACTTCTGCTGATGCGTGTATGAAAACTGTTAAACTTGCTTCTACTAAATACTATGACGAACTTCCAACTGAAGGGAACGAATTAGGTCAAGCATTTAGAGATATAGAATTAGAAGAAAAGTTGTTAAAAGCAGCACAAAAAATAGGATTCGGGGCACAATTTGGCGGAAAACATTTTGCTCACGACATAAGAGTTGTGCGGTTATCACGACACGGTGCATCTTGTTTTGTTGGTATGGCTTTATCATGTTCGGCTGATAGAAATATGAAAGCAAAAATTAATGCTGACGGAATTTGGATTGAAAAATTAGAAAAAAATGTAAGTCAATATATACCAAAAGAACTACGTAAGCAAAATATAGAAAGTGCTATTAAATTGAACATTAATAAGCCGATGCAGGAAACACTTGCTGAACTTTCTAAACATCCAGTTGCTACGTTGTTATTGCTTACAGGCACAATAATTGTCGGCAGAGATATAGCACACGCAAAATTAAAAGAACTATTAGATAGCGGTCAAGACCTACCGCAATATATGAAAGACCATCCTATATATTATGCAGGTCCAGCGAAAACACCACAAGGAATGGCATCAGGTTCATTTGGTCCTACTACAGCAGGTAGAATGGATAGTTATGTTGATTTATTCCAATCTAAAGGTGGCTCTATGATTATGTTAGCAAAGGGCAATCGCACACAGCAAGTGACTGATGCGTGCAAAAAATATGGTGGTTTTTATTTAGGTTCTATTGGTGGTCCTGCTGCTATATTAGCACAAAACAACATTAAAAAAGTAGAATGTTTAGATTATCCTGAACTTGGTATGGAGGCGATTTGGAAAATTGAAGTTGTAGATTTTCCTGCATTTATATTAGTTGATGATAAAGGCAACGATTTCTTTCAGATGTTGAAGTAGTTTAGGGCTGCTAAAATGTTATTCCGTGCTTGATATGGAATCTGCTTACTAAAATCAGTTAATGTAGAAATAAATTGGTATTACAGACACAGCGAACTGCCGTGAGGTATTGCATTTGCTTTTTGCAAATGCTTGAAACATTTTACCTCAAATTAGGTTAGCAGAATCTATTTTATAGTATCATATATTTTGAATTATCGGTAAGCCATTTTTTATGAACTTTATAATCAGGCATAATTTTTTCTACAAGTTCCCAAAACTTTGGTGAATGGTTAAATTCATATAAATGGCAAAATTCATGAATAATAACATAATCAATAGCATCTGGGGTAGCCATAATAAGTCGCCAACTAAAATTAACATTCCCATAACTATTACATGATCCCCATCTACTCCCAGCAGATGTAACTCTAATATTATTAAATTTAATATTTAGTTTAGAAGCAATATCTATTACTCTTGCTTTAATAATTTTTTTGGCTTTAGTTTTATAAAAGTTTTCAAAATAAATTTTTGCTGACAGGATAGAATTTTTCGAAATAATAAATTGCTCGCCATCAAATTTAAATTTGGGATAATCCTTATCAATTATATGTAGTAAATAGTTCTTTCCCAAAAACATAAACTCTTCGTTTTCTTCATATTTACGAGTAAAGATTGGTTGTGAATGTATTTTATAAAGAGTTTTTTTTAGCCAAAAATAATTTTCTTCTAAAAATTCTTTAATATCCTCGTTAGTAAAGTATAAAGGTGCTTTCAAAGTAACAAATCCATCATTAGCCACTTCCATTTTAATAGTTTTTCGATTTTTACTTTTAACAATTTTATTTATATTTATTTCTACATTCATTTCTCACAAAATAACGTTTTTTCACGAAATAGTAAAATAAAAAATCTTGCATTATGGAGTCTATAAGAAATTTAAAAGACAACGTCATTCACAAAAAAAAACAAAACACGGGGGCTTGCCCCCGTGTTAAATAATTGTTTTGCACCTTTTATGGTATTGGCTTAATTCTTACTTTACCTTTTTTAACTACTACTTTTTTGATGTGGGCGGGTGGTTTCTGTTCGAAGCGACCTACGAGCGTTCTATTACCTGAAATAGTAAAGGTATATGAACTATTAT